>NZ_PHNG01000663.1:0-6932 GCF_002803435.1 Bacillus sp. mrc49 | reverse complement strand
GTTGGGTTAAACGTGTATTTGGAAATAAAGAAAAAACCTCTTCCCCACCTCAATTCAAACCCGGCAGCATTCCTGAAAATGCTAAAGGTACGTTTCAAGGGCCCTTTAAAGGCGGTTTATCTTTTGTGGGTGAAGAAGGGCCAGAGCTTGGATACTTACCAGGTAAAGGACTTGGGTTGGTTGGCACAACGGGTACTGAACTGATGCATTTGCCTAGAGGTTCAGCTATTCTTCCACACGATAAAACAAAGGCGGTCTTAAGCAGCTATAATTTCCCGACTAATTCGATCCCAGGCTTTGCAAAGGGTACCGGTGATGATGATTCGTTTATGGATTACATCATTAGTGGTTCTAACAAAGTTATAAACGGCATTGGAACATTAGGCGGCAAGGCTATGGATGCATTCGATATCATCACAAAAGGCCCTTCTAAGTTATGGAACCAATTAAAAAGTTCCCTAAACTTTAAAGACACGTTCCCTACATTTGCAAACCAATGGGCAGGCGGAAATGGTGTAGTGGGGTGGGCGAAAAATAAAGCCATGGATTATTTCGGTTCCTTGTTTGATGGATTCGGCGGCGGAGGCAGTGCGGCTCCTGTGGGTAAGGGCGTTGAAAGATGGCGGAGTACCGTCATACAGGCATTAGGAATGAATGGACTCCCTACAAGTGCTAATTATGTGAACGCATGGTTAAGGCAAATCAAGTCTGAATCAGGCGGGAATGAGAAGGCTATCCAATCCACAGCTGTCAAAGATGTTAACTATTACACTGGAAATTTAGCTCGCGGCCTCGTCCAGGTGATCCCGCCAACATTTCGCAGTTTTGCATTCCCTGGACATACAAACCAATTGAATGGTTTAGACAGCTTACTGGCAGGCATGAACTATGCAAAATCGCGTTATGGATCTAATATGCTTAAATACATCGGTCATGGTCATGGATATGAAAATGGCGGCATCATCACCAAGGAACATTTGGCTATGGTAGGTGAAGGAAATAAACCAGAAGCAATCATCCCTTTAAGTCCGAACAAACGGAGTAGGGCACTAGAATTACTGGCTGCCGTTTCTAGTAAGATATTTGGTGATCCGACTAAGACTAGCAGCAGCGATAATAGTCTTATTTTTTCTCTGCTAAAAAAGCAGGATGCCCAAATTGAATTGTTACAACTGCAAAATGGACTTTTATCTAAGATCCTAGCAAAAGACAACAATACTTATCTGGATGGCAAAGTTCTTCATGACAATAACAAAAAATACAGCAATTCTGAAACGAAAATAAGGAACATCGCAAAGGGGGTGACTAGTTTATGAGCGAAGAAATTACTTTCAATTTTTGTGGGATTGATTCGGATAGAGAGTTGAATCTCATTGTCAATGAAATCAGACGTCCCGTTTCGGCTGAAATATCGGAAAACGTCCAGGACATTCCCGGCATGATCGGGGAGTTATTTCTAGGTAATAGCTTTGGGAAAAAGCAGTTTGATATTGAAGTGACATTAAAAGCCGATTCAGAAAATGATCGTGCGAAAAAGTTACGGATCCTATCTAACTTGATCATTCAAACTGGAGACGCAGAATATCCCATGGTTTTTAGTGATGATTCCGAATGGACCTATTACGGGCACTTTACTGGAATATCACAACCAGAAAGGATAAGCAAAACTTCTCATTGGGTGAGTTTCACTATATCTTTTGGTTGCTCAGACCCTAAAGGGTATGGGGTTTACGAAAAAAATAATATGAATAAAAACCCTATAACTTTGACGCCCAACGGTGCTGCCGAATCATACCCAATCTTTACTTGTTTGCCTAAGAAACCTGTAACTAAAATAGCCATTACTGATCAGGATGGGGACTATGTATACATTGGTTCTGAAGTAGATCCAGATACAGGTGATACCAATATTGATTTGGAACCCTTAGTATTGCATGACCCTTGCAATACTTTAGCCACCTGGACATCGATTAATTCTTCCAATCTCACTTTTGAATTGGAGTCGGGCGTTCCAAGTGGAACCATGCAAAGCACACCTAATTCCATTAGAGTTGGCAAAACAAGCGATGGTCTTGATAACTTTGGCGCTGTTAACCCCAATAATAAGTGGCATGGCCCCATTAGGCAACAGTGGCTACCAGGGAGCTATGGTGATTTTAGAATTCGAGTACGTATGTGGAATCGGCAATATTACGCGAGGGCTCGTGGTAAATGTGAAATCTATTTACTTAATGCCACCGGTGTTCGAATCGGTAAAATTATGTTAAAGGATAACGGCAATAGCGAATCCGTATATGCACAGGTCCAAATAGGAAGCAGCTCCAATCACCACGATCTTTATTTTAGTCAAGGTACGGTTAAAAAAGGCAAGAAAAGCAAGAAATCCATCAAGTTAGGTACCGGAACTAAAGAAGTGAAAAGCAAAGGGAAAACCAAAACAGTACAGCAATGGAAGACGGTTAAATTAGACGAGGACACCACAACTTCTACTTTTACAGACTTCTACGGATATATCGAATTACAAAAAATTGGCAATAAATTTACGATGGAGATCATGGCCTTCGATGAAGACAGCAATCCAAAATGGAACAAGCCCATATCCAAAACATGGACAGATTCGTCTAAAAAATATACTGAATCATTAGCAGGAATTGCTTTTTATACAGCAAAAGGTGATATTTCTGAGGACAAAGCAAATCCGGTAAAGCGTTATAAGAACAACGGAATGGGCCTTGCAGATGTGAAAGTCTGGAGAATTATTGATGGAGGAAATAAATCGTCCAGCAGCCCGACTATTATTGCTCGTCCAGGTGATGAAGTTAAGATTAATTGTGAAGACCGGACGATCTATAAAAACGGGGCTTATTTCATGGAAAAGTTTTATATCGGAAGTAAATTCCAAACTTTGATGGGCGGGATCCCCACAACACTTGCCTTTGAACCAGGATTAGACGATGCTGATTGGTATTATGAAATAAGACCAACGACACAATAAAGGAGGGGGATGGCTTATCTATATCATCTTAGATTTAAATTTAGAAGTATGCGGCGTGCTCGACTTAGAAGGAAATAAAGGCTGCAAGTTTTATGATGATTTACGCACCACTAAGATTGCTGATGAACAAGGGAAAGTGTGGTCCGATACATTAACCATTTCAGTCCCTTATGGGTTTAGAGAAACATCTATGATGACAGAAGGCTATCACCTCCTTAAACAGGCTAGTGATGGCCTTTATTATTGTTATCGTATTTATAACTGGACGGACAGCGCTCGGGGGCCCATACACGTTAAAACGGTTCAGGCGTATAATCTTTGCATTTGGGATCTATATCATAAGATCGTGGAGGCAAAATCATTTTTTAATGCAAATAGCAGTGATGTTCTGGACTATATCTTACAAGGGACCGGATGGGAAAAAGAAGGAGATGGCTTTTTTGGTGGTTTGAAATCATTAGAGCTTTCTGCAGGTCAAACCGCACAATCACACTTGGATACACACATAAGTGACTTTGGAGTGGAAGTCCGGGCTCACGTTCAGATTTACAATGGTAAAGTGATTAGAAAAATTCTTGAAAGTGTTGAATCGCTTGGTGAGCCTGCTGGGAGAAGAATTGAGTATTCCCATGATTTAGAGGGCATAACACGAACTGGTGACGATATGGAGTTCTATACCAAACTCCACGTATTCGGCGGGACTGAATCAGATGGAAAACAGGTATCGATCGCAAGCGTGAATGGCGGCCGCACTTATATAGTCGATGAAGATGCCAATGATCTTTATAACAACGGAAATCCATATTTAGAAGGATATATAACCAACGAGGATATTTTAAACCCTACCGGTCTTCTTGATTGGGGGAGAAAGCAATTAGACAACTATAATCACCCCAAATATACCTATGAGGTAGATGTTGCTCACTTAGGTTATGAGGCTAGTCTTGGCGATCGCATCCAGGTCGTAGACTTTTCCATGGAACCAGAGCTGACTATTTCAGCTAGAGTCTTGGAAGTAAACGAATCTGAAGCTAACCCCTTCAATAACAAATACACATTAGGCGAGTTCATTGAAATTGTAGCTGTTACGCCATCGGATATCTGGGCATTGCGGGCAGCAGCGTCACAAGCTCAACAAGATGCCCAAGCTGCAAAGTCTTATAAAGTTGAATACTTTACACCGGACGGTACAGACTTTGCCGATACAACAAGCGAAAAACGCATTATCATCCGTGTTTATTACGGAAAAGACGATGTGACAGCTTCAATCGACTTCAAAGACTTTGTTTGGCAAAAAATTAATGCGGATGGTTTTCATGATGAAGTGTGGGAACAAAATCATCTCAATGTAGGCAATGTGATAACGGTAGGTTCCGAAGTCTCTGATTCTACAATTCGTTGCCAAATACAAAATGGGCTAAGTGGTCCCATCCGGTTTGCTGAAGAAAAAGATGCTGCGTTTTTTGCTTCCTTACAATTGGACCCACCTTCAGGATGGACCGACTTTTCTCCATCGGTCGCCCAATATGCTCAAGTGGATATCGAGAGAAATAACATATATTGGTCTCAAAAGTATTGGGGAAGTAAACGCTATTCCGGCGATACCGCAAACAACATCGAGAGCTATGTTATTACAAGAACAGATTTAGGTGGGAAGATTCTTGACCGTATGTGGGCCATACGAGGCGGTCACGGAGCGCAATTCGGAATTGAGTATATAAACAGCCAAATGTGGATTTGGTCGTGCTATAGGGACGTTAAGAACAATAAATGGCATGTAGTTAAATTCCCTTATAAGGCTAACAAAGTTTTAGATTGGGGAGATAGCAGTATTGTTGATCTAATGGTCACGCCCTCCAATTCAGCTTATCGGACTAATTTAGACGCGAGAAATGGCTATGTGTTATTTGCTGTCGGAGTTACAAATCCAACTTTCTACGTTTGTAAAAAATCCGATGTCTTGGCAGGTAAGCTTAAGCCTATCTATACGATGCAAGGTAGCGACATTAATTTTTTCGGATCGGCACAAACGTATCAATCTACCTGTTTAGATTTCCCTTATATTTATTTGACATCTGGCAGTTCGGATTCATCTAAGGACCAACGTGTTTTATATTGTGCTGATATCCGTTCCAAATCCTTAGTCTATAGAGTTGTTTATACATTTGGGACGATTGAAAGAATAGGAAATCATGATGAACCAGAAACCATTAGTTATTACTATGATAACAACGGCAAAAGATGGTTAGTTCAAGGGTTTGCATTTGGAAATGAAGATGCGGAGGATAGTCAACGACTAAACCAGCTTTATCGAATAAATGAGCATATACGAGGTGAGATTTCTTGAGCATCTTGGCGAGCACGGATATTCCATTCACAAATAATAAACAAATAATTCTCCAAGTGGACAAAAAAGCCTCTGATGCTATTTTATCGGCCAACGGGAAAAGTTCAAATTACTACCAACCAAATGAACCTGAGGATCCAAAAGAAAATGATTTGTGGTTTAAAACTACATTAAGTGGTATCACAACTAATTTTTATCAATATGTCGGCGGTCGATGGGTGGAAAGCTTCAATACTCTGTCTGCCATATCTGCAGATTTGGGTAATGTTGTGGCCGGTTCCATTACAGGAGTCATTATAAATAATGGAAATGGTACTTTTTCCGTAGACAAAAACGGAAACTTAAAAGCAGCCAACGCTGAGATTGTAGGAAAGATACAGGCGGATGGAAGTTATAGTTTTTTAACAAATATCGGGGAACTAATCACTCACGCAAACCGTGTTATTTTAAGCGATGGTAATGTGAGAGTTTACGAAAGAGATACTAATCTTTCTATTTTCCATACCAACCGAGGATTAACAACCTCATTAGCAGCCAATGGAGACTCAAACTGGAATACCACTTCTTCTTACTTAGATTTACGTTCAAGGGATGGCGCAACCCTACATGGCGGAAGTGGACTGAAATTAAGAGCAAAAGGGGCTGCAGGCATCGATTTTACCGATGTTCTCCAACTATCACATATTACCCTTACATCTAACGGTACAACAACAAACAATTTTCTTTTCTTAGATAAGAACACATTTGATATAGGCTGCAAGAATATGCGAAATGTGGATGGATATCAAGCGTATTTTAATGGAACCGGAACAGGGAATACTTTGGGCGCTTCAAGTGACACAAACCCCACAAATCAAAACAACACACCTGTTTTAAAGGCTGGCGGAATAAGGGTGAGAAGTACCGACACACATTTCTATGTGGCTGTTGATGGCGTTGGTGGCACATTGCGTGTCACAAATTTAGCTGGTAATGGTGAAGATCCAATTACTTATAGACCAGTTAGAGCTAGTCAACTGGATACAACATCCTCCTATACTTACAAAACAAACATTTCAGAAATGAAGAGATTAGCAAATCCTATTTTAGACGAACTTAAAGTTTGTGAGTATGATTTGGAGGCTGATGTACAAAATGGCATTTCTAATCCACAGATCGGTTTGATTTCTGAGTATAGTCCGCAAGTGGCAGCTCCTGATGGAATGGCCATTAATATATATAAACTTCTGAATTTATTGTTAAAGGGTCACCAGGAGTCATTAGGTGATGTAAAAGGCTTAACAGTATCCTTAGAAATGGTGTTGATCGAACTTGAAGAAAAAGAAATAAGACTTAAAGCAGCTGAACAAAAAATCATTGAAATGACAGAACTATTAGCTGGAATGGAAACAAGATTGCAAGCTCTAGAAAAATAAAAAAAGGAGGGGGATCGGATGTTTAAACCATTTGACATCACCTTGGATATATCTAATCGCTTAATCAACAACACCTTTGAAGTAAGTAACAATGATTTAAATACAGTGCATTTAATTGTTCATTTAAAAAATGAGAATGAATCATTTGATTTAACAGGAAAAACGATAAAACTAG
>NZ_PHNG01000662.1:0-1399 GCF_002803435.1 Bacillus sp. mrc49 | reverse complement strand
AAATGCTGGAAGTCCATTCCTACCTTCGCGCGGATTTCATTGATATCATGGGTGCCTGGCTTGACCTCGGTCCCCTCAATGAGGATTTGCCCGCTGTCTTTCTTCTCCAAGTAATTCAAGCAGCGAAGCAGGGTGCTTTTACCGGAACCACTTGGCCCGATCAGACATACCACATCGCTATCCAATACCTTCATATCAATATCTTTCAGTACATGCAAATCCCCGTAAGATTTATTTAAATTCCTGATGCGAATCATTTCTTTTTGTTCCATTTCAATTCCCCCTATCGATCACTGATGGACAGTTTCTTTTCGAATAAATTGACGACAATGGTCAGGAATGCCACAAGAATCAAGTAGTAGACCGCTACAATCAATAAATACGTCATCTCATCGAAGTTATTCGAGCCGAGTGTAGTGGCTACGTTAAACAGCTCATTCATGGAGATGAAGGCTGCTAGAGAAGAATCCTTCAGTCCGATGATGAATTGGTTGCCTAGCGGCGGCAATGCGCGGCGGAAGGCCTGTGGCAGGATGATTCTCCTCAATGCGAGTGAATTGCTCATTCCAAGGGAACGTCCGGCTTCCATTTGGCCTTTATCGATCGATTGAATCGTACCTCGCAATATTTCGGAGATATAAGCTCCGTTATGGAAGGCGAGGGCAAGAGACGCCGCCCAGAAGTCCGGCAATAAGAAGAGATTGCTGATACCGAAGTAGAGGATGAAGATTTGGACGATCAGCGGTGTACCCCGTACGAGGAATACATAAGCATCAGAAATCCAGGCAAGGACCTTTATATTGGAAATTTTTAAAAGTGCAAAAAGCAAACCGATGACGATCCCTACAATAATGGAGACTACCGTCAGTTCCAATGTGAGGAGCATGGCACGGATGAACACGTCCGACGAGCTAAATAATGTATCGAAAAAATGTGAAAAACTTGGCAATGTAATGACTCCCTTTCTATCATTCTTTATTCAGGCTTAGTAGTGATGTCCTCACCAAAGTACTTTTTGCTGATTTTCGCAAGCGTTCCGTCTTCCCGGAGGTTCTCTAGCGCCTCGTTGATGCGTTTAAGCAGCTGGGGATTGTCGCTTGGCAGGACGACCGCCTGCTCGCTGCGTTCGATCAATTGCCGGCCCTTGACATCGAAACCTTCCTTGGCTGCTTCCTTGCCGGTGACGAAGTCGGTGATGACGGCATCATGACGTCCTTCGCTCAACGCTTTAAGCGCGGTGATATCACTGTCATACGTTTTTACATGATTTGTATATTTTTCTGCAGTGGTTGCATATGTAGAGCCTTTCGAAGCCGCAACTTCCTTTCCCTTTAAATCATCAACCGTTTTAATATCGCTATCGGACCTGACGAAGATTTGGGGCCCCGAGTAATAATAG
>NZ_PHNG01000661.1:0-15452 GCF_002803435.1 Bacillus sp. mrc49 | reverse complement strand
TTTCATTACATTACTTGGCTGGTCTCCGGTCGGGGAGGAAGAAATCTTCACGAAGGAAGAATTCATTAATATTTTCGATGCAGATCGATTGTCCAAATCACCGGCACTTTTCGATAAGCAAAAGCTTACGTGGATGAATAATCAGTATGTGAAGCAACTGGATGCTGATTCGGCAGTGGAATTGTCATTGCCCCACTTGATTGAAGCCGGAAAGGTCTCCAAATCAATGACAGCAGATGAGAAAGAGTGGGTACATGGCCTTGTGTCCCTTTATCAAGAGCAGATGAGCTTCGGGGCGGAAATCGTTGAGCTATCCCAACTGTTTTTCAAGGATGAGGTCGAGTTCGAAGCGGAAGCGAAGGAAGTGCTGGCTGAGGAACAAGTACCGGAGGTCATGAAGGCTTTCCTTCAGGAAATCGAGGGTCTGGAAGAGTTTAGTGCCGATGAAATCAAGAAGTCGATTAAAGCGGTCCAAAAAAGCACCGGCCATAAAGGGAAAAAATTATTCATGCCAATTCGGGCTGCCGTTACCGGTCAAACACATGGTCCTGATTTGCCTAAGGCGATATCGTTATTGGGTAAGGAAAAAATTAAACAACGGCTACAGAGTATTTTATATTAACAATTAGTCAAAAATGTAATATAGTATTTAATAATCTTACAAAAGAACGCGTAGATGGGGAGAAGTAAGGAAACGATGCTTTTTAGAGAGAACCATAACCTGCTGAAAGTGGTTTAAGCCTCTCGTTTTCCGAAATGCACCCTTGAGTCCTTTGCTGAACTAACTTATAGTAGGCACAGGCGGAATGTCCTCCGTTACAAGGATTAAAGTTGGGGATGGAAAGACAGGGTTATGATGAACCTGCTTCGTACATGCCAAACAGAGTGGAACCGCGCTTGAAGCGTCTCTGTCTATTTCGACAGAGACGCTTTTTTATATGCATAAAAAGCTAATGGGAGATGCAGGAGAAGTACGGAACATAGGGGGGATCATTTTGTTCAAGATGTTTAAAGAGGATATCGAAGTGGTTTTTGATCAAGACCCTGCTGCGCGCAGCTATTTGGAGGTCATCTTGACTTATGCGGGTTTACATGCAATCTGGAGTCATAGGATGGCACACGCCCTGTTTAAGAAGAAGTTTTTTTTCCTGGCGAGAAGCATATCCCAAGTCAGCCGCTTTTTTACCGGGATTGAAATCCATCCAGGGGCCACCATCGGCCGTCGCTTCTTCATCGACCACGGAATGGGAATCGTCATCGGCGAAACGTGCGAGATTGGTGATAATGTATCTGTCTTTCAAGGCGTAACCCTTGGCGGGACAGGAAAGGAAAAAGGGAAACGTCATCCGACGATAAAGGATAATGTACTGATTGCAACTGGAGCAAAGGTTCTGGGTTCGATCACTATCGGGGAGAACTCCAAAATCGGTGCTGGATCGGTCGTTTTAAAGGAAGTTCCGCCTAATTCAACCGTGGTTGGCATTCCAGGCAAAGTGGTCATTCAAGATGGCATCAAAATCAAAAAAGACTTAAATCATTGTGATCTTCCGGATCCGATCGCCGACCGCTTCAAGGAAATGGAAAGTGAAATCAGGTTCCTGAAAGCGAAAATGGCCGAACAGAAGCAGGAAGAAAGGAGTTTATAATATGACGATCAAAATTTATAACACGGCTACCAGAAAAAAAGAGACCTTCGTCCCGATGGAAGAGGGTAAGGTGAAAATGTATGTATGTGGTCCAACTGTCTATAATTACATCCATATTGGCAATGCCAGACCGGCAATCGTGTTTGATACGGTTCGCAGGTATTTGGATTACCGTGGATACGATGTTCATTTCGTTTCCAATTTCACGGATGTCGACGATAAACTGATCCGTGCGGCAAAAGAATTGGGGGAAGATGTCCCGACCATATCCAAGCGCTTCATCGAGGCTTATTTCGAAGATGTATCTGCACTGGGTTGCAAAAAGGCGGATGCCCACCCTACCGTAATCGAGAACATGGATGCTATCATTGATTTCATCTCGACACTGATTGAAAAAGGATTCGCTTATGAATCCGAGGGGGACGTGTATTTCCGGACTCGTAAGTTTGACGGCTATGGCAAGCTTTCGCACCAGTCGATCGATGAACTACGAGTGGGGGCCCGTATTGAAATCGGCGAGAAAAAACAAGATGCCCTTGATTTCGCCTTGTGGAAGGCGGCCAAGGATGGTGAAATTTCTTGGGAAAGCCCTTGGGGAAGCGGACGTCCTGGCTGGCATATCGAATGCTCCGCAATGGTCAAAAAGTATTTGGGCGATACAATCGACATTCATGCTGGAGGTCAAGACCTTGCCTTCCCGCATCATGAAAACGAGATTGCCCAATCTGAAGCACTGACAGGCAAGACCTTTGCGAATTATTGGATGCATAATGGGTATATAAATATTGATAATGAAAAAATGTCTAAATCGTTAGGGAATTTCGTTCTTGTTCATGACATCATCAAGAATCATGATCCACAAGTGTTACGGTTCTTCATGTTATCGGTACATTATCGCCATCCCATCAATTATAGTGAAGAGGTGCTTGAAAATGTCAAGGCTGCCCTCGATCGTCTGAGGACATCTTACCAAAACTTAAAGCACCGCCTTCAGGCAAGCGACGGCCTGACCGAAAACAATGAGGCCTGGATCGCGAAGGTTAATGAATTGCAAGACCAGTTCATTACTGAAATGGACGATGACTTCAATACAGCCAATGCCATTTCCATCCTTTTTGAACTATCCAAACAGGCAAATTATTACTTGATGGAGAAAAATACACATAAGGAAGTCATTGATGCTTTCCTTGAAAAATTCAGTACCTTATTTTCTGTCCTGGGTCTGTCCCTGGAAGAGGAGGGGCTGTTGGATGAAGAAATCGAAGGCTTGATCCAGCAAAGAATTCAAGCGCGTAAGGACCGCGACTTCGGGTTATCTGATGAAATTCGTGACCGCCTGAAAAGCATGAATATCATATTAGAGGATACCCCTCAAGGTACAAGATGGAAAAGAGGGTAAGGAATGCTTCATTACGATAGTAAGATAGATGCAAAAATGCTGAACAGTCTTGCTTTAGCTTATATAGGTGATGCCGTATACGAAACGTATATCCGGCATCACCTCATTCAAAACGGAGCGGTCAAGCCCAATCTGCTGCACAAGAAAGCTACTTCTTTTGTAGCGGCTAAAGCTCAAAATAAAATCATCCATTTTTTCTTGGAGTCGGATTGGTTATCGGAAGAGGAATCAGCTGTCGTTCGGCGGGGCCGAAATGCGAAATCGGGTTCTGTCCCGAAGAATACGGATGTGCAAACGTATCGCTACAGTACAGCCTTCGAGGCACTGATGGGCTATTTGTATTTATCGGGCCGAATTGAAAGAATGGAAGAACTCATAAAAAAAGCTATTGAATACATTGAAGAAGAAAAGGGGCGGAACCCATGAGTGAAGAATATATCATCGGCAGGAACCCCGTTTTGGAAGCTCTTCGCTCCGAACGGGATATTAATAAAATTTGGATAGCGGAGGGGTCGCAAAAAGGCTCGATGCAGCCGCTAATTGGTTTGGCGAAGGAAAAGAAGGTATTCATGCAGATCGTCCCGAAGAAAAAAATTGACCAAATGGTTGAAGGCATCCATCAAGGTGTTGTCGCACAAGTTGCGGCATATGAGTATGTGGAATTGGATGACTTATTCGCAAAAGCGGCAGAACGGGAAGAAGCACCTTTTTTCATGATTCTTGATGAAGTTGAAGATCCCCATAATTTAGGTTCGATCATGAGAACGGCGGATGCAGTCGGGGCCCATGGAATCATCATTCCAAAAAGAAGAGCGGTGGGCTTAACGGCAACCGTGGCGAAGGCTTCAACGGGTGCGATTGAGTATATCCCGGTGGCGCGCGTCACCAATTTGGCGAGAGCGGTGGAAGAGTTGAAAGAGCGCGGTGTATGGATTGTCGGTACAGACGCGAAAGGCAGCGATGACTACCGTAACATGGATGGAAAGATGCCGATCGGCCTCGTCATCGGAAGTGAAGGAAAAGGGATGGCCCGGTTAATGAAAGAAAAATGCGATTTCCTCATCCGTTTGCCTATGGCTGGCCAAGTAACGTCGTTAAATGCATCAGTCGCAGCCGGATTACTGATGTATGAGGTCTATCGCAAAAGAAATCCTTTAGGACAATAATGGGATGGATATTCTGTTGGTGGACGGTTATAACATTATAGGAGCCTGGCCGGAACTGAGAGAATTAAAAGAACGGGACCTTGCTGCCGCAAGAGATAGGTTGATTGAAATGATGGCGGAATATCAGGCATTTACCGGATCGCGGGTAATTGTCGTATTCGACGCCCAATATGTTCAGGGTATTGCCCGTATTTTCAAAAATCATAAAGTTGACGTAATTTTTACAAAAGAAAATGAAACCGCGGATGAGAGAATAGAAAAGATGGCCATTGAGCTGAATAATGTCAAAACGCAGATTCAAGTGGCCACCTCCGACTTCACCGAGCAGTGGGTGATCTTTGGCCAAGGGGCTCTAAGGAAATCAGCGCGTGAACTGCTTATTGAAATGGAAGAAATCCAAGGGGAAATCAAGAAAGATGTCAGAAAATCGAAAACGATAAAACCGTCTGGCAAAATTCATTTGAGTGAAGAAGTGGCAGAAATTTTTGAAAAATGGCGCCGCGGGAAAATTTGAACCATTGACGGGTAAATTTTACCTGCTGTATAATATTTCTATCTGAGTCAGGTCAGGGGGATATAATGTGGGTCTCAAATTCGGAATGAAGCTGAACGAAAAGTATCTGCAGTTTGATGATGATGAATTGATAGGGTTGGTTCACACTGGTGACAGTGAAGCGCTGGATTATTTGATCCAAAAGTATCGTAATTTCGTAAGAGCAAAGGCAAGGACTTATTTCTTGATTGGTGCAGATAAGGAAGACATCGTGCAGGAAGGTATGATCGGCCTGTATAAAGCCGTCCGTGATTTCAAAGGCGATAAGTTATCTTCCTTCAAAGCATTTGCAGAACTATGCATTACGAGGCAAATCATTACCGCTATTAAAACGGCAACACGTCAAAAACATATTCCGCTCAATTCCTATGTTTCCCTGGACAAGCCCATTTATGATGAGGAATCGGACCGAACTCTTATGGATATTATATCGGGTACGAAAGTTCTGGACCCGGAAGAACTGATTATCAACAAAGAAGAGTTTGACGATATCGAATTGAAAATGGCCGAGCTCCTGAGTGATCTTGAGAGAAAAGTATTGGCTCTTTACCTGGATGGACAAACCTACCAGGAAATTTCTGAAGAGTTGAACAGGCATGTTAAGTCAATCGACAACGCCCTTCAGCGGGTGAAAAGAAAGCTCGAGCGCTATTTGGAAGTAAGGGAAATCAGTTTATAATCCCTCCGCTTTTTCCGCTTAATTTCATCTGTCCCTTCTCCACTTGGAAATTTAATTTTCACTAAATTATTTAAATGGATGTCAGGAAACCGAAGTCACGCCCGAACGGTATCCGTACTGGGTGAATCCCGCTTTGATATTGACAATAAAAGACAGCCGTGATAAGGTTTTAGGGATATAGTAGATAGGAAAGGTGTATCTAAATGCCCAAAAAAATCGTTCTTGCCTGCACGGATTGCGGTTCAAGAAATTACAGTTATGAAAGCAAACAATCGACAAGCGGCGAACGCCTGGAAATCAAGAAGTTTTGCAGTACATGCAATGCACATACAATTCATAAAGAAACGAAATAAATGTTTTATAAATAGATTGACAGAAGCTGTCTAATGCTTGGAGGATACATTCATGAAACGTTTTACCGAATTTTTCAGCGGTGTCGTTCGCGAAATGCAAAAAGTAAGCTGGCCCAAACGCAAGGAGCTTACCAAATATACAATCGTGGTAGTAACGACTGTAATATTTATGGCTTTATTCTTTACAGTGGTCGATTTGGGCATTTCCGAATTAATTCGCTTAGTTATTGAATAAGAGATTCGAAAATAAGGTATAATAGTGATAGAATAATATGTGTCAGCAGAAAAGCCCGGAAACGGGTTTTTTAATTTGTCTTTTTTAATAAGTTCAAAATCGCGCACTGCTGCACCATGATCATCACAAAATATTCTAGTTAAGTCGGGATGACGCCGGAACTGGGTTTTTGGCTAAAACGTTCAAAGATAAAGCTCAATAAAGAAAAATGATCGATTGCAGGGAGGGAAGGACGTTAAAGTCCTAACACATGGAAAAGAATTGGTATGTAGTTCACACCTATTCAGGTTATGAAAACAAGGTTAAAGCTAACTTGGAAAAACGTGTTGAAACGATGGGGATGGAAGATAAGATCTTCCGGGTTGTAGTTCCTGAAGAAGAAGAAACAGAAATTAAAGATGGCAAAAAGAAAGTGACCAAAAAGAAAGTATTTCCAGGATATGTACTGGTGGAAATCATCATGACGGATGACTCCTGGTATGTAGTCCGGAATACGCCTGGTGTAACAGGTTTCGTAGGTTCGTCTGGGGCCGGTTCCAAGCCGACAGCGTTACTTCCGGAAGAAATTGAAGTCGTTCTTAAACGCATGGGCGTCGATGAAAGCAAATTCGAAATTGATTTTGAACTCGGAGACACCGTTCAAGTTAAAGAAGGGCCATTTGCAACCTTTGCAGGACCGATAGAAGAACTTGATAAAGATAAAGGAAAAGTAAGGGTGCTAGTCAATATGTTCGGTCGTGATACACCGGTAGAACTTGATTTTAACCAAGTGGAAAAATTATAAACGGAAAAAAACTTGAAATTGCCATTTGAAAGTGGTAAAATTTCAAAGGTCAGTATGTTTCAATTTTTAGGCCTCAACGATACAAGCATTCTTTATTAATATATAAAGAATTCAAGATGAGTGGGAGGGTATACCCCTATTACCACATCACGGACTTATAAGGAGGTGTGTCTCGTGGCTAAAAAAGTAATTAAAATGGTTAAATTGCAAATTCCTGCTGGTAAAGCGAATCCGGCACCGCCAGTCGGTCCTGCATTAGGTCAAGCTGGTGTAAACATCATGGGATTCTGTAAGGAGTTCAACGCTCGTACAGCAGATCAAGCTGGTCTAATTATTCCTGTTGAAATCACGGTATTTGAAGACCGTTCATTTACATTCATTACAAAAACTCCACCGGCTGCAGTATTGCTTAAGAAAGTAGCAGGTATCGAGTCTGGTTCTGGTGAACCTAACCGTAATAAAGTTGCTACAGTCAAGCGTGATCAAGTGCGCGAGATTGCTGAAACTAAAATGCCTGACCTAAACGCTGCAAACGTTGAAGCTGCAATGCGTATGGTTGAAGGTACTGCTCGCAGCATGGGTATTGTCATCGAAGACTAATCCATGTAATTGCTATTTGTTTCTACGGGGTTGCGATTGATACTCGCAACCTTTATTCGTGGGAGGTCATTCCGTTAAAACCACAATTTAGGAGGATTTATATCATGGCGAAAAAAGGTAAAAAGTATCTTGAAGCAGCTAAGCTTGTAGAAGTATCTAAGGCTTATGCTGTAACTGAAGCAATTGAAGTGGCTAAAAAAGCTAACTTCGCAAAATTCGATGCGACTGTTGAAGTTGCTTTCCGTTTAGGCGTAGACCCTAAGAAAGCTGACCAACAAATTCGTGGAGCGGTTGTTCTACCGAATGGTACTGGTAAAACTCAACGCGTATTAGTATTCGCTAAAGGCGAAAAAGCAAAAGAAGCGGAAGCTGCTGGTGCTGACTACGTTGGCGAATCTGACTTCATCAACAAAATCCAACAAGGATGGTTCGAATTCGATGTAATCGTAGCGACTCCAGACATGATGGGTGAAGTTGGTAAACTTGGACGTGTTTTAGGACCAAAAGGTTTAATGCCTAACCCTAAAACTGGTACAGTAACATTTGACGTTACGAAAGCAGTAAATGAAATCAAAGCTGGTAAAGTTGAATACCGCGTAGATAAAGCTGGTAACATCCATGCTCCAATCGGTAAAGTATCTTTCGAAGATGCTAAGCTAGTGGAAAACTTCACTACTATCTATGATACATTGCTTAAAGTTAAACCTGCGGCTGCTAAAGGAACTTACATGAAAAACGTTTCTGTAACGACTACAATGGGCCCTGGTGTGAAAGTAGATCCTTCAACTTTCAATAAATAATTGACATACCAAAACTATTATGGTTATAATAAGTTTTGTTGTTAATAAATGAATATCATTTGTACCGTAGACAGTAGGTGCTCCTATATGAGCTTAATTCCCTGCCGAGGTAATTCGATAATAATAGTCGTTGACTATGACCTTTGAAATTACTGCCTTCATGTCTGCAATAGAGATGAAGGCTTTTTCTTTGAAACGGTATAAATGTTTTCAAGCAAATCTACAGGAGGTGTAAGGATGAACGCAATTATTGAACAAAAGCAAAAGATCGTTGCTGAGATTTCTGAGAAACTGACTGCAAGCCAATCAACAGTAGTTGTTGACTACCGTGGATTGACTGTTGCTCAAGTAACAGAACTTCGTAAGCAACTTCGTGAAGCTGGCGTTGAGTTTAAAGTTTACAAAAACTCTTTAACTCGCCGTGCTGCTGAAAGTGCTGAACTTAGCGCTTTGAACGAATCATTAACAGGACCAAACGCAATTGCATTCTCAAATGAAGATGTTATTGCGCCAGCAAAAATCCTTAACGATTTTGCGAAAAAACATGAAGCGTTAGAAATCAAAGCTGGAGTTATCGAAGGAAACGTTGCAACTGCTGAAGAAATCAAAGCTCTTGCAGAACTACCTTCACGCGAAGGCCTACTTTCAATGCTACTCAGCGTGCTACAAGCACCTATGCGCGGACTTGCTCTTGCTACAAAAGCAGTTGCAGAACAAAAAGAAGAACAAGGCGCGTAAGCTAATCGCTTAACCTGCCTATTGAAACAAAAAAAACCAACCATTTCGAGGAGGAAATAACAATGACTAAAGATCAAATCATTGAAGCAGTTAAAAACATGACTGTTTTAGAATTAAACGACCTTGTAAAAGCAATCGAAGAAGAATTTGGCGTAACTGCTGCTGCACCTGTAGCTGTAGCTGCTGCTGGCGGCGCTGTTGCTGAAGAAAAAACTGAGTTCGATGTAATCCTTACATCTGCTGGAGATCAAAAAATCAAAGTCATCAAAGCTGTTCGTGAAGTAACTGGCCTTGGACTTAAAGAAGCAAAAGAACTTGTTGACAACACTCCAAAAGCAATCAAAGAAGCTGCTTCTAAAGAAGAAGCTGAAGAAATCAAAGCTAAACTTGAAGAAGTTGGAGCTGGCGTTGAAGTTAAGTAATCTTGCATAAACAAAAAGCTCGCTATCACTGGCGGGCTTTTTTCTCTTCATTTTTAAGAAATGACGGAAAACTGCCGTTGAATGTTTGGTTGATGGGCCTCGGCCTTCGAACCTTCCGGCATGCAAGCAACCCTTCTTCAAATATCTTCTCTCATAAATCTTCAATATTCCTTTCTGATAGGGGGAGATGACTCTGACAGAGCATTACTACTCACAAAAACCGGATGTCGTAAGCAATCCGAAATTTTGGGATTTTACATTAAAGGGACGTACCTTTCGCTTCAAAAGTGATAATGGTGTATTCTCGAAAAAGGAAGTCGATTTCGGATCGCGCCTTTTAGTTGAGAGCTTCACCCTTAATGAGGCTGTGGATGGAAATATTCTGGATGTAGGCTGCGGATACGGGCCAATCGGAATAACAATCGCGGCGTCCTATCCCGAGAGAACGATAGAAATGATTGATATTAATAGCAGGGCTGTTGATTTGTCAAAAGAAAATGCCGCTTCTAATGGGATTGCAAATGTGAAGATTTTTGAAAGCGACCGTTTTGACAAAGTAGGCTCCAATCAATTCGCTGCAATTCTTACGAACCCTCCCATTCGCGCAGGTAAAAGTGTAGTCCACGAAATTTTAGAAGAAGGCTATCGCAGTTTGGCAGCTGGTGGAGAATTATGGGTGGTCATTCAAAAAAAACAAGGCGCGCCATCCGCCATGGATAAAATGGAGCAATTATTTGGAAATGTTGAAGTGCCGTTGAAGAAGAAAGGTTACTATATACTATTATCCAAAAAGGTTTGACTCTAAATTTTCGCTATGTTAGTATTATAAAATGCATATATATAATTCCGTAACTATGCAATTTTTATACCATTGGTGTATAACCAATGGATAATATGGGAAAAATATATAAATAATAGTTCGTTTTATGAGAAATAGTGGTTTTTAAAATAAAAACCATTTTCTTTTTGTCTATGGAAAGGATTTCTTTTCCGGGGCAAATGGATCCTTATAACGCTTGATTTAAGGGGTGAATCAGTTGACAGGTCAACTTGTTCAGTATGGACGACACCGCCAACGTAGAAGTTATGCAAGAATCAGTGAGGTTTTGGATCTTCCGAATCTTATTGAAATTCAAACAGCTTCTTATCAATGGTTTCTAGATGTAGGTTTAAAGGAAATGTTCCAGGATATTTCTCCTATTGAAGATTTTACAGGTAATTTATCGTTAGAATTCATCGATTACAGCTTAGCTGAGCCGAAGTATTCTGTGGAAGAAACAAAAGAACGCGATGTTACGTATTCTGCACCACTTCGTGTGAAAGTGCGCCTTGTTAACAAAGAAACAGGGGAAGTTAAAGACCAAGATGTATTTATGGGCGACTTCCCGTTGATGACGGAAACAGGTACATTTGTCATCAATGGTGCCGAACGGGTCATTGTATCCCAATTAGTGCGCTCACCTAGCGTATATTACAACGGTAAAATGGATAAAAACGGTAAGTTAGGATTCTCTGCGACCGTTATTCCGAACCGTGGCGCCTGGCTTGAATATGAAACAGACGCCAAGGATGTTGTGTATGTTCGAATCGATCGCACGAGGAAATTACCTATTACAGTATTGATGCGTGCCCTTGGATTTGGAACTGATCAGGAAATCATTGACTTGATCGGAGACAACGAATACCTTCGCAACACTCTTGAGAAAGACAATACCGAGAGTGTCGAAAAAGCTTTGCTGGAAATCTATGAGCGTCTACGCCCAGGTGAACCACCTACTGTCGAAAACGCGAAAAGTCTTTTAGTTTCACGCTTTTTTGATCCAAAACGTTATGATTTAGCTAACGTAGGTCGTTATAAAATAAACAAAAAACTGCATATCAAGAACCGTCTGTTCGGACAACGCATTGCAGAGACTTTGATCGATCCTGAAACCGGGGAAATCATCGTCGAAAAAGGTACAATGCTAGACCGCCGTACACTTGATAGGATCCTGCCTCATATTGAAGCTGGAATCGGATTCAAAACATTCCATCCTTCTGGCGGCGTGGTGGAAGAAGAGACCCTTCTTCAGCCTATCAAAGTTTTTGCGCCAAATGATGCTGAAGGTGAAAAAGTAATTAATATCATCGGTAATGCGTATGTGACGGATAAGGTCAAAAACATTACGCCGGCAGATATTATTTCTTCTATCAGTTATTTCTTTAACTTACTGCATGGTGTGGGAATCACGGATGATATTGACCACTTGGGTAACCGTCGTCTGCGGTCTGTTGGTGAATTGCTGCAAAACCAATTCAGAATTGGTTTATCGCGTATGGAGCGTGTCGTTCGTGAACGGATGTCCATTCAAGATACGAATACGATCACACCGCAGCAACTAATCAACATTCGTCCTGTTATTGCATCCATCAAAGAGTTTTTCGGAAGCTCACAGCTTTCTCAGTTCATGGATCAAACGAACCCGTTGGCCGAATTGACACATAAACGTCGTCTTTCTGCATTGGGACCTGGTGGTTTGACACGTGAGCGTGCTGGTTTTGAAGTGCGTGACGTTCATTATTCCCACTATGGCCGTATGTGTCCGATTGAAACGCCTGAGGGACCGAATATCGGGTTGATTAACTCGCTTTCCAGTTTTGCAAAGGTAAACCCGTATGGTTTCATCGAAACACCATATCGTCGTGTGGATCCGGAAACTGGAAAAATTACGAGTCAAATCGACTACTTAACAGCCGATGAAGAAGATAACTATGTAGTTGCCCAAGCGAATGTTCGTCTTTCAGATGACGGATCCTTCCTTGATAATGATGTTGTTGCACGTTTCCGCGGTGAAAATACCGTTGTTCCGCGTGACCGCGTAGATTACATGGATGTATCTCCTAAACAAGTCGTTTCTGCTGCGACAGCATGTATTCCTTTCTTGGAAAACGATGACTCCAACCGTGCCCTTATGGGAGCGAACATGCAACGTCAAGCAGTTCCATTGCTACAACCGGAAGCACCTCGAGTTGGAACGGGTATGGAATATGTTTCGGCTAAAGATTCCGGTGCAGCTGTCATTTGTAAACACCCTGGTATCGTAGAGCACGTTGAATCACGTGAAGTATGGGTCCGCCGGGTTAGTGAAGTTGACGGACAGCAAGTAAAAGGCAACTTGGATAAGTATCGTCTATTAAAATTCATTCGTTCCAACCAAGGAACGTGCTATAATCAACGCCCGATCGTAAGTGTAGGCGACAACGTCGTAAAAGGGGAAATCCTTGCCGATGGCCCTTCAATGGAAAAAGGCGAATTAGCCCTTGGACGTAACGTATTGGTAGCCTTCATGACATGGGATGGGTACAACTATGAAGATGCCATCATCATGAGTGAACGTCTGGTCAAGGATGATGTGTACACTTCTATCCATATTGAAGAATATGAATCTGAATCTCGCGACACAAAATTAGGGCCTGAAGAAATCACTCGTGATATCCCTAACGTCGGGGAAGATGCGCTTCGTAACCTTGACGAACGCGGAATCATCCGTGTCGGTGCCGAAGTGAAAGACGGAGATCTTCTAGTTGGTAAAGTCACGCCTAAAGGTGTAACGGAATTGACTGCCGAGGAACGTCTATTACATGCAATCTTCGGTGAAAAAGCACGTGAAGTCAGGGATACATCGCTTCGCGTACCTCATGGCGGCGGCGGTATCGTCCTTGATGTTAAAGTGTTTAACAGAGAAGATGGCGATGAATTGCCTCCAGGTGTAAACCAATTGGCTCGTGTATATATCGTACAAAAACGTAAAATCCATGAAGGCGATAAAATGGCTGGACGACATGGTAACAAAGGGGTAATTTCCAGGATCCTTCCTGAGGAAGATATGCCATATTTACCAGACGGCACACCAGTCGACATCATGTTGAATCCACTTGGTGTACCTTCACGTATGAACATCGGTCAGGTGCTGGAGCTCCACTTAGGTATGGCTGCACGCGCTCTTGGCATTCATGTAGCATCACCTGTTTTCGATGGTGCCACCGAGGAAGATGTTTGGGGTACGATTGAAGAAGCCGGGATGTCCCGTGATGCAAAGACCGTCCTATATGATGGCCGTTCAGGTGAAGCATTCGATAACCGTGTATCAGTCGGTGTCATGTATATGATCAAACTGGCGCATATGGTCGATGATAAGCTTCATGCACGTTCAACTGGACCTTACTCACTGGTTACGCAGCAGCCGCTTGGTGGTAAGGCGCAATTCGGTGGACAGCGTTTCGGTGAGATGGAAGTATGGGCACTTGAAGCATACGGTGCTGCTTATACATTACAAGAAATCCTAACCGTCAAATCGGATGATGTCGTGGGCCGTGTTAAAACATACGAAGCGATTGTCAAAGGTGAAAATGTCCCTGAGCCTGGCGTTCCTGAATCATTCAAAGTATTGATCAAGGAGCTTCAAAGTTTAGGATTGGATGTTAAAATTCTTAATGCCGAAGACCGCGAGATTGAAATGCGTGATTTGGAAGATGAAGAAGAAGCCAACCAAGCAGACAAATTAAGCCTTGATGCCGATACAAAAGATATGGTTGCCTCCGAAGTAGGGGCACCTGTCAAAGAATAATTAAATATAAACATATCTAGTTATATATGATCCGCTCTGACTGGCAGCAAGTAGTTTCTTTGAAGACCTTGCTGCCATGTTAGAGCCTTATTGATTCAATCAACCATCATCCGGTGTAGATTGCCTGATAAATTCCGGTGATCAAGGGTTAAACCTGGAGATTAAAAGGGAGGTAGGCCCCTTGTTAGACGTTAATAATTTTGAGTATATGAAAATCGGTCTTGCTTCACCAGACAAGATTCGTTCTTGGTCCCATGGAGAAGTGAAGAAGCCAGAAACAATCAACTATCGTACGTTAAAGCCTGAAAAAGACGGTTTATTCTGTGAGAGAATCTTTGGACCTCAAAAGGACTGGGAATGTCATTGCGGAAAATATAAACGTGTTCGTTATAAAGGCGTAGTCTGTGACCGTTGTGGCGTCGAAGTCACTCGTGCCAAAGTGCGTCGCGAACGTATGGGTCATATTGAACTGGCAGCGCCAGTTTCACATATATGGTATTTCAAAGGAATCCCTAGCCGTATGGGACTTGTACTTGATATGTCCCCGCGTGCTTTGGAAGAAGTCATTTACTTTGCATCTTACGTAGTAACTGAAACGGGCGATACAACTTTAGAAAAGAAACAGCTTCTTTCCGAAAAGGAATATCGTACATACCGTGAAAAATACGGTAAGAAGTTCCAAGCTGCAATGGGTGCGGAAGCTATTAAAAAACTTTTACAAGATATAGATACGGAAAAGGAAGTAGAGTCGTTGAAAGAGGAGCTTAAAACAGCCCAAGGACAACGCAGGACCCGTGCTATCAAACGCTTGGAAGTGCTGGAAGCATTCCGTAACTCCGGTAATGAACCTTCATGGATGATCCTTGACGTGCTGCCGGTCATTCCACCGGAACTTCGCCCAATGGTACAACTTGACGGCGGACGCTTCGCTACGTCTGATTTAAATGATTTATACCGTCGTGTCATCAACCGTAATAACCGGTTAAAACGACTGCTTGACCTTGGTGCGCCAAGCATTATCGTTCAAAACGAAAAGCGTATGCTTCAAGAAGCTGTCGATGCTCTTATCGATAATGGCCGTCGTGGCCGTCCGGTAACAGGACCTGGTAACCGCCCATTAAAATCCTTATCTCATATGTTAAAAGGTAAACAAGGCCGCTTCCGTCAAAACCTTCTTGGTAAACGTGTTGACTACTCTGGACGTTCGGTTATCGTAGTAGGACCAAACTTAAAGATGTACCAATGCGGTCTTCCGAAGGAAATGGCGATCGAATTATTCAAACCATTCGTCATGAAGGAATTGGTTCAAAGAGGTTTGGCGCATAACATTAAATCCGCCAAGCGTAAAATTGAACGTTTATCTCCTGAAATTTGGGATGTGCTTGAAGAAGTGATCAGGGAGCATCCAGTACTATTGAACCGTGCACCGACACTTCATAGGCTTGGTATCCAAGCATTTGAGCCAACCTT
>NZ_PHNG01000660.1:0-2990 GCF_002803435.1 Bacillus sp. mrc49 | reverse complement strand
CATCCCGCTTAAACGCTCTGACAATAAATATGCCGTCGCAGCGGGAATGATGAGCATTCCAACCACTAAAATCGAACCTACACTATCAAAAGAAGCTACGGTAGTCATCGAAATGAGGCTCATCAATAAATAATGAAACAACAGAACCGGAATCCCCATGGCGGCGGCAAGTGCCGGATCGAAGGATACAAGCTTGAACTGTTTGAAGAAAACGAAAATCAAGATGAGGTTCAGGATAAAGCAGCTCCCCACAATCCAAACGGCTTTCGGCCCGGCCTCTATTCCGCCAATTGTCATCGTGTTCCACGGAGTATAGGCGATTTCCCCGTACAGGACGTGCTCAAGGTCAAAATCTATTTGTTGCGTATACAAGCTCACCAGTACGATTCCCGCGGCGAAGAGTGAGGTGAAGACGATGCCGATTGCCGCGTCGGATTGAACGCCGGAAGATTGGAAAAGCTGGATCAAGAATACTGTAAGCAAACCTAGCGCCGCTGCCCCGATCAGCATCGGAATGGAGTCACGGGTCCCGGTTATCAAAAAGGCCAATACGATTCCCGGTAACACGGAATGACTGATGGCATCACCTATCAAAGTCATTTTCCTCACGATTAAAAAACAACCTAGAACACTGCAGGAGCTCGCCACCAATGCTCCAACTAAGATAATCCAAAAATCATTCATGATGTATGTCTCCCTTTCCTTCTATCCTGTTCGAGAGAATGATTCTTTTTCAAGGATACCCTTCTCCATACAGATGAAAGCACTCCACGTTTAGGTGCAAAAAGCATGGAAAAGAAAAACCATGCCGTCGCCGATAAGACGATCAACGGGCCTGTCGGCAAATTATTGACGGACGTGCTGATAAGCGTGCCTGACACACCGCTCAGCATTCCGAATATCCCGGACAGGGTGACCATGATATGCAGACGCTCGGTCCAATATCTGGCGGAAACTGCAGGTGTGATCAGTAAGGATGCCATCAATACGACACCGACGGCTTGGATGCCGATCACGACAGCTGCCACAATCAGCATCATGATGAAATAATCAAGGAAAACGACCGGTAATCCCATTCCTTTGGCAAACCCTGGGTCAAAGGATAGTAATTTGAATTCTTTAAAAAACAACGTACAAGTGACAATCAGTATAAAAGAAACCGTCATCATCATATATACATCGGACATGACCATCGAGGCCGTCTGCCCGAACAGGAACGTATCCAGCCCGCTCTGGTTTCCATACTCGCTCTGCTGGATTTGCGTGAGCATGACGATCCCAAAGCCAAAGAAGGAGGATAATACGATTCCCAAAGCTGCATCCTGCTTAATTTTACTGTACCTCGTGAGTATACTTATCAAAAAAACAGCCACTAAACCTGCCAATGCCGCACCAATAAGAAAGAAGGAAGTCGATTTCACCCCAGTCAGCAGAAAAGCGACGCAGATGCCGGGCAACGCTGCATGCGCCAACGTGTCTCCAAGCAAAGACTGCTTTCTGAGATATGCAAAGCTTCCGATGACCCCACTGCTTAACCCGAGGAACATCGTGCCAAGCAAAATCCATCTCGTATTTGGATCAGTGATGATATCCAGTACATTCATCGTGAACACCTCATTTCAATAACAGGCCGGACTTTGCATCTGGCAGTATCGCTAAGCGGCCTCCATAGGTTTCCTGCAAATATTCAGGAATGAACACTTCTCCAGTCGGGCCAATTTTCATCAATCTTTTATTCAATAGCATCGTCCAGTCAAAATATTCCTTGACTGTCGATAGATCATGGTGCACGACTAGAACCGTTTTGCCTTTTTCCTTCAATTCCATCAGCAATAGGATGATTGCTTTCTCGGTTGCTGCATCGACCCCCACGAACGGTTCATCCATAAAGTAGATATCCGCTTCCTGGGCCAACGCACGAGCCAGGAAAATCCGCTGCTGCTGTCCGCCCGAGAGCTGGCTGATCTGACGGTTGGCATATTCGGCCATACCCACCTTATCGAGGCATTCCATCGCCTTTTGCCTTTCAGCCTTGCCAGGACGCTTCAGCCAGCCAAGGTGGCCATATCTCCCCATCATCACGACATCGAGCGCATTGGTCGGAAAATCCCAATCCACTGATTCCCGCTGCGGTACATAGCCGATGCTCTTTCTCATCGACTTATACGTAGAGCCCTTGATTGTGATGTCTCCGGATAGTTTCGGAACCAATTCGAGTATCCCCTTGATCAAGGTCGATTTCCCTGCTCCGTTAGGGCCGATGATACCGATTAAATTCCCTTCCGGCACCTCGAATGAGACATCCTCCACAACCGGTTTTTTATGATAAGCGATCGTTAAATTCTCAACCTTCAAAGCCGCTTGCTCCATTTTTTCTCCCCCTTATTTCAAAGCATGGACGATCGTGTCTGTATTATGACGGACCATTCCTATATAGGTTCCTTCCTCCGTACCCTTTTCACCCATCGCATCCGAGAATAATTCACCGCCGATTTTCACGCTATGGCCCTGCTTGGCAGCTCCTTGAATGACAGCCTCTATCGCCTTCCTCGGAACGCTGGACTCTATGAAAATCGCTTTTATTTCGTTCTTCACCAGGTAATTCCGCATATCCGTCACATCTTTTGATCCATATTCCGACAATGTGTTGATTCCCTGAAGCCCCCTTACGTCCAAACCATATGACTGCCCGTAGTAACCGAAGGCATCATGCGCTGTAACAAGCACCCGTTGGTCTTCCGGAATTTTATTTATTTCGTCCTGAACGTACCGATCCAGCTCCTCCAACTGCGAAACATATTTTTCATAATGCGAGAGATAGTCCGCTTCATGATCTGGGTCATTGGCAATCAATTCCTTCTTCACCGCCCCTGCAGCAACGATCCATAGCTTTACATCAAACCAAACATGGGGATCATGTTCCGTTGCACTTACTTTACGAAGCTGGTTTTCCTTAAAATCCTCCGTTACGGCGATCGTCGGTTTATTCT
>NZ_PHNG01000659.1:0-2992 GCF_002803435.1 Bacillus sp. mrc49 | reverse complement strand
CCAATAGCTGATATCTTTTGAAATATTGAATTTGATCCCGACCGCAGTTGAAAGCGAGCTAAGCAAGGATGCTATCGCCGAGCCGGCGAGTGCGAGCTTGACAGGCGTTATGCCGCCCCTTGAATACGATGTGATTCCGAAAACCAATGCTGCGCCCAACCCTGCACCGGCAAAAGAGAACATCATTAAGCCCAGATACGTTATACCCGGCATGACCACAAGCGCAATCGCAATGAAAAACGATGATCCGGCGGTTACTCCCAGTATGGAAGGATCAGCCAATGGATTTCTCGTCATTCCCTGCATGATTGCCCCTGAGACTGCTAACGCAGCTCCTACACACACTGCAGCGATTGCCCGCGGAAATCTTAATTGGCGAATGATCGTATGAGCGGGATTGTCTTCATCAAATTGAAATAATGCATTATATACATCACGATAGCTCAAATCGGCGGCACCGAGATTGATTGAAGCAATAATCGAAACGAGTAAGCATGCAAGGCCCACTATCATGATGACCAAGCTGGTTACTCTATTTTTATATGTATTTAGCGGTACCTTGTCGATTTTTGTTTTTGAATTCATCTGTACAACTACTCTCCAGAGGGATTATCCCTAAAAAATAACGATTGACAATGAATGATTTCTATATTTAAATTAATTGAAATCGAGAATCATTATCATGCATAGATTATTTTATCATATCTTTAGGGGGATTTAAATGTATTACGTGATAAGCAAGAAAAAAATGCTGCAACTTTTGGGCGCTGGACTGTTAGCCATTTCATTGGCTGCCTGTGGTGATGAAGGAGCGAAGGATAGCCAATCTTCGACAAATAAAACGGATCAAACTTCCAATAAAGATAACCAAGAAGAAGTGAAGACAAGAACGATAACGGATGCAATGGGACATAAAGTCACGATTCCGGCCAAGCCGAAGCGTGTCATCGCGTCATACCTTGAAGATAATCTTGTCACATTGGGTGTTAAACCAGTCGCGCAATGGAGTGTAAAAGATGGAGCAAGCATTCAAGGGTATTTACAAAAGGACCTTGATGGGATTCCTACCATTCCACACGACCTTCCATTCGAAGCTGTTCAAAAAATGAAGCCGGACTTGATCATCATGGACTCTGCAAGCATGGTCGAAGGCGGGAAATATGAGCAATACAATAAAATCGCCCCTACATATGTAATCGGTACCGAGGTGAACAATGATTGGCGTGATGAGCTTAAGCGCGTTGGAGAAGTGTTCGGCAAAGAAGATGAAGCCAAGAAGGCTTTAGACAAGTACGAGGCGAAAGCTGCAGAAGCTAAAAAAACGCTTGAAAAAGAAACGGACAACCCTTCCGTGGCAGCCGTTTGGCTTGTCGGCGGCAAGTTCTTCGTCGTTAGCGACAACCTATCGAGCGGAGCTGTCATGTATGACGATTTAGGCTTGAAGGAACCGGGTGTTGTCAAGGAAATTTCCGCTAGTGCAACAGGAAACTGGAGTGCCATTTCATTAGAGAAATTAGTGGAAATGGACGCCGATCACCTATTCTTGATCAATAGTGATACATCCACTGGCTCAAAAGCACTTAATGAAGCACTTTGGAAAAGCATCCCTGCTGTAAAATCAGGAAATGTTCATGAGTTTTCTGCCGATGAAAGCTGGTTATACACAGGAGCTATCGCTAACGAACAAATCATTGATAATGTATTAAAAAGTTTAGTGAAATAATAATCAAGGCTATCACATCTTGTGATAGCCTTGATTTTTTTAATAGCTCGAACTCCTATTTCTGTTTCGTCGATATATTTAGGTGTTTCGTTGATATATTGCCATTTTCATCAATATATCTCGGTTTTCCGTTGATATTTTCCAATTTCCGTCGATATACCTCGGCTTTTCGTTGGTATATCTCTTTTTAACGGAAGCAGCTGGAATGCGAGTCAGCACACTCCTCTATTTTGTATCACTTTCCAACGCTTCATAGATCGCCGTCACGACACTTCCATAATTTCCTGTTTTGAAGAGGTCGCCGTAGAACTGATTGCTATTGGCTACAGGGTTTACGAGCGGTGAATGCTTTTTATTCGTAAGCAAAACAATGCCTAACTCTTTCGCGGGATCAATGATCGTTACCGTTCCCGTCCAGCCTGTGTGACCGTATGCACTCTCGCTCGCATATGGGCTGAACATCCACTTCATGCTTTCATCGCCATTTCGCCTCCAGCCAAGACCGTAAGTCGGATTGATCTCTGAAGGTGCAACGAATTCATCGATCGTTTCTTGATCAAAAAACGCATGCTTCCCGTATCCCCCGCCATTCAGCATCACCTGCAGCAGGACAGCGAGATCTTTCGTATTGGAAAAAAGACCTGCATGACCTGAAACGCCCCCCATCGAATAAAAGGCCTTTTCATCATGGACCTCCCCTTGAAGCGTGTATGTGCGAATGTTAGGAAATGCTATCACGCCGTCCCGGGTGTTGCCAAGCAATTCCGTTGCAGCAAAATCCTTTGGCTTGAACCCCTTTTGAAGCGGATTGAATTTTGTATGTTTCAAGTTAAGCGGCTTGTACACTTCATTTTCAACGTACGTATCAAGCGGCTGACCCGTTATTTTTTCAATAATCGCACCGAGCAGCATATAGTCGACATCACTGTATACGTTCTGCGTTCCCGGTACATAGGTCAGCGGTGTTTTCGATAGGAATGAAATCGTTTTATCCCGCTCCTGTGAGTGAAGTTCCTTTGAAACAGTTGGATTGTGATATTGGGGATCCGGCTTAAAACCGGCTGTATGATGAAGTACATCAATGATCCTCAAGGTATCCTTCCCCTTGATTACATCCCCTTCCGCATCTTTGAACTCAGGAATATATTGCTGAACTTTTGCCTGGATATCGAGCTTGCCTTCACTGACTAATTTTTGAAGCGCAAAATTGGTCGCATACATCTTCGTGTTTGAAGCAAGGTCAAACATTGTATCGTCTTTCATCTTCTG
>NZ_PHNG01000658.1:0-20425 GCF_002803435.1 Bacillus sp. mrc49 | reverse complement strand
ATTGATCTTCCTTTCACTCGCTTTTTAATTCCAGTCATGCCCGCCGATGAAACAAGTTATACCCGCCGGCGGATAAAATTATTTTCGCGGACAAGTAAACGTGGACAATCGGTACCACATAGGCTATTAACACGAAAGCAAATAAGTTGGTAAACGGTAGCGTCATAGAATCGGATGTTTTAATTTTCAATTTCGTAACAGATTCAACTCAGTTATATAAGTGCACTTGTATAAGCAGTAAAGCCGGTTTAATAAGCTTCCGGAAACCTGTTAAGGAAGGACCGGAGGGAGAGAGTGAGGGGAGAGCGCGAGAGGGGAAAGAAAATATTCAGATAATTCTAATGAACGGAGATGAGCGAAATGTTCAGAAAACAGCAGCCAGAAGTAATCGACTTCAAAACATTCATGGCAGGGACATACCGTAAGCCTAAGCGCTCCATAAATACGCCCATTTATAGTTTCATGCCTTCGATAACGGTTAGTAGTTTTTTATCGCCTGATGTAGCCGGCATATATGCGGTCGTGTTGGGCGTATTTGCAATCGGAATGCTATCGCACGGTTTGGAGAATTTCGCCGCCAGTTCGGGCCGTGAGGAGCTTGCGTGGGCCATCGAAACAGTGACGAGGTTAGCTTTCACGATTGGCGGATTCAGTTCGATCGCATGGTTCCTACTATCCCTTTGAGGAGGTTATCGCATGATAAAAGAATTTCTTTATAAATCAAAGGCAAAAGCCGAACTAATCAAGGCATTCCGGAGTGCCGAACTATATAAAACGTATAAAAGTAAAGGTGGGAACGAGCGCACCATATTTCCGCAGATACACGAAATTCACCTCGACAAATTGGCGAAAACGCTTCGTTATACTTTCACGCTGTTAAACGGCATGGATCCTAAGGAAGTAAAAAAGAAGGAGTTTGTCTTCCGTCAGCACTTTGGCCGGTCAATCTCGATAGAAGGCGATTTAAAGAAATACGTTCTGACCATTTACGCAACTTCAATGCCGAAAGAGCTACCGTATAAAGTCCAGGGAGTGCGCGAAGCTGTCTCGCCATTTACCATCGGAATCATCTGCGGAAAGGACCGGAACGGCCAGTATAACGCGTTCGACCTATTAAAGCAGCCGCACATCTTAATTGCTGGCGAAACGGGTAGCGGTAAGTCGACGCAACTACGGTCGATTATAACGACGCTGATCCTCACTAAAAAACCCTCTGAACTAAAGCTGTACTTGGGCGACTGTAAGAAATCGGAGTTTCATATTTTCCGGAAAGTGGAGCACGTCCAATGCGTGTTAAGCAGCGCGAAGGATATCGTCAAGATGTTGCGCAGCATTAAAAAGGAGCTAGAAGAACGGAGCGACCTGACGGAGATTTTCGAAGTTGGGCACATCGACGATTTGCCGTCCGAACACCGAAGGCCCTATTTAGTCGTATGCATCGATGAATTTGTCATGCTGCGGAAAAACGATGAGATTATGGAGATCCTTACGGAGATAACTGCGATCGGCCGGACGCTTGGAGTATTCGCCGTATTATCCATGCAACGTCCAAATGCTAAGGTACTCGATACGACTATTCGCGCTAATCTGACCGTCTGCATGGGCTTTAAGCTGCGCGATATCATCGAGGCTCGCATTGTCAATACGCCAGGGGCGGAAGCTATCGAAACGAGTGGCCGATTTATAATGAACAGCGATAAACTTTACGAGCTGCAGGCGCCATACCTTTCGATTGATGAGGCGAAGAAACTTCTTAATGCGTTCACGGTGGCGAAGGGGCCTGTCCGAGAAGTTACGCCAGAGGAGCCGGTCATTGTGGAATTAACGGAAAAGGAGGTATTTAACGATGTCATTGACGAAAAGAGATAAGGCGATAATTCAAGCGCTCAATAAATTCCGTGTGATGGACCGTGATTCCATCGCTCAGCTATTCTTCGAAGGATTGGCTAACCCAAGATACGCGGCAAATAATGTCTTGCTGCGATTGCTTAGGGAAGGAAAAATACAGCGATCGACGGCCTTTATTCCGTATTGTTACTTCGGTCCTAATGTTCAAATTAAGCAGCAAAGCCAGAAAATTGGGCACTTCCTCGCGATCCTCAACGTTTATAAAGAGATGTTGAAGCTTGGCGAGCTGGAATCGTTTTTAGTTGAGCCGAAGTACGGACGGAAAAAGGACGGATGCTGCGAGCCTGATGTCGCGGCCCGATTCCGTCATACGAATTTTTTCTTGGAAATTCAAAGGACCGTTTACAGCACGAAGCAAATGGACGAAAAGCTCGAGCGTTATGTCCAGCTATACGAAAGTGGATTGATCGATAAGCCGTTTCCTCACGTCCTTATCCTTTCGTACCAACGTTATGCGATCGACGGGGATTATCCGTTTAAAGTATTCCAGGCCGAGTCGTTTTCGGGGTTCCTGGCGTCCTTGAAAAAAGAGCCGGTGAGCAGGCCGGTTGAACACGGAGTGCGGATTGTGGTGAAATAGAAAAAAGGGCCCCGTTTATTCGGAGTCCTTTTTGTTTGGGTTATAAATAAAAACATCCTCGATAGAAAATCTTTTTCCTGCCCCATTCTCCAGGGATTTACGATTAAGCGCATCTATAACCGCCTTAAGTGTTTCAAAATTAACCTGTTTTGCATTACCCGTTACTAGGTCATTAATGGTTGCAGGCCTCACCTTCGCTTCAACTGCTAAAGCATTCTTCGTTATCTCTAGTTCCTTTAAAGTGCCCTCTAATGATGAAATAAACCCATTATCGACCATAGGAGTAAGTAACTTTTTATTTGCTGACAATTCCCTCACCTCAACGCCAATTATACTTTAAAAAACTTTTTTCGTAAACCTCTTGACGTATGACTCAGTAAGTTATATTATTAACTCAGGAAGTACAACTCGGTGAGTTAAATTAATGGACGAGGAGGTTATCGCATGGTTATTCAAAAAGCACCCGTTTATTTCGAAAATCCGACGGATCCTGATTGGGGCGAAGACATAATCGTGAACGCTTACGTAATTGGTGAGGATTGGACGATTGAAATTAGCCCAGAGAGTTGGACGTTTCGGAAGGTGACTGGGAGGTTGGCTGATGGGACGCCCAAAGTGGACCTGGAAGCTACGTCGTACATTAACATAGGCTTGGATTACGAAGCCGAAGAGGTCGACCTTAACTGGCTGATGAGCGCAAGTTTAATGGAAATAGTCGAAAAGTTGGCAAAGAATTAGCCCGCCCTGTGCTGAGAACACAAAGCGAGCCGTAAAAACAAACTATATCTTAAAGGAGATTATAACATGCCGAAATTAAAAAAGGTAACAGTCCAGTTCATATACGAAGGAATTTCTTATCCAAAAGATTTTGTATCAGGTGCTCTTCTTCCGGACGGTCGCGTCCTGGTCACCATAGATAATTTTTCACTTTACGATTGCGTTCCGACTGATTATCCCGATATATATATCGTGGACCTTGACGTTAATGATATCGATCACCTCTCGGGCAAAGGTTACGAGGGCAATTACGAGGCATTCCTCGACTTAATAACGGATTAATTTATCCGGGCGGTTGGCGCCGCCCTATATAAAACTGTGACATCCGATGGAACCTCATAAACCGCGGCAACGGATGAGGTTGGATCGGGTGCCATTACGGACGGTTCGTGGGTAATAGGCTGACCCGTGAGCCGTTTTCACTTATTCTACACGGGAGAAAAGACTTTCTAGGGCGGGTGGCTACGTTTACCATCGGAATGTCCTAGCGCAGTTAAAATGCCGTGTTTTCATTTGGGAATTCGTGCGTAGAATCAAAGCGTCACCTTAGGGTGGCGTTTTTTTTTGCGGAACAAGTGCGCGGATTCATTTTCTCACCTGTATCGTAAGGTAAGCCGAAAAGTTTTCGGTAAACTGCGCGGTTTATCTTCCTCATTCTTATAGTTATGTAGGGGAAGAAAAGTTTTCGATAAACTGCGCGGAAACTAGGAGTCAGTCGGCATTATGGTTAAGGGAGGAAAAACCTTTCGTTTAAAGTGCGCCGATTCTAATCCTCGCGCCTATAGTTATGTAAGTGGGGAAAATTTCGCAAAATTAAAAGGAGGAATCGAAATGGAATATTCACCGGAACAATTAATGAAACACTTTGGCGATCCAGCCGGATTTTCACGCATGTCCAATACTCTCGTCCGTCTTTACACGCTTCTGGATGGATTCGACGTTACAACAGCGGGCCTATACGCGTATCTTCGGTCTTGGCGTAATACTACCAACGAAGACATGCGAGGCATCGTATGGCATTCACGCGAATATTTGCAGGCACAATCGGGACTGGGCCGAAAAGCGTTTGATTCGAGACTAAGAGTTTTGAAGGAGTGCGGTCTCGTAGCGGTCATTAAGTCGCCAGTCGTCGCGAATAAGGACTATTTTGTTGTGCATGATCCGCTGACTCGTGATGAGTTTATTGCAAAGTATCCAAGCGAAATCAAAGCCTTTTTTACGAAAGTAGAAGAGATACAGGCAAGGATTGCGGAGGATAGGGAAAAGCGGAAGAAGTTCTTTGATGATGCGTTAGCTGAAGAAGTAAGCCGGAGCCATGAAATACGTGCCACTTTATCGGATTGCACAAAAGGTACAGACGGTAGTGAGTCCAAAACGGACATTCCTATGTGACCAAAAGGAACCTAGAGTAAGCAACTAATTATGTAAGCAACTCTTTAAGTAAGCAATTAAAAGATAGCGCCAAAAGGATTTGACGCCAATAGTACCTTAGTTCTTATATATTATTCGTAAAAAAAGTCTTATGAAATAAGAGTAAAAAAGACGAGCGGACTGTCCGTTTTGGACAATCGAAAAGGGAGGGAGCGAATTGGGGGGGATGGGGAATAAGATCGACTACAAACAGCCCGGCTGTGGAGCCGTTGAATTCGCGCAATTATTTACGGATGAATTAACCATACACGATGCTATGCCCGTTATTAAACAGCTTATGAATGGAGAACTACACGAAATGTCGGACAAACGGATCAAACGCTGTGAGTATTGCGGATACTGGTGGCGTGATGTTAGCCTTCGGAATACCAAACGAACATGCTGCGATGATTGTAAACGAAGTATCAAGAGCATTCAGCGCCGCCAGCAACGGGCAGATAAAGCACTTTTGAATCCGAAGCCAAAGAAGAGAACAAAGCGAGAACAAGGTTATATTTGGTGGCTTGAATATCCGTTTTGGATTCAAGAGTACGAAATGTTAAAGCATTCGTGGAAGTATGAAGCACCGTATTCTCCGAAAAAGGTCGAACTGATAGACGCAGCCAAACAACGTGGGGAAATAAATGGAGGCAAGCGCAAGCCCAAACGTGTGGTTCTCTATAACGGTAACGAGAAGGAAGCAGGCAATGTTCGCGTAAAGTTTACCAATAGCGATCGCAAGCCGGGCGAGGTTATTGTTTCGTATATGAGTCTAGAAGAAATATCGAGCTATTATTCTGGAAAGTATTCAGAAAGACATTTGAGGTATGAGCGTATGAGGGCGCAAGGGCATTTTTAAATGGCGACAAAAAGGTATAAGGGGAAAGCCCATAACAGGGCGGTATTTTTTAGATGTAAAACAGGATAAAGAGGAGGGTTTGCTATTGGATGCAATCAAAGCGAAGGCTATTCGTTACTTTTTGAGTGAGTCGCAGGTGGAATTTTCGAAGCGAATTGGCGTTTCTTCTTCAACTATCTGCGCAATCGAAAAGGGACAGCGAGAAATTACCGACTATATTCGAGCTAAACTCGTTCGGACTGAGGCTGGTTTAACGGAGGACTTCTTTGTTTTTTATGAACACTTCAGATTGAAAGCATAATTATCCATTTAAGTTTTAATAAAAAATCAAGTGAGCTGTTAATTGGGTGATAGCTATATTTTTAGGAGAGGGTGAAATCGAGGAGGTTTTTAAAATGGCTAGGAAAAAGCCAGGCAGAATTTTCTCGGAGAATATGACGGATTATCAGCGCAGGCATATCGCTCGGAGAAGGAAACACGGAAAGGCTTTTCGGGATGAAATCTTAAATAAATCAAAAGGGGGACATAAAGGTGAAAAAGTTTGAATTATACGAGCAGTATTTAGAGCAAGGAATTGAAATCCAAGAAGCGCGTCAACGCTACGATGAGAAGGTTGAACAAGCCGAGAATAATTTGACTGCCGCAAAAATCAAGCTAGACGAAGTAGTCCACATAGAAATTCAAAGCGGGATCGACAAAAGTAAGGAAAAGTCTACAGCAAGAAAGGCGATTGAACAAGCTGACAAAGAGCTAGGCTACGCTAACGAAGAACGCGCTATTGCTCACGGTCACTTTTCGGGACCAGGGGGAAATATTACAAGAGCCGAAATCGTTCAAGCTTATATATACGATTACATCCCATCGGTTAAATCTGAGTACTTACCGTCAATTCAAGAACGGATGAAGCAGGGCGCTGATTTGATGCTAAGCGCATTTTACGATTTTAACGCCTTAAGACGCGAATATCACGAAATCCAATCTGAGATAAAAGACGTTAATGACTCGGCGCAAAATATGGGTGAGCAACAAGGCAGTTACTATATTGCTAATGCGTTCGGAGAAAGGGCGGAATCGGGTTTAGATATTAATAAACTAGCGTGGATGCTTCAGGATATTGAGAATGGCTACGAGATGCCAGAAGGTTCAACTTATATTAAACAATCATTCAAATCTGAGGGGGAGAAATAATATGAATATCCGTGAAAAACTTCAAGAATTAAAAGGTAGCTACGACAGAATTAATGAAATTAGAGGCTCATCAACTAGCCTCGCCACTACAATCAAGAGCTTGTTTGAGGAAGATAATGGAGATATTCGAAATGATTCTATGCTTTCTCCTGAAGGTAAAAAAGCAAAAACGGCGGAATTAAAGAAAAAATACGGTAAGGAGTTTATTAGAGAGGCGAAACGAATGAAGGATGAATTCCAGCAACATGTAGTAAAAGTAAACGCTAGGGCAGAGATTATTTTAAACGAAAAGCCGGGAAAGCCTTCAAGTATTACCATTGACACTTTCCAAAGAGAATTAAATGACATGAAAACTAAACTTCTATTATCAGTTAATCCAGATGAGGCCGTTAAATCAGTTCAGGAATTTGCGGATAAGCAAAAGGATCATTACTTTACTTATCAAATAAAACAAGAATTCCCGGACATTGCAAATAGCATCATTGGCATATCTGGCGGCGATCCGTCTTTCAAATTAAAACTGCGTGATGTTTACGATAATATCAGCGATAAGGCTCAAATGCCAGAACAAAAAGAAGCTGCCCAGATTGCAGGCATGTTGGAGGGTGCTTTCAACGAAAACCTATTTCTTGAAAGAGGTATTGAACTGGAGTCTATTGCAAGGACAATCGGTGCTGAATTTACGAAATATGCAAATAACCCAAATTCTTATGTAGATTCAGACGACGAGTAAGGTTTTTTTTAGAAATCAGGCGCTCTTACAGATGGCAGAGCGCCTTTTAACTATGGAGGTGATCCGGTGAAGACACTTGAAGAAATGCGCGAATTTATTGCGCTGTGCAAGGCGGAAAGGGGCGGTACTGAGCTTCCCCCACGTAGGCAAACGACGGAACAGGATCGAGCGACTGTTAATCGTATTGATGAAGCTATCCGTCCGGTGCTTATTCGATTTACTCAGCTAGTCCACGAAAGCCAGCAAGTACCGGACATTGATACGTCGAAGCTTTCGGATTTTCTGGAAGAACTCGAGCCGGTACGTTGGTGTGACGATTGGCGTTTGAGCGCACATGCAACGGTATTGTCCTGGACGTTGGCAACAGCCATTCAACGGGATAAATATGAAGCTCCGCAATTGAGTCGACAACTTTTCATGGCACTTGACCATACGAAAGGTGGCGTACCGCATGCTTACAACTAAAGACTGGGCGAAAATTGAGGCGGAGTATGCGCTCGACCATGATAATCCGCCAGGCCAGCCTCAGGTCCCAGACGCACTAGCCGCGGTACTGTATGAGAAGTCCGATCCTGTCCGGTCATATCTGGCGCATTACACTCGTTTGATTTTCGGAGCCGGTAAAGTACTGGAAATCGACGACAGCAAACTAACCGAATATGAAACGATGCTCGAAGTGGCTTGCCATGCGGAAAATGCGCTCATGCTCACACTATCGGCGGTCGCGTTAAAGGCGGCTATACAAGACGTGAGGGACCGGCATAAATACGAAGCTCCTTTCTTAGCGAGAAGGCTCTATGAATGGCTTGCGATGGCGGACTTCAAGGTCAGAGGTACGGATATTTTATACGAGCGTTCACCGGAAGAGGCTGCGGAGTTCGATGCGCTATACAATCAGTTTAAAAATGACGCCGAGCTTACAGAAGAAAAACTACGACATTACAAAGGAGAGATTGACGAATGGCAAAGGAAGTCACACTTAGCGAACTAAAGGCGAGGCTATCCGCGGATCAACTAAAGGCGGCTGAATTAACGGTGGCAAATGATTACGCAGGCAAACAGAAAAAATCATACGAAGATCTTGCGATGGAGTTAGGTATATCTGCACGCACGCTATACAACTATCGACAAGAGCCTAATTTTATTAAGTACTGCGCTTGGTTATCTGAGACAAAACTTGATGCATTTCGTGCTACAGCAGATTCCCAGCTACTTAAGCTAATCGAAGGGACGAGTAATAACGGATTGGCCTCGATTAAAGCGCTGGAGTTGTTCTATAAATTGAATGGACGTCTTATCGAACGACGTGAAGTGGTGCAAACCGAAGAGAGCAGCGGAGCCAAACGTATGTCTGACGACGAGTTACAACGTGGTTTAGATGAACTTAACGACATGCTGAATTAACAAAGAAAAGGGGCGGATAAAATGAGTAGCGAAAAGACCGGTAATTTAGGATTGCATAAATGGGCGCCTACTGATGGGGTGTTACGGACGGAGTTTAACGATAACTTCGGGAAGCTTGACGAGAAGGTGGCGGGGATTGGCGACGTGTCGTTGATTCCGCAGCCGACCGTAGTAGATGCGTTGAAGGATAAAGACGATAAGATTGACGACAGGGGTATTAGTATTAAAAAATTCATAGTTGCATCGGAAACAAGCCACGATCAAGCTTTCCAGAGAGCAAATGACTATATACGTAATTTAGCTATTTCTACCGGATTCACAAACGTTCCATCGCTACGTGTACCGACAGGTAAATACATCATTAACAAGGAAGTAAAGATGTCTCCTTATGTAAAAATAAAATCGGAAGGGTACGTAGGATTTTCTGTAACATTTAATGGGACGGGATTCTATGTTGCACCTAATTCGGATGACCCTAAGTATAGCAATTCGGCAGGGACTCCGCTCGAGTTGTCCAAATTGAGTTGGAATAGAGGGAAGTATTTTGACGGATCAAATGGCGCCATTATCTTTTCAACTACAGTAGACAAGTCAATGGTTGGAGCGAAAACGGTAGCTATTGAGTTGGGAGATAGAAATCCGTTAAGCGACATTAGAAATGCTGTATCTCGTTATGTTATTGAAAACGTTAATGTGTACGGCTTTAATAAAGCTTTTAAAAACAATGCGGTTAATAACTATATTGGAACCATTAAAAACGGTCATATCGAAAATAATAATCATCATGTCACTTTTGAATCCCCGACATCCGGACAAATAAACTCCGGTGAAAATATGCTCTTTGAAAACTGTATTTTTGCAGGTGCGTCCAAAGAATCTGTTTTGATTGATGTTGGAGGTCATGACCTTGTTTTTGAAAACTGCTCGTTCGATTTTAATGCATCGGCTGTTATTAAAAGTTTACGGTCCGGAGCATCCATACGAATGAACAACTGTTATGTTGAAAAGATTGGAGCATGGGGTAATACAAGTGAGGATCAAATACTTTATCACTCGGAATCCACATCTCTAGGAGAAACAAATGGAAGAAATTCATTCTATGCAAATAAATTAATCATGTATTTAAAACGAGCATCTCCTATCTTTAAAAATGTACCTAATTCACAAAACGGATATATAAACTTGTATTTAGATATAGATGGGTTAGAACTTCGCTATCAAGATACAAACCATCTTAACGCGTACAAATTAAGCGATCGTTTTTTAGTCGACAGTCCTAAAGTATTCTTCTTAGGAAAGAAAATTTTCAATGGTGGCGTTGTAAAGAGCTTGCTTTCCAAAGACTTAAACCTATTACGAAATGGAGATTTTGCGCGATCTGTTCTTAATACGGATATGACGGTTCAAGCTAATGATCCATACTGGCATAACAGTTATAAATCAGGGATTTCCAATCCTACCATTGTTCAAGAAGGAAATGGAGGTAGTCTTTGTTTAAAATATAATATAACCACTCCAGGAACAAATGGTATGAAATTGGATTATAAGTTTATGTTACCCGTTGAAGCGAGCGAAATGATTTTTATGTCTACGTTGATTAAATTGGATAAAATAAGTACCCGAAATACTATTCAGTATCGTTTAGAATGTTTTGATGACAATAACACGTTGGTTGATACCCTCAACTATGACGATGTAATTATCACAACAGCAGATCGAATAAATGGAAACGCACTAAATAGTTCGCCTTCTGATCCTTTAGTGGTTGCGGGCACAGTTTATGATGTGGATGGTGCGAACTTCAGGATGGTACGAGCGGCGGGTGTCTTCTTCATACCGTCCGGAGTATCTAAGGTCAAGCCGTATGTGATTATAAGTAATTCAGATTCAACCTTCGTCTGTTTGGACGAAATTCAAATTGCCAAATCTAAGTAAGTTTGTACATTAGCCATCCGGTAGGGAGCGGCTTTTTTTGCGTTGTCCAATGAACGCTAGTCGTGGCTAACCTAGCGAAGAGGTCCCGATAGCCCCTGTTTTTTGGCGTCCGTTAATTCGGGCGTTTTTTATATTCAAATACGAAAGGAATGAGGAATAATGTACGATGCTCTACGCAAGTCACGCGCCCAGCGAGCGTTAGATTTCGGCGTGTATATAAACAAGTTGGACGCACACGAAGGCAAGTTTTCGAAAAATGTAAGTCGCCATCTAAAGAAGCTAAGTCGTCAGTTTACGGCTACGTCAAACGATAAGGTACTTGGCGATATGATTAAGGCGGATTTACTAGTCCTGGCGGAAGTTGAGCTTTTTGTTGCGGCTCGAAACGCTGGAGATGAGGTGACGGAGTTGAAAGCTCGCAAAAGAGCTCATCTATTGTGGGAAGAAAAGGACATAATTGCGACCAGGATCGCAGAGGAGTTGAGTTAGATGGATTTAAGAGCAAAAATCAGCCTCATAGATAATATGACGAAACCGATGCGTCAGATGTCGAAGCAATTGCAGACGTTTCAAAAGCACACAGAAACCGTAAATAAGGGCGTTGGCCGGATGAAGTCGAATATGTCCAACTTCACTTCCGGATTAGGCGCGGCTGCTGCCGGAATTATAGGAGTTGTTGGTGCTCAGAAGGCGCTTAACGCTACAATTGGCGAGGCGATGAAGCTCGACTATAACAAGGTCAGTCTTGAAGCGATGTTTCGCGGGGATGCGAAGGCAGCGAAGGAGCTGTCCGAGTTCATCCAAAACAAGGCGGTCAATTCCGTCATGACCTATCAGGAAGCCTTGAGCTCTACGCAATCCTTTTCGACACTGACAAAGAATACTGACGAGATTAAGACGATGGTCGACCTCACGGAACGCCTGAGTTACCTTAATCCGATGCAAGGATTCGATGGGGCCGGATTCGCGATAAAGGAGGCGCTGGGTGGCGACCTGGTATCGTTGAAGGACCGTTTTAATTTAACGAAAGCCCAAGTGCAGCCGATTAAAGATGCGGCCAATCAGGCGGAGAAGTTGAAGGCGCTCGACGATGTGCTATCAAAAATCGGGATTGATACTAAATATCTCGGAAAGGTAAACGATACTACCTACGCCAAGTGGGGCAAACTCGTTGACACGACGAAGCAATTCCTCGTTGGGCTCGGTGAATCTGCGTTAAGCTCCGTGGCCCCTTTTATCGATAAGTTTACTGCCTTCATGGAGAGTGGAAAGTTTGCGGACTTCCAGGTAAAGGCGGAAGGGGCTTTCAGCTCTGCGGTATCAGGGGCGATAAATCTCGCCACAACAATTGCGAACAATTGGCCGGCGATCAGGGAGACGATTATTTCCGTCGGTGGGGCGCTTGTCGTGCTCAAAGCCGGTTTTGCCGCAATGACAGTCATAAGCACCGTAACGACGATGATGAACGCATATAAGCTCGCAAATGTCGGGGCCACAACGGCTGCGGCTCTTTTTAATGGCGTCCTTATGGCTAACCCTATCGGCCTAATTGTGGTAGCCCTGGCGGCTTTGACTGCGGGGATTATTTACGTATGGCGGAACTTCGATACGGTGAAGGCGAAAACGATCGAGCTATGGAATAAACTCGGTTATCTAAAGGGAGCTGTTTTAGCGCTACTCGGTCCATTCGGATCAATCGTCGGAATAGGTGTGGCTATTTATCGCAACTTTGACACGATAAAGAGTAAGGCTGGCGAGATGGTTAACTCGGTTATTTCCGGAGTAAATAAGATGATTGGCGTCCTTAACAAGATACCTGGCGTTAATATTCCGATTGTGCCAAAAGTTAGCTGGTCCAACGTTACAAGCGCGCCGCAATACAGCAAATCCGTAGGTCAGGGCCGTCAAACATCGGCAGCAGGCGGACTTTCTTATGTACCGAGGGATGGAACGATAATAAATGCCCACCGGGGCGAACGCGTTTTAACAAAGCAGGAAAATAAGGAGTATTCATCAGGAAAAGGCGGAGGCAATACGTATCAATTCAATGTTACGATGAACGGATCAGGTTCAACGAAGAAAGACGCCGATCAATTATTCGATTATTTCGTTAAGAAAGTAATACAGGCCGGTAATTCGGGCGCTTAATGGTGGTAGGAAAAATAGCTATATGCCGACTTACGGGTCGGCTTATAGGACTTGTTAAAATATACTAAGTAAAGGGCGGAGTATATAGAAAATTGTTGTATATTGTTAAAAATTTGGTAGAATAGTAGTAAAATGAGGTAAAGTTATATGAATAACAATCAGATTTCAAATCGGACCTTTACTAAGTTAAGTAAAATTTGGTATCACGGTACTTCATCCGAATATTTTGACTCACTTTCAAATAATATAGATTTAAGCCAATGTAAAGAGTATACAGATTTCGGTAAAGGTTTTTATTTGACATCGAATTTCAATCAAGCGAGCAAACATGCAGAAAACAGAGTAGCGTTTGAAGGAGAAGCGATAGTTTTTGTTTTTGAGCTTAATATAGGTAAATTGAAAAGTGATTTTTCTAGTAAAATTTGGGTAGAAATGAATCCGGAATGGTCAGATTTTATTTATCTAAATCGTTCTAAACTAGAAACCTTTACTCATGGATATGATTATGTTTACGGTGGGGTTGCGGATGGGAAAATACATACTGTTATAAAAAATCGAGATCAGGGCAGAATAGACTCAGAGACATTTTATAAATATGTTTGTAATTATCCAAATTATGACCAGCTGTCTATTCACAATCAAGAGATTTTCGATTATAATATTATTAACAAAATAGGGGTGGTGAATGCATATGTCAAAAGTAAGCAATATAATGGAATTAAAGAACTTGGAAGCTGAAATTCTTTATGAGGAAGAAAATGGTTATCCAACTTTTAAAGAAGGAATTGCCAAGGAGTTAGCTGAAACTTTCGATGTTCCTTTGAGTGATGCTTTTAAAGTTATCTTTTCAAATTCTGTTCAGGCGAAAATTGACAGAGATATTGAATGGTCACAACATATGGGCATCTCCTTCTGGGCGGAAGAAATTAATAAACATTTCAGCAAGTTACAGGCTTTAGTTTAAAAAATGCCACTTTGTTTTTAGTGGCATTTTTATTTTGGATGAATTAAGAACGTGTGTTCGTGTTATAATATCGTTATCCATAACGAAGGGACTGACGGATATGACGATATGTGACCGCGGAAAGCTTAAGTGGGCACCGGCCGCCTTTCTACCGGAATATACGAAGATGCTGCGTAATTTGGATACGGATTATCACCGCAAACAAAAACCGATTATAGACGAGTTTCAATTCGAAGAGTTTGACCAGCGTATCTGCTACGGAATGGAATATAATTTTGCGGTGAAGATTACGAAGTGGGTGGACGGCTTTAATTACGAAATAGTTGGACGCGTTCATTACGTCGATCCTATACGAAAGGAAGTGCGGCTTAAAACAGAAGCTGACGAAGTGGAGCGTGTAAAGATGACGGAAGTAATTTCCGTTGAAGTTATTGAATAAGTATATAGAAGAAAGGCGGCCGCAATGACCGCCCTAATTATCGTTTAACCTTACGAGGTTTATTCAGTTTCCCAACCACTTGATTTAGAGCGGAATACTGCTCATGGTTATCAGCGATGGATTGCTTTGATAAATGTGTATATTTCGAAGTCATTCGCTGGTCAACGTGTCCTAATAACGCTTGGAGGTATCGCAAGTTGCCGCCACCTTCCAAATACATAGTTGCGGTTGAATGTCTGATTAAATGCGGATGTACCCGTTTGTTGATTCCAGCCTTATTCGCATAACTTAAAAGTCGGCGGCGAAATGTGTTTGGGTTTAACGGTTCTCCGTAGTTCGCAAGAAAAATATAATCGCTATCGAACTCTTTAACCTCGGCGATTAACTCTTTTAATAACCTTGCTGTTTTCGGTTGTATTGGAACAATCCGGCCTCTCCTGGTTTTCGTAATCTCTGACCTGAATATAACTTCTTTTGCATTAAGGTCTACGTCTTCTACTGTAAGAGAAAGAATCTCCGATACACGCGCCATTGTATCGATCATCGTGATAAGTGCTACGTAATCTCTAAATGAAGCATATCTCCTCTGGTCAGGTGCTTCCAACAATGCTTTTAGTTCGCTCGAAGTTAAAACGTTAATTAACTTTTCGGGCTGTTTAACGCACTTCACACCTTCGAATGGGTTTGCGTCGACAAGTTCGTCTTGCTGCAACGTTCGAAATGTAGTCCTTAACGTTTTGATTAAGTCGTTTGTATATCGCGGAGAAACACCTTCCGTTTTAGAGGTGTCCGGTTTGAACCTATGGCCGTCAAACTTAACTCGCTCCGTAAGCAAGAACGTAACAAATTCTCGGCAAATATCAACGTTAATAAAACGAATGTCCGCCTGAATACCTTTTTCCTCTAGAAAATGTATGAATAGCGAATGGGCGTGCTGATAACGAAACAACGTACCTTTCGCCAATCCTTCTGCAACCTTTGCGTTATATGCCTTTTCAAATAACGAAGCCAACTCGTAAATTGAATTACGCTTTCCTTTATTAATCCGGTCGCTTTTGACGTATTTTCCGCGCCGCTTATCTGTTTTTGACAAAATAAAAACGCCTCCCAAATCCGATTTGTATGTTCGGAAAGGTAAGGCGTTACGCTGACGTAAATAGCACCGTTACGCTGAACGGATATTTAGCGTCTCAAAACGTTGGTAAATCCAAGTATGGAGCATAGCGGGATCGAACCGCTGACCTCTACGCTGCCAGCGTAGCGCTCTCCCAGCTGAGCTAATGCCCCGTGTTAAGGTACAATAATTATTTTAGCGGATTTTCAGGAAAAGTCAATATAAGAATGAAATTTTTTTTAAAAATTATAGAAAAAATGTTTGGGCGCAAATGAAATACGATGCCAACGTTGGCCCGTTACTTATCCTTATATTGATAGAAACAGAGTAAGGAGGCTTTATTATGAAAAATATGGCGGCATGTCGGTCTTGTTTACCAATTAACTTCCCGTTTAGGAAATGCACGTCTACGTGAGACCCCGCAGGCGCAAGCGCCAGGAAGGCTCACGTACCGCGTCTAAAGCTAAAACGTATACTTGTATATATCTAAGGAAATGGCTGTAGAATGCTTAGATTAACTCAGACAAAATACGGTCGCAAAGAGACATGGTATGAACGTTGTCAGTTCCATTGGAAGTGGGTTTTCTTTTATTTTTGCAACAATCTATAAAATGAATCATTTCTCCAACGAAGCCACGTAAATAAAGATCCCTGTAAGTTCCAGACATTGGGGATGCAGATGGAGTAAATACAGTGTCAGCCTCTTCAAGAGACTTCCATGGCAAATCACTGAATGTTTGTGATTTATGAATGGTAAGTGAATTCACTTCATCTGCAAAAGCAAATCCATTATCGAATGTAACAAGAATATTTTCACTTTCGCGAGACCAAGCGGTCATTCCAGTAAAGTAAAGGCTGCCGACAACACCATTTTCAAACTTTAGTGAGATGGTTTGAGAAATGAACTCATTATCACTATTCTTAAAACCTGATACGTATATAGCTTCTCCGAATAGGTGGCGTACTAAATCAACGATATGTATGGCAGCAAACTTAATGAACTGTTCATCATCTTTGCAAAAGGGGGTGCTGTCTGCTGCAAACCTTGCTTGAAACGAACAGGCATTTCCTAGACTGCCATTTTCGATAATTTCTTTTAACTTAGTATAACAAGGAGCAAAACGTTTCATAAACCCTACCATTACCGTCACTCCAGCTTCATCAGCAGCATCTGCAATTTCGGCAGCTTCATCAGCACTCATTCCTAGAGGTTTATCCACAAATACATTCTTTCCAGCCTTGATACAATCCATCACGAGAGAAGGTTGATCTTCTGGCTGAGCGACTACAACAACACCGTCACACTCTTCGGATTGCAGCATTTTTTTATAGTCTTCATAGGGTGTCCCTTCGCTTCCGAAACGCTGAAGGGCTGCTTTAGAGCGCTCAATATTCCTTGTGGCGACAGCCTGTATGGCTGCACCTGCTTCGATAGCGGAAGGATAAATATTAGTAGATGCATGAAATCCAGCACCAATAAAACAGAGATTCGCTTTTTTCACTTTCATCGCTCCTTTCCCTAAAGAAATTTTTGATTATAACTGATGCGATGCAATTGCAATTGTATCATAATGTTAGCCCTTTCACGGCGGTTTATGAGGATTATGTGGGTGCAGGTCTTTTCGGATCATGGTTAACTCAAGGAATACTGCAGGTGGCTTATCCACAATCAAAGAAAAGCAAAGCACCTGGCCATATTGCTTAAACAAGAACGAAGGAAAAGGCCTATTTGAGCCGATAGTGGAAATCACAGCAAATCAGGGTGCGAAGTAAATAGGAAGAGTACGATAGCTGCTAATAAAAAAGGAGTGAATCTTCCATGATGGCTAACGGGGGGATCACCACAAAGTGAACTGCACCCCGATTTTTTTGAGAGATCTAACAAATGTGGTGCAGTTTTTCTTGATTTTAAAGGCCGTTTCCCGAAATTGAAACACCATTTTCATAGTTATAAAGCTGAACGGTGTTGTTGTTACCTGGCTATAAAAAAAGGGGTCGAAATCTGTTGATTTCGACTCCCTTTTTTTATTACTATACATTACGCATTTTCGATCTCTACCCGCGCTATTTCCTTAAGGGTGGAGACGGTATAATATACATCCGAGGTCCTGACTTTATTGTCGACCAAAACCTTGAGCGTCAAAAGGTGGTGGCCTTCCGCAACATCCTTGATTCTCAGGTTTTTTATGAATATCTTTTCGTCTTTGATTTTTTTCAGGACGACGGCAATGTCTTCTTTATTTTGCACCACTAGTTGCAGGAAGATTTCCTTTTGCCGTAATTTCATCGGTCCGAGCCAAGTGACGATCGCAGGAACCAATTCAACGCTGATGATCAATAGGATGACACCGGCAATCGCTTCAAGAAAGAATCCGGCTCCAACGGCAATTCCGATACCGGCCGCTCCCCAAATGATGGCTGCGGTCGTTAACCCGGATATGCTGTTATTGTCACGGCGGAGAATGACGCCTGCCCCGATGAAACCGACCCCGGATACAATCTGTGCGGCGAGCCGCAAAGGGTCCATCGTAATGTTTACGTGGTCACTCCCGGGGAACTTATAGGCGGATTCCATGGAAACGATCGTCAGTAAACAGCTGACGATGGAAATGACCAGGCTTGTTTTTAAGCCAACAGGCTTCCGTTTCATTTCTCGCTCAAGCCCGATAATGAGTCCAAGGAGAGCTGAAATCCCCAATTTGATAAGGATTTGCAGTTCTGATTGAGGATCGAATGTCCATTCCATGTAGTTTCACCACTTCCGAACTATTATCGAAGAATAAGATCAGTTGTTCCACCTGTTTCCATATACCCTTTTTTCAAAAAAGCTTACTCCCATGATTTTAACATAGTAGAATAGAGTTCATCGAGAGATAATCCAAATTGAAAGGAGGAACGTGTATGCAAATGCCAAAGATCAATCCCTATGCAGCGTTGGCGATCGGGGTGGCATCTGTTTCGTTTTCTGCCATCCTGGTGAAATTAGCGACTGCTCCATCGGGTGTTATAGCATTTTACCGTTTATTATTTACCGTTCTGTTCATGCTGCCTGTTTTCTTGATGAAATATCGCCATGAGCTGGCATTCATTGAGAAAAAGGACTGGCTGTATTCGATTGCGTCAGGGGTGTTCCTGGCATTTCATTTTATTTTATGGTTCGAATCGCTCAATTACACGTCGGTCGCGAGCTCCACGGTGCTTGTCACCCTACAGCCTTTATTCGCTTTTGTGGGGGCATACTTCTTTTTTAAAGAAAGATTCTCAATGAAGGCGATATTGAGCGGCATCATTGCGATAGCCGGCAGTCTTATCATCAGCTGGGGTGATTTGAGAATAAGCGGCATGGCGCTTTGGGGTGACATTCTTTCGCTTATCGCCTGTGCGCTTGTAACGGGTTATTTACTATTTGGACAAAATGTTAGAAAACGCATATCTTCTATAACATATACATTTGTCGTCTATGCTATCAGTGCGGTCACGTTGTTCCTATATGTGATTTTCAAGGGGGAGCCGCTGGCGCCATATCCGGCTGCCGATTGGATGTATTTCATTCTGCTTGCCATATTCCCTACATTATTGGGACATTCATTATTCAATTGGTCATTAAAATGGTTGAGCACTTCCACCATTTCGATGGGGATTTTACTTGAGCCGGTTGGAGCTACGATTCTGGCTTACTTCATATTGGATGAACCGATACTTTGGACGCAGGTTATCGGGGGTACCGTCATATTGGCTGGTTTGATGATATTCCTAAGGGATGAAAGGAAAAGCAAAGTGCTCAAAGAATCACCGGTCTCCGTATAAAAGCAGTAAGTCGAACCGACTTACTGCTTTATTTAATAAGGGTGGAACAAATAGGTGATCCTGGTAAAAATCAAAGCGAAAGTGAAACTGAATAAAAATGTCGTCCCATTCACCTTGCCTTTTTCTCTGCTGAATCGAATGGCTTCATAAAAGGCTGTACTGAATAAGTAAAGAGCCATACTGTAGGAAATGAGTGATCCGATTAATGTTAGATCCATTGCTTCACCTCACGGGAAAAAGATATCTTTATATGTCTATTTGCGTTTGCCTGTAAATATGCTTCGATTCGTGCGGTATGAGGATCGAGGTTATTGGCATTAAAAGGCAAAAAGAATGGCAGGAACAAGAAAAAAACATTTTTGAAAAAAAGTTATAAAAACGTATTGCAAACCTTTTTTGTACATGGTATATTATTTCTTGTCGCTAAGACAGCAACACAAACGGCTAACAAGCTGTTGAAAAAAAGTTTAAAAAGTTGTTGACGAAACGTGACGCAATATGTTACATTATAGAGGTCGCTTCTGAAAGAAACGACAACAAATTGCTCTTTGAAAACTGAACAAAACAAAGCGCCAACGTTTAAATTTTAAGTGAGCACACACTATCAAAAAAGCAAATGAGCAAGTCAAACATTTCTTCGGAGAGTTTGATCCTGGCTCAGGACGAACGCTGGCGGCGTGCCTAATACATGCAAGTCGAGCGAATCGACGGGAGCTTGCTCCCTGAGATTAGCGGCGGACGGGTGAGTAACACGTGGGCAACCTGCCTATAAGACTGGGATAACTTCGGGAAACCGGAGCTAATACCGGATACGTTCTTTTCTCGCATGAGAGAAGATGGAAAGACGGTTTACGCTGTCACTTATAGATGGGCCCGCGGCGCATTAGCTAGTTGGTGAGGTAATGGCTCACCAAGGCGACGATGCGTAGCCGACCTGAGAGGGTGATCGGCCACACTGGGACTGAGACACGGCCCAGACTCCTACGGGAGGCAGCAGTAGGGAATCTTCCGCAATGGACGAAAGTCTGACGGAGCAACGCCGCGTGAACGAAGAAGGCCTTCGGGTCGTAAAGTTCTGTTGTTAGGGAAGAACAAGTACCAGAGTAACTGCTGGTACCTTGACGGTACCTAACCAGAAAGCCACGGCTAACTACGTGCC
>NZ_PHNG01000657.1:0-1791 GCF_002803435.1 Bacillus sp. mrc49 | reverse complement strand
ATAGAATGGGTGTTCGCTTATTGCTGGTTTGTTTTGAGCTTGTTGTGGTAGAATGTGTATATATACTTTCTAAAACCGGAATAAATAGAAGGGATAGGAACATATCCCGTTTTTCATATAAAAATATTTCAATAGGAGGCTATGCTTGGTGAAGGATAAGTTTGAGTTAGTCTCAAAATACTCTCCTCAAGGAGATCAACCTGCAGCAATTGAAATGCTTGTCAATGGCATCAAAGAAGGAAAGGAAATGCAGACATTATTGGGGGCGACGGGAACAGGGAAAACGTTCACCGTTTCCAACGTCATACAGCAAATCAATAAACCGACGCTTGTCATTGCCCACAATAAAACGTTGGCAGGGCAGCTTTACAGTGAGTTCAAAGAGTTTTTTCCCAACAATGCCGTTGAGTACTTCGTAAGCTATTATGATTACTATCAGCCAGAGGCCTATGTCCCATCCACCGATACTTTCATCGAAAAAGATGCAAGCATCAATGATGAGATCGATAAACTTCGCCACTCGGCCACTTCGTCTTTGTTCGAAAGGAAAGATGTCATCATCATTGCCAGTGTATCCTGCATTTATGGGCTCGGCTCCCCGGAAGAATACCGGGAGATGGTGGTTTCGCTCAGAACAGGCATGGAAATGGACCGGAATGCCCTGCTGCACAGGCTCGTGGACATTCAATATGAACGGAATGACATAGCTTTCCAGCGCGGGACCTTCCGCGTGCGCGGCGACGTGGTCGAAATTTTCCCGGCCTCCCGCGATGAACATTGCGTACGAGTCGAGTTTTTCGGAGATGAGATTGACCGGATCCGGGAAGTCGATGCACTGACCGGTGAAATTACCGGTGAGCGCGAACATATTGCCATTTTTCCTGCTTCCCACTTCGTAACCCGCGAAGAGAAAATGAAAATCGCGATACAGAATATCGAACTGGAATTGGAAGAACGATTGAAGGGGTTAAGGGAAGATGAGAAACTCCTTGAAGCCCAGCGCTTGGAGCAACGGACGCGGTATGATCTGGAAATGATGCGGGAAATGGGCTTTTGTTCAGGTATTGAGAACTATTCGCGCCATTTGACGCTCCGCCCTGCAGGTGCGACGCCATATACGTTAATCGATTACTTTCCGGAGGACTTCCTATTGGTCGTCGATGAATCACATGTGACCCTCTCGCAAATCAGGGGCATGTTCAATGGGGACCAGGCACGGAAGCAGGTGCTTGTCGATCATGGCTTCCGTCTGCCGTCCGCGAAGGATAACCGGCCGCTAAGATTTGAGGAATTCGAGAAAAAGGTCCATCAATCGGTATTCGTTTCAGCGACACCGGGACCATATGAACTCGAGCATACACCTGAAATGGTCCAGCAGATCATTCGTCCTACCGGCTTGCTTGACCCAACAATCGAGGTTCGTCCAATTGAAGGGCAGATAGATGACATGATCGGAGAAATCCAGGATCGGGTCAAAAAGAATGAACGGGTCCTGATTACGACCCTGACGAAAAAGATGTCCGAAGACTTGACGGATTATTTAAAGGAAATCGGCATCAAGGTTCAATACCTTCATTCGGAAGTGAAAACCTTAGAAAGAATAGAAATCATCCGCGAGCTGCGAATGGGCAAATATGATGTACTCGTCGGAATCAACCTCTTGCGGGAAGGATTGGATATACCGGAAGTGTCGTTAGTGACCATCCTCGATGCCGATAAAGAAGGTTTCCTCCGCTCGGAGCGTTCGCTCATCCAAACGATGGGCCGTGCTGCACGGAATGCCAATGGGCA
>NZ_PHNG01000656.1:0-7154 GCF_002803435.1 Bacillus sp. mrc49 | reverse complement strand
AAATCTTTTTCGACTAAAAAAGTCGCCCTCTTATGTGTATCTTCAATACCTTTTCTATTCTTTTTCTCGTCAACTTCATTTTTAAATTTCCTGGCTGCTGCTTCTAATTTATCCTCTTTTACTTCAACTTCTGACACTGAGCTTTGTGTGTTTAATGATTTCTTTGCTTCTTCGGCCAAAGAGAATTGATTATTTAATTTTCCGTTACTCATAAATTAAATCCTCCAGTTCTTTATATAACAATTCATAAGTCTTTATCTTTTTGGTCTGCCGCTTTAATAGAGTAGCAGGCCTTTTAAAATAAGCGGTCGCATTTGGGAATTGTATTGTTCTAGGAATTAAAGTTTTAAACATTCTTATATTCTGTTTTTCTGCATAATTGTAAGCTTGCTCCAATAATTCTTTATGTAATTTTGTACTACTATCAACCATAGTTCCGACGATCCCTACTATTTCTAATTCAGAATTAACATTGGCTTTAAAATCGTTTACTACTTCTATTACGTTAATTAATCCATTTACGCCGAATAGTTCGGGCATAAAGGGAATAATAATTTGATCACTAACTTTTAATATATTCCCGGCTATTAGTTCTAAGCTGGGCGGTGTATCTATTAGTATTAAATCAAAGTCTTCTTTTAGATCCTCAACAAAATTTAGTAAATGTAAAAATCTTTCGGGTTTTATTTTAAAAATAAGGTTTGCAAGATTCCCACTAGAAGGCAAAAGGCTAAGACCTGGCATCACCTCGACGATAGCGTCCTTTGGTGAAGCTGCGCCCATAATTACGTTATAAAGGGTAATTTGAGAATATTCGACGCCTAAAGCTTGACTGGCGTTCGCTTGTGAATCTGCATCTATTAATAATACTTTCTTACCGTCTTTAACAGCCAGGGCAGCCAGGTTAGTTAATAGGCTTGTTTTCCCTACCCCGCCTTTATTCATAAGAACACTTAAAACTCTGCCGGCCATGTGTATTCCACATCCTTCCCGCATTCTTTAAGAGCTTGCAATTCTTTTAATATTAAATATTCTATGGTGTTTCCTTTATTTGCTCTTGATCTTATTTCTTGTGGTTTGTACTCTTTATAGTAATTAACTAATTGTGCCAAGTTATCAAGATTCTCGGGTTCTACTCGTACAGATAAAACCGTCTTTCTTTGAATTGCTAAAGTACCGTTTTTTCTCGGTCTGCCTCGGCTCATTGCATACTATTCCCCTTTCTAAACAAGTAAACTTATTACATAAACTTAAACTTGCATATATTGTTAAAATCTTTCCTAAATACTAGCACATAGACTTAACCTTTAAAAGAAAGAAATTAATTCTACTTTTAGTATACTCGTATAATTGAGAAAAATAATCAAGAAAATTAAGCCATGTTTATTCATAAAAAGGGATAATTCAACAAATACTTACAAACTCATAAAATAATCATGTTTAATTCAAAAAAAACAGCCATTTAAACGGCTGTTTTGTCTTTATGTATAGTTATTACGTTATCTTCAATTATGTAACCGATAGGAATAATTCTAGAAAGGCCCTCCAATAGAGTATTAGCCATACTATCAAATAAATATATAGATCCTTCATAGTTTGAAATACAAGCAACTTTTCTAGTGAAAATAATGTGTTTGTTATTATCTGCGATATATAGAGTTAAATAATGCTTAGATTCATTTGAAGTTATTTCTAAAAAGATTCTATATCCCTTATTAGGAATAGTATTAATTTTTATAGATTTTAAAGTATCTGTTAAAAATCCTTTTCGACTTGCTGGGAAGTTGTTTTCTGTATTCATGTTATACCTCTCTTTTACTTAGTTTACGTAAAACGTTTAAGTTTACTTTATAGAAAAAAGGGTACTGTCTACGCTTTTGGCTTTCTTGGTTTTTTATTATATTCCTTTGTAATTAAATGCTCGATAACGTTTGTTTTATCTGTTTTAGTTCCATCGCTACTAAAACGGACGACCAGGGTAGACAACTCTTCTATAACTTTTTCTTCTAGTCTAAAGGATCTCATTTTCTTAGTCATTTTCATGCTCTCTTTTCTTCATGTATTTTTACTTCTTCAATTACTTTGAAATTACTTTCAAACTTAAAAGCATTATGTAAAAACTCTATACCTGCAGAAGCCTGGTCCACTAATATAGATAAATCTTCTTTAGGATCTTTTATACTACTTAAGATAAAACCTTTTAATACTGTCCCGTTCCTTTTTAAAATTGCCACTAAAGTAGACTCTTTTGTATTCTTTTCACACTCAAAAGAAATACAATAATCACTATGCAAGTCCATTATATAGAACAATTTATTGCGTAATTGCTCGTGTGACATGTGAGAAATAACCACCATAACAACCCCTTTGTCATTTATTAAATTGTTTTAGTTTAAGTATTACGTTTACTTAAAGTATTATATTGTATTTACATTGTAAATACAATAGGGCAAAAGAAAAAACCCCTAAGCGTTTCGGCTGTAGGGGTCGGTCGTTTTCTATTAATTATACTTTTTCACATAGTTTTTATTTGCTGTTAGGTAAAACCCGCTTTTGGTTAACAGTCTTGGCGTCCCTGTTTTAGTGTATTTGATAGCCGTAATAGAGAACACTTCCCCTTTTTTATAAACGCCTGACTTTGTTTTATTGCTAAATTCTGCGCTTGTATAAAGAGTGCAATTTGATTTTAATTGTACTTTTTTAGGGTTATCCGTAAAATATCCCTCTTTTGGGGTTGTGGCAGCAACTACTTTTAGTTTTAAAGCCTGGCCCACTGATAGCACATCAGATTTTAAACTATTCAAAGCTTTTAATTGATCCACGGTTAAATCGTTATTTTTAGAAATTGAATAAAGCGTGTCGCCTTTTTTGACTTTGTACGTTTTAGAATCTGTAGGAGATGCTGAGTCTGTAGGACTTTCTTCGCTTTGTATCAACTCTATAAAAGTCTTCCAGGTATAGCCGTATTTTCCGCTTCTCATTTTAGAAGGACAATTCTTCCCGCTCCAATGGTTATGCTGGTACACATTTAAAATAGAGATACCTTCGTCTTTCATAATTTTTTTAACAAGCTTCGCTGCGTTTTCTACGGCTTTTTTATAGTTCCCGCCTTCGTTTACGCATATTTCTACATGAATGCTTTCTGTATTACCTTTAGTCGTTCCCCCGGCCCAGCATGCGTAAGAGTGATCAAAACTTTGTACGGATTCTTTATCGTCTACTGTCCAATGCCAAGAAGCTGAGCGGGTATTTCCGTCCTTTTGTAAACGTGCGTGGGCGTCGGCGTCTGCTGTAGATCCTGGGTTATCTGTTTCATGGATTGTAATTGATTTTTTACTATTCACTTTCCCATAAGTTACTTTCCCGGCTATTGCTGCGCTTACTATGTCTTTTCTAATTTCCACTTTAAAAACCCCTTTAGAATTTATTTGTTATGTTATAGTTTACGTTTATGTTTACATAAATGTATACATGTAATCAAAATTGTTTACATTTACTTTCTAGTCTTTAAGGTTGGCCCGAAGCGGCTTAAGCCTCCTTGTCGTCATTGGATTCCACTAACTGAATTAATCTTTTTTTAATGAATATAGGAACTTTCACGCCCACCGCTCCGAGATTTTCTAAAACGCTTATACCCTCCATTCCTAAATAAAACAAAATGGCTGCCGTTCTAAAAGTGTGTTCAGATCCAAAGGTTTGTTCAGAACCTAAAATAACGTCTAGAATGTGAGCTAAAATAATAACTATAAAAATAAGGGCTTTCTTCATGAAGCCCCTATAAGCGATCTTTGAATCTAATTTTTCGTAATACCAGCCTTTATAAAACCCGGTTAATATCTCAATAACTAAAACTAGCGCTAAAAAACTAAGCAGGGTACTCCACCCGCCAAATAAAAAAGCGGTACCGCCAAATAACAGACCCGCTGCCAAGTCTGTTAAAAAATCCTTAATATAATTCATTCTATTTTTCCTCCGCCTTTTGCTTTTCTTCTTCATCAACCCGAAAGGCTTCACAAAGGTAATTAAAAGTGTCCGCTTCCGTGCCGCCAATTTCCTCATCATAATTAAATAAGATTTCCTTAACTGTTTTGATCATTTCTCTATTTCCTTCACCTTCAAGAACGATTTCTTCCTCCAATAGTTCTTGCTGCTCTTTTCTGAATTTAAATACATCATCAATATTAAAATTACCTTGCTCATTCCTTTTAGGGTTGCCCTCTTCGTCTACCCCTGTATATTCTTTGATCAATTCAAGTTCATTTTCTCCTAACTCTTTAAGCCTCTCACTTAAAATCCTTACCAATTTAGATCTATGACGAGATTGTTTACCTCTTAAAGTCATTCCATATAATAATTCCACACTTGATTTTAAATACATGTTTTTGATCAATACTTGTTTCATTGTTGTTTCCTCCCAGGATATTTTAATTTTAACGATTCTTGTTTAAGCGGCGGTTTCTAATTGTGTGACTCTTCTTTTCAGTGAATCAATTTCTTCTTGATGTTCCCGTTTCAGTAAAACGATTTCTTCTTGATGTTCCCGAACAATAGGAATAAGCAAAGTCCAAAGACGATCATACATGAGGCCCTCTACTTCGCGCGTTCCATCTTCCTTAAATTCACCGTATGAAGCATATTCAGCAAGTCCGGCGGCAATAACTTCCTCTGCTATCAGTCCCGGAACTCTCTTGATTGCGGGAATATCAACCTTGTCCCAATCAATCAATTCCCCTCTTTGTTCTGCGGTCAATGTATCGGCGTAAATCTCTGTAGCAGCCTTGTCATACCAAGTTCTAGGATTAACCTTTAATATGTTGTAAGGGTCAGACTTAACGTCCTCAATTTCTAACTTATATTTCTTGGCTGAGGTTACCCGGCCAATTGTTCCCGCACTGGTAACGAACATATTTACAGGGTCCGAGTATGTCCTTTCATAAATGCCGACGGCCCAAACCCTTGCGCCCGTTCCATCCTTACCAATGGATAGAGAACCACTACCACTAACTTGACTATCTAATACGGTTGTTCCGTCAGAAGTGTACGAACCACCTGAGTTTTGAATCCCGAATCTAGTGCCAGTAGTATAAATATTGCCTGTAGCGCCAATTGAAGCTCTTCGAGTAGAGCCAGTGAAGAATTGTAGAGAACCCGATTTATCAGAAGCGTCATCGGGCGACTCAAAGATTTTCCAATTGTTCCCGCCTAACCATTCAAGGCCCTCATTGCCGCCGGGATCATTAAAGGTTATGCGATTAACGTTTTGAATGTTGTTGTTATTCATATTCAATGGTCCGTTAAACCAGGCATCGGTAAATACTCCACCATAGTTAAAATATGCAGCAGAATCAAAATCGGCCCGTCCAGTGACATTCAACCATGGCGTTATGACTTTGGGCGTTTCTACTAAGGCGGCAGAAAATCTGGTCTGATTTAAAAAGCGACCGTTCGTATCATATTCGCTAAAAAGGATATAATGGGGTGCTAAATCTAGTTCATACTGTGTGCGCCCGTCTGCATAATTCCTCATCATCCATATTGTCCCGGAATCTATGTGAAGATCACTTGCATTCCCCCGCCCTGCTAGTGTTTCTATTTCCGGGTTTACGTTGGTTACAAAAATCTCCCCTGCCGCCATTTGAACAAAAGTGGTCCCTTGATCGTATTGAGCTTTATTAGAAATACGTAATTCCCCACCCTTAATTTTACCGAGACTTCCAGAAATAGCAGAAAGATCATCCACTTTCAATTGAGTAGCCGTTATGGATCCGTCCACAATCAATTCGCCGGAATATCGTTTACGTAGTTCAAGCTGCCGCATGTAATAATAGCCGGTTGTGTTGTTGTCTTTCTCTACTTGAAAAACTACTTGCTTAATCACTTTCCCGGCCGTTGGTTCGGCGGTAATTTTAAGGGTTAAAGCGAATTTTGCAGCCGTGCTGCCTTGTGCTAGACCAACACTTGCGGTCCCTGCATTCGAATAGGTTGCGTCCGTATAGTAATAACGCATAATCGCGGTGATACCAAAGGCAGCATCTTTGTATCCCATCCCAGCAAAATAATATTCATCACCTATTTTAAACTCTCTAGTTAGAGCTTCCATAACCCGGTAACCTGCATAAGCAGCCGGACCCATCTTGAAATATTTCAGATTAGAAACATCTGCCGTGGTATATCCATTAGGGTTATTATCTGCATCTATTTGAGCGGCGTTAGTAAAATCACCAATTCCGATTTGTTGGGCTAAAACCGTGTTGGCTTCAAGCATTCCACCATTCATTTGAATAATGCCGTTTTTAGCATTGCCTTTCCACTTGGTAACCGTATCGGATGAGTTGTCCCAGGCTGTCCAATCACTAGCATTATATTTAGTACGAACATAGGTAACGGACGGCACTGCAGTAGATCCATGGACGGCATAAGTCTGCGTTACCGCCGTTCCCGAAGCAACTACATTTAAGGTTCCATACCCATTCGCTCCGGCTGGAAAATTTGGCGGTTTTGTACTTGCGAACCCCGCACGATAAACGCCTGACGTTATGATTGTGTTCCAATCTACTGTCGTGCTAGTCAATGCCCCTCTATCAATAAAACCGTCATTCCCCTTTGGTCCTGCTGGTCCTGCTGGCCCGTCTGGTCCCGGCGGCCCTTGGCTTCCAGTGCCTCCAGTAGGTCCCTTTGGCCCTTCGGGTCCTTGTGGTCCCTGGATAAGGCTCCATTCATAATCTGCAGCGTTTGTACTCTCCGTTTGGGTGGTCTTGTTATAGGCAATGCCTATATAAGTTTTCCCTATCGGACTATCAGAAATAGTCCCCCCTGCGCTGGTGGTTCCGTATTTGATCCAAGTATAAGTGGGAAGCCCATTAGGGCCGGTAGGACCTTGCACCCCTTGATTACCTTGGGGGCCAGTTGGGCCAGCTGGTCCCTCTACTAAACTCCACTCATAATCAGAATAAACGTTAGATTCTGTGGCCGTAGTTTTGTTATATGCTAGACCCATATATTTTTTCCCGGAAGGACTGTCCGACATTCCCGCCGTCGGGCTGTCTGCATATTTTAGCCAAGTATAGAGCTGTACACCGTCGGTTCCTTTAGGCCCTTGTATACCTTGTGAACCCTGCGGCCCCTGCGGGCCTGTAGGTCCTGTATTTCCCTGT
>NZ_PHNG01000655.1:0-109742 GCF_002803435.1 Bacillus sp. mrc49 | reverse complement strand
ACGTATTCTTCCAAAGGAATATGCTCAATCACTTTCGTTTTTGTCCTATAAACCGAAACGTCGGTGGATGGCTCAGACGAATTTTCTTTCGTGTACGTCGATTCACTCACATCCTGCTTTGTTGACGCATCCAGGTTCTTTTTTGCATGATTTGAAAAGGAAACTACCAAAATGGAAGGCACTACTAATATGACAATCATCGTCGTAAACACAATCCACATCAATGGCTGGAATTTATTCATCCGTCCTCCTTAATAAAAAAAGCATTTTAAACAGGGTATGAATAAACGACATCATATATTACCCATTGTTTCCCACTTATTGAACCACCGTTCGGCTTCATCTTCCGAACCAACCATTCCCTGGTAAGATAAGTGATCTTCCACTGCAGAAGGATGCGAAAACGGCCATAAAGAAAAGCTGCCAACAAGGCAGCTAAAAGAATTTGTTCCATTACGTTTAAGAGCGCTTCAATAATTTCTTTGTTTTTAATAGAACAAATAGGAGCGGTATATATAAAACAATGAAGCCGACGCTGTATGGATTGATTATTTTGTTTAGTACATACAATAATTCGATATCGTAATAAAAGATATTGATCAGGATGATGATGATGGACATGATCCATAAGGGGTATTTTTGCTGGACATTGAATAAGCGCTTGATCCCCCTGCTGGCAGCCCACAAGGGAATGACCATATTGGGGATGATAATGATGGCCCACCAAGAAATGGTTATGTACTCGAACCGCTGAATGAAGGGCAATTCAATAATGCTGGTCAAGGTTAAGGTTGGCCATAGGGTAAGGGTAAGCAGCTTGAGTGGATAAAAGGCGATTGAAACGAAATAGACGGTTAAAGCCAGCAAAGTAGTGGTTAATGCTCCTCCATGGGCAAACTTTTGTGATGTTTCTGCTTTTTTTATGAATGGATAATACATCAGCAGCATTTCAAAACCAAGCATCGTTAAGGAGATACTTCTGGTTCCTTTCATAATGTCCAGGAAGGTATGATCGAATATAGGAAGCACTCCCGTGAAGTCCGAATATCTAACCCCATAAAAAGGAAAGAATAAAAGCCAATACGATATGATCACTGTGATAAAAGTAATTCCCGTAACGGTTCGGAATCCCCCGGAAATGATGTAATAAATCAGGATGAGGAACACCGCAGACAATGCCCAGGAAGGTACATCATCAAACATCCACACATGTATGACACGTACATATCCAACGATGATCGTCATTCCCAGAATAAAAAAGTACAGAATGAACAAAAGACTGAAGAAATTGCCGATCCATTTGCCAAGCACATGATGGTTGACGTATATAATATCACCCGGAACCATTTCGAAAATCTTATACATGAGCCAAATAAATAGATGAATGAGCAATCCCGCCAGCAGTATCGAGATCCATCCATCCGTTCCTGTGAACTTCGCCAATTCCCTTTGAAAGCTCAACGCTCCTAATCCAGTTTGCATGCCATGCATTAAAAAAAACACATAAAATGGCGATACCTTATACTTAACATTGACAGTAGCTTGGTTCATATAGGACCCTCATTTGTCTGACCAATTTCTAATGTTATTATCTTGGCTTTTAGTATAGATGGTTATTCAGGAAATTAATTTATGGCTCATAATCCGCTTGAAAGATGGACACAAAAAACGCTGCCAACATCGCAGCGTTAGTTGAAAGGTCTTTCCGATACATACGATGTTAGTTTGTTCTCCAGGGAATTTCCAACAATTAACATTAGTGCATATCTTTATGATCTTTTCGAGAACACGGAATGTTTTCACCTATGTAAGAATGGTCGATGATCTTAAAGTAAGGAAGTATCATCCCTAGTAAAGATACGGTACAAATAATGGACCCGATTAAAAAATATAGTGGCCGTATTCCCCAAACTTCACTCAAAAAACCACCGGTGAGCACGCCTAATGGCATAACACCTCTGATAATGAAAAGCCGGACAGCGGATACTTTACCCATTAATTCATTTGGCACAGTTTGCTGAAAAATGGTTATGTTATGAACACCAAAAAAAGCCATGGCTATTCCGGCAATTACCTCGGTGATTAACGCAAAGGCGATACTATGGTTAAAACCTAATGAAATGAATGTTGAGCCCCCTATAACTAATGCTCCTAGCATTAAAACCCTGCGCCTTTTATTATTGATTTTACCGGCAAAGATCGCACCCATTACATATCCTAATGGGAAGCTTGCCATAAAATATCCGTACTCTGCATAACTGCCCGATAATTCCTTTGTGACATAAGGAAGGTTTACAACCATTGTGACCCCCACTCCAAATTGAACGAAGGCCAAAAAGATTCCTAACCAAACAATAACCGGTTGTTTAAAGAAATAAGATATTCCTTCCATAAATTGTTCCAGCCAAGACTTTCGTACATGTTGAACCGTCCTTACCTCCTGGATGAAAAGCAAAAGAGTTCCACTCATGATAAGCAGTCCACAAACAAAAATCAGGGCCGGTATTACGCCTGTATGCTCTATAACGATTCCGCCCAAAAATGGTGCAGAGAATGTCATTAGCCTAACGGTGCCATCTTTATAAGCATTAGCCGTGCTTAATTGGTCTTTAGGAATGATAGTAGGTGTAATGGCTTGATTAGCAGGTGTATAAATGGGGGTTATTAAGCCTGCTATTATTTGGACGACGAAAATATGCCAAGATTCGAGATTTCCAACTGCCAAGGAAACAAGTGGAATCAAGAAAATTACCCCCCTGGTCCATTGAGAAATGATCATTAACCACTTACGGCTCCATTTATCAATAAACGGACCAATGAACAATTGCAGGATAAGGGATGGTAAGAAATACAAAAGCCACATACTCCCCAATGCCATCGGCGAATTCGTTAGTTGATATAGAAGAATGGAGTTACAAAAAGTACCGAAAGCCCCGCCTAATTCAGAGATGGCATTACCTATCCATACAATAAGGAACTGACGGTTCTTTAATAATTTGTCACTCACATGATCACCCCTTTAACATTCATCGTAATGCAACTAACCTGTCCCGTTAGCCGCAAAAAAAAGGAGCTGCCGATCAGCTCCAGGTAATCAAGGTTAGCACTGTTCATTCATTGAAATATCATGTTAAGAATTGAAGCCATTTATGTTTTGGTTCGTGCAATTGTATGGCACCCCGAAGCCATTTTCTCCGCTGATCATCTAGTTTATCTACTATAGCGATAAAGTCTTGATGGTCTTTTTCCCTGGTGTTTTTCACCTTATATAAAAGGACAATTTCTGGATTCAGATAAGGAATGCCTGTATCAGAATAACTCCAAACCGACATAAGCGGATGGGAAATCGTTAACTCCCTTCTGAATTTCCACTCAGAATCCGTTGCTTCATTTAAAAGCACTTCTAATCTATCTCCATTTGATTTATGTAAAGCGTGTATTTCGTGAATAGGTAACTCTAAAAACTCATTTTTCCAACTATGGAATGTACCTTTAACAACCTTCTTAAAATCCCATTCATTCAGATACTCCTTCAGATATAACTGATCCTTCCGAAATAGTGCAATCTCTATATCTTGATGTTGTCTTGTTTCTCTGCCGATACTTAAATCAATTGCCCAACCACCTGCAAAGAACCACGTTTTATTGAATCCTGACATCAAAGAAGCAATCCTATGACATTGTTCGAATGACATATAAATCCTCCAGACTAACCATTGATTTTGCTTAGAAGTTTTGTGAGATATTTCATTATTTTTAGCTATCCTGAATTATCTTTTTATATGAGAAATGATGCTTGCATTAAAAGGGAATCTATTCTTGGAACTTCTTCTTTTAACCTTGCCAATGCCTTTACTGCCGCAATCTTTAACTCTGTGGGATATTGGTAGGTAATACTGTTTGATTCAAACTCATTTTCATCTATAACTTCCCATTCTTGATCATTTACTTGAATGTAATCCAAATCTAAATCAACAAATCTCAGTTCATTGTTCTTGAACACCGACGGTTTTGCTACATTGCAATACGTGGATACAACCTTACCATCTTCAATTTCCATTGCGGTTGTGAACCATTCCTTCAAGGAGAAATACTCTAAAGAAGTATTATCAATCTTGAAAAGCTTATTTTTGGTATGGTGAATCAACTTCCGTCCTGGTTTGCATAAGACTAGTAAATGATCAGAAGTATGGAGTAGCAATTCACCTTCCCATTCATAGTGGAGAATATCAGGGAATTTCAGGGCTTTAATTTTTACAATCTCATTCAATTTAATCATCCTAAATTTTTTTATCCTAACTACTTCGCCCGACCATTCGCGATTTCCTTCTTTACCCAAACTGCCCTTTTGTCCATCAGAAAAAGGCTGCCGCAGCAACCTCCCATATTACCAAGCTTTCTTTGCCCTAATGATCATAAAAGATGGTCTTCTCAACTCATTCATGATTTTTGGTAAACTATCCGCTGCTTCATCAGCGGGAATAGGCTCGATTACTTTTTCAATCTGAAAGCCATTAAGGATTAGTTCATTTATTAGTGTTGAAAAAGTACGGTGATATTTAACAACACCGTCTATATACCAATGTTGTTGCCTTTCACCTTCTTCCTGGTAATGATCAACTGCATAATGTGATCTGCTGTTTTCTTTGTCAATGATCCAATTATCCATATTTCGTCTAGCTGTTGCAATCGGATGCTCAATGGAGAAAAGAAAGACCCCCATTTTTTTCAAACAACCGTTCATTTTTTTTATGACAGCATCATAATCCCTTATATAATGTAAAGCTAGCGAACTAACTGCAACATCAAAATCCTGCTGTCTTATCTGAAGATCTTCTAATGATATATTTACATAGTTAATACGTTCATGAGCATTTCTTTGTTGAGCAACGTTTATCATATTCTTTGAAATGTCTATTGCTAGAACCTCCCGAGCCTGTTCATTCACACAATACTTTGCGAAGTCCCCCATTCCACATCCTACATCCAACACCTTTTTATTCTTTAATTCAGGCAGCATATCTCTTAGGGTAGGCTGCTCTAGTAAATCATTGTAATTCAATTCAGACTCACGCAATTTTCGATAGCTCTCGAAGAATTCCGGATGATCATAAATGTTTTGTTTCATGTACAAACGCCTCTTTTCTTTTATGATAAACAGATTTTTTTATTGACACTATCATAATTTTTCCATATTTATCAAAAAAGAAATAGACTTATATTCTTGTTTTTGGTAAGATTTAGATTGAGTCATGCCTATATTCTTCTAAACTCCCGAATAGTTCCAAAAGAAAAAATGCTGCCTAGCAACTCCCTCCGTAGCGGATTCACCATTCAACCTTCTGATAGTCATTTTCATTTTAACCGCCGATTCACTTTTCTTTATTATCCCATGTATTTCTTACATAAAAACCCCGGATAAGGGACACTTTTAAGCGTGTCCGTCATCCGGGGTTTAGTTCATCACTTTTTTATAATTGGAATGGCATTCATTGATTTCCTTTTTTGACCCATTCAGCAACGGTGACTGTACGTTTAGCTTGATGTTTTACCGCACCTGAAACATCTTCGATCATTTTGCCATCTTGTCCGACCGTTACGCTTGTTCCATATGGGTTTCCTCCTGCACCAAATAGTACTGGGTCCGTATAACCAGGAGGAGCAATGATAGCACCCCAGTGCATCATGGAGGTGTATAACGATAACAATGTAGCTTCTTGCCCGCCATGTGGGTTTTGCGCTGAAGTCATGGCACTTACGACTTTATTCACCGTCTTGCCGCTTGCCCACAGTCCGCCTTGGGTATCGAGGAACTGTTTCATTTGTGATGCCACATTCCCAAAGCGCGTTGGGACACTGAAGATGATGGCGTCTGCCCATTCAATGTCAGCCGATGACGCTACCGGTACGTCTTTTGTTGCTTCGACAGTTGCTTTCCATGCTTCATTTCCTTCGATAGCCGATTGAGGAGCCAGTTCTTGTACTTTTAATACTTTCACTTCAGCTCCTGCTTCTTTTGCTCCTTCTTCAGCCCATTTTGCTAATTGGAAATTGGTTCCGCCCATACTGTAAAATATGACTGCTACTTTAACGTTTGACAATGATTCCATCTCCTTTTCTATTAGCCTGCATCCAAATGTAATTTCCTTATAATAAGTTTAGCCCTAAAGGGGTTTCAATAAACTTACTGCACTCTCCGGAAATGATCTTGTACTTTATACATACGTATACCCAGCCTTTACTTCTTTTACTCTCGTAACACAAGTCATGACTGCATGTGAAGAGATTTTTGCAAGTACATGATCTCATTCTGTATGCTTGAAAACGATTCTATTTCAGGAACATGCTTAATCGACGGCGATTGTTTTCGTCCGGCAGTATTTGCCATCGTTTCAAAAACATAAAGGATTCGGGCAAGCGTTTCCTCTGAAAGGATTGGACGCTGTTCCACCTTGGAGCAACTTTCCAATAAATACCCTAAGCGTTCCACTGAAAATATCACGGGCCAATAATAATCCAATGCCTTTTGGTCGACCGGGATCTCCCCTGCTGCGGTAGTATAAAGTGTTTTTAAATGAATGATGTTTGTTTGCATTTTTTTTATTTGACTCTTATCGTCAACAATTACTCCTGTCCCGTTGTCAGAAAAAAGGAGCAGTAAAAATTGCGCTTGACTACGGATGGTTTTAGTGAGCAAATGAGGCAGGCGGCTGGATGCAGATTTTCTCCCTATTAGCCATACGCCGATTAAGCCAATGGCACTTCCGATCAGGACATCCATTAATCTAGCTGATGCAAAATAAGAAAAACTGAAGCCTCCTTGACTTGTGCTTTCAGCCATGAGTAACGCATTCGGTGTGAAGAATAGTGTGGCCAGCCCGTAATTTTTCACGATAAAAAGCTCCGTTATAAACGTCAACAGCAGAATGAACAAAGCTATGATGTATCCATATGGCTGCGCGGCAAGAATGAAGCTGGCAATTAAAATGCCTGCAATCGTACCCAGTCCTCTTTGAATGGCCCGATGATAGGTCGTCACAATGGTCGAGCCGGACATCACTGCCACACATGATAATGGCACCCAATAGGAACGGGCTAAATGAAACTGATAGGCAATGATCGCGGCGATGATCGTTACGGCACAGAATCGCAATGCAGAAACGAATACAATCGAATTTTTGTCAAATGCCCCGCCAATAATCATCTTCAGTGACGGCTTGGAGACTTGTATCACTTTATTTTTTAATGTTGCTTCAAGCATGATTGCGTCAGCATCATATATTTTTACGAATAACGCTGCAACCTTATCATTCATTTCTTCTGGCTGAAGAATTTCTTTACAAACCTGCTTCCCCTTCCCCTTACCATCCAGCTTAATCGCCAGTTCCCGAATCGTTTGCCCCAGTTCCGCTGGTAATTTAGGATGGTCCTCTGAAAAATTTTCGAGTATATATAAGAATATCCTGTTTGCATGGTCATTATATACATACAGTCGTTTAAATAATTCCGTTTCCCGCCAAGGAATATACCCTGCTGCAAGTGTTTCTTCCGCCTCTTTTAAAACGGACATCACGCTATTCTTAGACTCGTTGAATTTCTCCGTACCAACAGAATCAACAAATGTTGCAAGTTCTGCATACGCTCTTTTCACTACACCTGCTTCTGGCCCATGAGGATGAAATATCCAACCGATCATTGCAATGAGCCAGGATAATGCACCGCCTAAAAAAACGAGACCGGCCCGCAATGGGGCAAGTTCTGGATGAACGGGCATACCCGTTGTCATGGCGAAGACTAAAACGAAAAAAATGGCCGATGGACCTGGAATTCGGAATGCTCCAAAAATAAAAATGGCGGCAGCCCCTATCAATCCCATCAAGATGGCCGTTGCAAGCGGGTAAGGTGCAGCAAGCGTTCCAAGAGCTGAAACAAAAGTCATGCCAAGGACAACGAAAAATAGCTTTTTAGCGTTTTGAGCATAGGGGATATTGAAAACGTAAAGATAAGTGAATCCCCCCATCCCAGCTAACAACCCATATTCGAAATGGCCAAACCATAATCCGATAAAAACCGGCAAGGCTGAAGCCAACCCCGCACAGAATGCTTTTACCCAAGGAAATGGCTTTCTATTGACACTCATTGCCTGTTTAAAAAGAGATGGCAATGTTGCATGTACTTCTCTCATACGATGGCTCCTTTTGATGACTTTCAGTAAATGAAGTACCTAACAATTTATAGTGTACCGTTATACTATCATTATACTCCCGGCAGACTATGCAAGCTAATTGTCTTTTTTATGGATTCCATGCATGATTGTAATACCAGTTGTTTTAGGAGGATACTGTTTATGGATTTTCAACAATTAAAATATTTTCAGACATTGGCTGATGTTAAAAACTTTTCAAGAGCATCCGTTACATTAGATCTTTCCCAGCCAGCCTTGAGTCGTTCGATTTCTCGACTTGAACAAGAAATCGGCGTTCCGCTTTTTGAACGAAAAAGTCATGGAGTGGAATTGAACAAATACGGAAAAATATTTCTTCAACATACAAATCAAGCCTTATTGGAAATACATGCAGCAACACAGGAAATCAACGACCTGAACAATCCGCTGAATGGGACGGTTTCATTGGCGTTCATTCAAACGCTTGGATCCAGCTTCGTACCGGAATTGATTAGTGACTTTCGTCAAGAAGCGCCAAAATTGACATTTCAATTGTATCAGCACACAACAAGTGAGATTTTGGATCGATTAGCATCCACTGAAATTGACATCGGCTTTTGCTCCCCGCAAGGCCCCCTTGAAAAGGTTAGCTCACTGCCAATCGTGAAGGATGAATTATTTTTAATAGTCCCCCATGACCATCGACTTGCCGGAAGGAAAGAAGTCGATTTAAGCGAGGTAGCCAATGATCCATTTGTGCTGTTCAAGCCTGAAACCGCCATTCGTGATGTCATTGAGGAAATTTGCCACAAAGCCGGGTTTCACCCAAAGAAAGCGTTTGAGGGATTGGAAGAGAGAACGGTGGCAGGACTTGTCGGAGCCAAGTTCGGCGTTGCCATCATTCCATTCATTCCTGGCCTGGATAAGGAAAAAATTTCAATGATCCGGATAAAGAATCCACAAAGTGTAAGGGTAATCAGCATGGTTTGGAGAACGACTGGATATATGTCACCTGCCGTTTTGAAGTTCAAGACCTTTGTTGAAACAACCATGGCATTATCACAACGTGATGGCTGAAGCTTGAAAAATCGATTTTATAAAAAAAGAAAACCAGCCTTTGCACTCTAAAAAAACACCCCCGAATCACATTGGAAAATGCGGTTTAGGGATGTTTTTGTTTCCGTAAGCAACCATAAATTCAAATAAAGGAATAGAGCCATACAGCATAGGTTTTAGCTAATGCTTGCTAAAGAAAATAGACAAATCCAAACAAAATATTTAAACGGGAATTTGGTTTCTTTCTTCTTGAAAGCACCTGTTTTGATATCGAAACTTAAAACAAAAAGAAACGATAACATTAGAAAAAAAGAGGCTACTTCTTTCATAGGAAAAAGTCTACTGGATATACCTATCATAAGCAATATCCCTACCAAGCACCCTACCAATATTGGAATATATTCTGCTTTATACATCTTATTTCTCATAACTGATTCCTCTCTCTGACTTATGATATGTATTCTGGCTTTAAACTTTAGAAAAGGATCTAATCAATCATTCAAACACCAAATATCATTGTCCCTAAAATCATATATATAAAGGGAAATAGGAATAAGCATGCATTTACAAAAATAGAAACAAACGTCATAACATCTTTATGAATATAATGTGCTTTTAAAGCGAAGAAGAGACCAATAGGACCAATTACCAATGGAAAAAATATAGGCAACCCTTGCACTTTTTCGAGTGTAACAATATCAAACAGAAAATTCACAATGAATAGTAGAGGAACGAGAAATAACAAATAAGAAACAAAAAGAAATGTCTTTTGCACGATAAGCCCCTTAAAAAAGTTAGTTTCTTAAATTCTACCATAATACAACAAATCTTTTGGATAATTAACCCATTATTTCGCAATAAACTTGACTAGACCGGTGCATAAATAAAAGGTAGCTAACACACTTCATCCACCCAAGTGAAAATAAGCCCGCAGAAACCAGCCAAAGATTTGTTATACAATATATAGAACAACGTGTTATACTTCAATTAGAACAGTCAGGAGGTACTTATGCTTATCCAAATCGAAACCTCATCGGATATTCCCATTTATACGCAGCTTTCCAATCAACTGATTGAACTAATCGCACGCGATCAATTAAAAGGGGGCGATGTATTGCCTTCCGTCAGATCGTTGGCGTCTGACCTTGGGGTTAATATGCACACAGTCAATAAGTCTTACCATGAGCTTGAAAGAAAAGGAATCATCCGCATCGTACCGAAGTCCGGAGCCGTAATTAATCCATCCATTCGAGATGGCATTTCCCAAGAACATCGTCTGAGGATCGTCGAGGAACTGAAGCCGATTATTGCCGAGGCAATCGTGCTGGGTATGAATGCGGAGGACATTCAGCAACTCGCTTCATCCATACTTTCAGATATGAAGGAGGAATAAGACCTATGTCATTATCGATTTTTCTTATTACACTGGCTTTCATCATTTTGCTGCAAGCCGCCATTCCGTTCTTATTGAAGGGGTCGATTGTATTTGGCGTTACCATTCCCGAACAACATATGCAGGAACGAGCGATTTCTTCGTATAAACGCTTTTATTCAGCAACGATACTTATTACCGGTTTCCTTGCCTTGATTGTCTATTTCCTCTGGGCAAAAAAACGGACACTTTCCGAGGATCAAGTCGTTTTTGCCGGTTTGGCCATCCAGTTCGGCATTCTTTTTTTATGTATGATCATGTATCTTTATTTCCATGCAAAAACAACGAAATTGAAACGCACCCATAAGTGGGGTGCAGGATTAAAACCAGTTCGGATAGCCGATCTCGCAAGCCATGCAAAAGATGAAATGCTTCCGTCCTATATGTTTGCCCTTCCCGCGCTCATTACAGCTGGACTGCTCGTTTATACAGCAAGCCAATACAGTCAGTTGCCCGCCATGATTCCCACTCATTGGGATATAGCCGGCCAACCGGACGCGTTCAGTCAAAAAACGTCTTTTTCCGCCATCTCCCTTTTGCTTATTCTATTGGTCATCCAGGGTATGATGTTCGGAATAAATGTGATGACAAAACGTTCAGGCATCAAGCTGACTTCTGCCAAAAAGAAATCTTCACAAGTCCAGCAACTGGCATTCCGTAAATATTCAAGCTGGTTTTTGTTTTTCACGACTGTCCTGATCACCATTCTGTTTGGCTTCATACAGCTGGTGATCATTCAAGGCGGAATGGGGAATGCCGCTTTTATGGCAGCGGTGCCACTCGGCTTCCTTTTAATCATGCTAATCGTGACCGCCGTCTATGCCTTCAAGGTCGGTCAAGGCGGCTCTCGCATTCAGGTAACGGCTGAAGAAGAGGAAACGATGGATACCACCTTTGTCGACGACGACCAATACTGGAAGGCAGGCATCTTTTATGTGAACAAAAATGATCCTTCCATTTTCGTCGAAAAACGGTTCGGAGTCGGCTGGGCCATAAACTTCGGGAATCCAATCGGTTATATATTCTTACTTGTCTCCATCCTGCTGATATTACTCATTTCATTCTTTATATGATCTTGGAGGATACAATCAACAGGGACTTTAAATGAAAAATGGGAAGAGAATCACCTAGACTTGAGGTGTTTTCTTCCCATGGTAAGTCCTCCCACTCTAATTATATCTAGTTATATCTAGTTATATCTATTTACATTTGGTTAGTAATGATATATAATTTTTCGTGTAAGACATATGCTTACGAATACAGATAAAATTACATGCCTCGAGGATGAGCTGTATGAGTGAATCTTTACAAAAACTTGAACAGAATTTCGCCAATCTCATTCGAGCTTATCGAAAGAAACAGATTGGAAAAGGTCCTGAGAAGATCAAGGTAACATTCACCAGAAATTGGGTTGTCGCTCATATGAGTGGATGCCTAAGTCCGGTAGAAAGTTTTATCACACGGTCTGAAGAAGGACGGAATATGATTTTACATGCTCGTACACACATGATAAAAGAACTGTACAGTGAGTTAACTCCCACTGATATGGAACAACTGGTAGGAGCAAAATTTATAAAACTTATTACAGATGTAGATTTAGAGAAAGATGAAGTCGTATCTATATTTGTTTTTGAACAACCCATAGATGGAACAGAAGATATGTTTTCAATATGACAGGCGGATGGAATACGGTACGTATGTGCTTAGTAACTAACCACCATCATTTTGGATAAAAGGATTGGCCCAGGCTATCCTCTTAACCAAAATGTGGTGGTTTTTTATATGTATTTTTTCAACAAAATCAAACTAACATTATTCCTAGGAGGAACACAATATGAAAATCGTAGCAGTATTACCACCAGTAGTAGAATTGCCAGAACCATCTCCAGGCTATTTGTTTAACGTTGAGAAAGCTTATAATCTTCATGAATATTTTGCAAGCAAAGGTCATGAATTCGTTACACTGAGCGATGCAAATGAATCTTTGGAGCCGCATTTGGCAGATATGTCCATCTTCATTTGCAGCCCTTTCTACCCTGCTTACCTGACAAAAGAGAAAATTGATCGTGCTCCAAATCTTAAAATGGCACTTACGGCTGGCGTAGGTTCCGACCACTTCGACTTGGAAGCTTGTGCAGCACGGAATATCACGGTTGCTGAAGTAACGGGAAGTAACGTTGTTAGTGTTGCTGAACATGCTGTCATGCAAATCCTGATCTTGCTCCGTAACTTTGTAGGCGGTCACGAACAAGCAGTAAATGGAGAGTGGAACCTGCCAAAAGTTGGTGCTTATGCCCATGACTTAGAAGGAAAAACAGTTGGTATTTTTGGATTCGGACGTATTGGACAACGTGTCGCTGCCCGTCTGCGCCCATTCGATGTGAAATTGGTCTACAACGACCCATACCGTCGTGAAGACTTGGAAGATGAACTGGGAGTGGAATATGTAACTTTCGACAAATTGGTTGAAACAAGTGACGCCATCACAATCCACGCTCCGTTGACCGAGCAAACGGATACACTGTTCAACCGCGATGTTTTAAGCCGTACAAAACAAGGTGCCTATATCGTTAATACAGCACGCGGAAAAATCATTGAAACGGATGCTCTTGTAGATTCCTTGAAATCCGGACATTTAGCTGGTTACGCTGGTGACACTTGGTACCCACAACCTGCTCCTGCTGATCATCCTTGGAGACAAATGCCAAAACAAGCCATGACTGTCCACTACTCTGGCATGACCCTGGAAGCTCAGCACCGTATCGAAATCGGTACAAAAGCCATTCTGGACAACTTCTTTGAAGGAAAAGCACAAAAACAAGAAGATTTGATTGTAGAAGGCGGAGAAATCGTCAGCCCAAGCTACAAAATCAAGTAAGCTGCATAATGTACAGACACCCTCTCTTTCAGGAGGGTGTCTTTTTGTTTGTTTCTACTTATAAAAAAATAGGGGTGCCCAAGTAACAGATAAGTACGAAATCTCGTTACTCCAATGCTTTAGAGGCACCCGAATGGCAGAATAATAAAAAGCTGCCTAAAAAAATAGCTCCAATCTTCCTTTGACACTTTCACTCATCAACAGGCTTTCGTTTATGTTTTTCATTTATTATTTTTTTATTGAATATCTTAACGTCTCCAACCATCAGTAACCTCATATCCTCTACAATATACTGGGCCAGCTCTTGGTCTGTGATGTCATCTCCCTCAATATCCAAGCGGAATTCCTGCCCTTGAAGCCCACCGCCATTCGTAAACACGACTTCAAAGTCAAATTGAACTCTTTTATCCATCTGAACCCTCCCCAACTATTACAACCGTTCTTACTTAGAGATATTCTAGACAAAAAGAGGTTTCCCTTCTTCAACTCAGTAGCTGATAGGCTGATAAGGCGAATATCATTATTGCTAAGATAATTTTCATCATTTTCAAGACTGAATCCCCCCCCTAATAAGGGTATTCCGCCCGTTTGCGCAAAAGAAAAGGAGCTGCCAATCAGCCCCTGGTACTCATCATTTCTGATTTTTTAATATACGAACCTCTTCTTCTAGCTTATCCATTTTTTGTTGAAGTGCTTTCTTTGGTTTCATTAGTTTTCTTACTAAAAGCAAAATCAATAATACGAAAAGTATAGTTAGAATTAAGCCTGGAATACCTATATTACTCAACATACACACCGCCCCATTCATTTCATTAACCAAATTCTAGATTTGATTATAAAATTTGTCAATGCCTCCAAGGAATACAACCGGTGTATTCTTGTGAATAATAAGCGTGCTACGCAATGAGGAGGACTTATATGAAACAAGATCAACAAGCTAAAGGGAATTCCGATTCCATCATGAAACCGGAATTTTCCGGAACTGATGCACAAAAGGTAAAACAACAAATCCAAAAAGATGTAAGCGAAGGACAAGGTGCAATGACCTCCCGTGAGGCCGGGGCCATGCGCGATTAAAAAAACCACTGCAAGTGGTTTTTTATTTTCTGTTCATTTTTCGTTCCGTTATTGCTCAGTTATCATATTCCGCAATGATAAAGGAAGAATTCACCTTTAGCCAAAGCTTCTGACATTGAAATGATCTTTTCAAATTGTGCCATCACTTCATCTCGGCTTAAGGTTAGCTTTTCAAAGTACCCGTCCTGAGTGTCGCTTTCGCCATAAACGTATGCACCAGTGAGTACAAAGCTAGCAGGTGCGTTCTTGAATAGATTTTTCCATGACGAAAATAACAGTTGTTTTGGAAATAAGCTAAAACTCATGATTCAAGCCCATATTTTCCTCCTTAAAAATAAGTTCCTGCCGCCATGCCTAGTAAAGATAATTAATGAAGAGAGTTTCTGGTCTTTTTTCTTAATCCTTTAATCGTTAAATAAATCGAGAATAGCAAGAACAAACCGCCAAATAACCATACCCCATATTCTTCACTAGAAAAATATTCATCTAAAAAATCATCAAGAAATAGTTTGCCTGTTATGTTGAAGATTAGACCTGTTGTAAAGAAGGTGAAAGCTATTGTGAAAAAACCTTGAACTTTATTTCCCTTGTCCTTAAAACCATTAATTAAGCCTAAAACCACAGACAAAACCAATATATCAGTGATATTCATACACCCTAACCCTCTAAGCTTCTATTTTTATGTTCAGCACAAGCTAAAAAAATTCTACATCATATATAAAGGTATTTCCATGTGGCTAACCAGCCAAATAAGAAAAAGGCCGCTTCAGCAACCTCTTTTAACGATCATTATCTAAATCATTATCCAGAAATGACTTTTTATCTTTTTTCATTTCATGCTTTTCTTCAAGGATTTGACCAATGATTGAATGGTTGATTCCCTTTCTTACTGCCGTTTCAATAACCACATATAGGATGAATAACCCAACAACAGTAAGACCTATCGGAATGATGATTTGCACTGAATACCCTCCAAACAAACATTTTTTTCATTTCACCATAAGATTCACGGCTCCTTGTTGAATTACCCTCCTCCGTATCCCCTTTAAATAAGCTGCCTTAAAGACAGCCCGAACCCACAGCAAAGCACCAGTTAGTTGCAATTACTATTCCTTTGCTAGTTCCCCTAAACCAATGGAAAACAGAAGGACCAAAAGAAGGCACACAATAATATATATCGCCTTTCTTACCTTAAATGGCAGTAAATTCATCAAAAGATACATAAAATTACCGAGGATTCCTGCTCCACTTATCACTTCCGTCTTCTCTTTATCTTGTTCTTTAGTATATCTAATGGAAAATATCAATCCTGTCATCGATAGGAGAATAAGAAAGAGAAACCCTATATCTATGTTCATTTCATGTTCCCTCACCCTTTTTGGGATCCTGATGGTATATCCGGATCCCTTTTCTTTTTTTCTAGAAAGAATCCAGTAGCTGCCACGACCAGCATTAGAAAGAAGCCTATACACGCAGTTACGATCCCTGCTGTTTTGTCTTTTGCATAAAAACATATATATGTATTAAAAGAGATAAACATTAAAAAAATAAATAACTTTGCAACGAAGTTAATCGTAACCATTGGTTTCACAATAAACCTCATTCATCTTTCAACAGGCTGTGAAACTGCAATTCATTAAAGTCTTTCCTACCCTTTATCTGTTTTAAATCCCTCTGGAAACGATTGCTCATCAGGGTCATCGAATTTAGACTACATAAAGCTAATCACCTATGGCAAATACATGTTTTTTTCGTAGTATTGCTTCCATGCAGAGCCATTTTAAATCTTTAGCAAAACGCCGGACTTGCTGATCTTTGTCTTCCTTTGTGTATGTATGAATTAAACCTTCACATATGCCTATCAATTGTTTAATCTCATCTCTATACAAAATGGTTTCCCCATAAATATCAAGATTTAGAAGTATTCCAAACTTATTAGCAGGATCCTTTTCCTTTTTTAAAAGATAGGAGTGTATCCCCTCCTCAAACTCTACAAACGTTTCTTCCTTATACGCTTCTTTATAGGTGGTAGCTAAAATGAATTGGATTCCACACATTCCCTTCTCCCTTTCCCTGCTTATTTCTACCTATTGTAGCAAAATGCCTTTACTTAAGGGGCAGCTATTTTTTTTTGCGATACGGTCTCTTTCACCATTTGCCATTACATTCCTTTTAATGGTAAATTTAAGGTAAAACTCAAGTTTAAAGGGGAATTACGATGAAGAAGAAAATGACCGCTGTATTAGTTATCATGATGGCACTAACAGCTTGTAGCATCTTCACTGATAAAGGTACCGAATCAGAGACGAAGACCAAAATTGATTATCAATTTACAGGAGAGAGCGAGCACTGGGAGGCTGTATATTCTTATAAAGCAACCGAAATATGGGGCAAAAAGGGCAGACAAGCAACTCACTCCAGCAAAGATAACTATGTACTTACATTAAAATACAAGGGAACTTTGGAAGAATTATCTTCAATGAAACACCTTGAATATTCTTATGAAACAAGCTCAAGTAAAGGAAGTAAAAGAGAGGACTATCCTGCCCCGCCTAGTGAAAAAGTATTTACAACTAGTGGAAGTTCAGTAAATGGAGCAATGAAGAACAAAGATGAAAAGATTAAGATACATGTAAAATGGGATGACAATGACGAGTCATTCGAACTGCGTAATAAAACCAAGTAATTGGCCGAAATATTAGGTACGCAAATCCATGAAAACCTTCAAAAAAAATGACTTTGGTGTAGAAGTCATTTTTTTGTTTTGGCTTTTTTTATCAATCGTCATAGGTATAACAAAAAAAGGGCTACTTCACGTAACCCTTTTTAGTACAATCCTTTTTCTATTTATTTTTGACTTTAAGGGCCTTGATTACTTCTTTTGTTGCCTCAGCGATAAGCTTGTCATTATACTCGGCATCTTTTTCATCACGACTTGAAAGGACGGCAAGAACGATAGGGTCTCCTTTTGATGGCCATATGATGGCGATGTCATTTCGCGTACCATATGATCCCGCGCCAGTCTTATCAGCAACCTCCCAGCCTTTCGGCACTCCAGCCCGAATTAATGCATCTCCCGTGGTATTTCGCTTCATCCAATCTAATAAAAGCTCACGTTTCTCTTTTGGAAGTGCATCTCCCAATGTAAAAGCCTGAAGACTGGCAGCAAGTGCTCTTGGCGTGCTCGTATCATGAGTTTCACCAGGATTCACTTCATTTAAAGCTGGCTCAATCCGCTCAGGGCTGGTAACATCATCACCCATTTCCTCCAGTACTTTCTTGAAACCAGCCGGTCCCCCCAGTTGCTTAAGAATAAGGTTTCCAGCAGTATTGTCGCTGTATCGAAGAGACGCATCCGAAAGCTCCTTAAGCGTCATCCCGGAATCAACATGCTTCTCTGTGATCGGATTATAATTAACCAGATCCTCCTGTGTATAGGTAATTCTTTGCTTAAGGTCTTCCAATGATTTCTGTTGTAATAGAGCTCCTACAGCTAGGGCCTTATGAGTGGATGTATAAGCAAAACGCTCATCTGGATGATAGGTTACCGTTTGGTTCGTACCGGTATCCAAGGCAAAGATACCAAGCTTGGCATCAAATTTCTCTTCAAGCTGGGCAAAATTTTGAATCTTGGCCGTTTCTTGTTTTTTAGGTTCAGTTAATTCAGCATTCCCGTTATTGTTTGAACAACCCGCAAGCGCAGCGCATGAAAGAACCAGTACTGGCACTATTTTTTTGAATGTGGAAGTACAAAAAATATGGTTCAATGATTTCATTGAAATTACACCTCTTTCTAGAAATTTTTTATTATCTGTTCTCCTCCGCAGGAATCCCTAACACAGCCATTTTATCAACGATCCGCAACAATGAACATGTAGTGCTTATAATACCTCCATGATAAATAGGTGAATATTTAAAATATTCATCGCAGGAAAACCGATCGTTTCATACTAACGGTTTCTCCTATTGTTTAAATGGAAGCCGTGGACTTTCATCTTGATAGATAGAGTAAGTCCAGCCTCCATTTTCCATTTCTGAGCATTGATCATCATTGCAAAAAAAGAGATAGGTCTGCTGGTCAGTACGGACACTTACTCCAAAATAGTAGGGGAATGCTCCCCCTTTATTTTTATCAAGGCTAGCATCCATCGCAATAATGTTCTCTTTTTCTGCTATCTTTTTATAATCTTGACTCTCAACCGTTTTTTGAACCATTTCACTTAAAATAACCTGTTCATTTTTGGAAGGTTCATACGCATGTTCAAAAATAAGCCATCTTCCAAATAAAAACAAATTAAACCCAATACTGATCATCAATAATGTAACTAAAATTTTATTCTTCATATCCCCCTCCCTATCTCTCCTTCGAACGTCTCTAACTCCTGTAATTCGATTAAACGACTTACACTCTCTTCTTTATTAAAAGAACTATGCCAGCGATAATCGTATTGATCCAATATACGGTAATGGTTACTAATCAAGTTTTGTTGCAATCGAAAATCCCCTCTATAATCAATTTCCTTCCACCATATCTTACCGCCCATTGTTTTTTCTTTAGGCGTCCCGCCATTTTTGCTTGCAATTAGCCGGACAAAATCAACTGGATCATCACCAATCGATGACATCAGCAATTGGCTATGTTTAAACAAAGCGCAAAATGCCACAACGGTGGTCCAATTGGCTTCTGTTCTTCTTTTTTCAATTTGAACTAGTGTTTTTTTTGAAATCCCTAGTATTTCACACATCTTATCTTGAGAAAAACTTTGCTCAGTTCGAACAAGTTTCATTTTTTCTGAAATTAAATGGATGAATTCTTCTCTTTCCATTAGTAGTAAAAACCCCTTTTTAGTGTAATTTTACACTAAAAGTATAATTTTTCAAGCGAAAAATAGTATAAAATGAGATTCACGATTTAAGCTTATTAACAGGAACTGATCGGCTAGCTGCATAAAAAATAGACAAACCCGAAGTTCATCAAGTTTGTCTATACTCTGAAAGCATTCAATAAAGAATGCTTTTTATTTTCCTGATGGAACCATCCTGTCCTGTTTGCTTAAAGAAAAAGCTGTCTTATAGACAGTTACAATCTTCAACTAACGCACACCTCAATGACTTAATTTAGTTTAACCAGTATAAAGCATTGGTCATCTTTACATGAATCCGAGTTCTTTCCATTTCTAAGGGATTCTATGATTTCCTGTTTAAGTGTCGATAGCGGGGCTTTCGAATGGTTCTTTATTAATGAGCATAATTGGTCTGAACCTAGAGGTTCTTCCACTCCATCTGTATAAAGGAACAGACTGCTGTCCTTATTGTATGTGATGGCAGTCGTATTAAAACTTATCCCTTCGAACATCCCGAGTGGCGGACGATTGGAATGCAGGTGATATTGGGTTCCGTTCACATCCTGTAAAACTACGGGAGGATGGCCTGCATTAATATAACGGATTTCTTTCTTATCCGTATCGATTAAAAGGTAAACAGCTGTGCAATAATAAGAAGTTTCACTTGTGTTATTGAATAGAGAATGAAGAAGATCATCTAATTCCTTCATGACGGCCCCGACTTCGGAACCTTTTAGAATCAATCTTTGAAATATGGAATGAAGCGACATGGTTATGAGAGCCGAAGAAAGCCCGTGCCCCATCACATCGAGCAGGATAAGGCCAAATCGGTGGGCGTCAATTTGGTAAAATCCATAAAGATCACCTGATAGTTGATTGGCGCCTTTATAATAGGCTTGAATTTCAAGATGTTCATTACTAATGGGAACAGGCAATAACGCCTCTTGGATTTTTTTTGCGAGTTCCATTTCTCTTTCTGTTTCCATTTTGTACATTTCGTTTTTCCCGTTCAATTCAATAAGCTTTTCTTTTTGCATTTTCACCGTTTCATGAGCATTCTCTAAATCAGAATAAGCTTCATTCTTAGCATGTAGAGCTGTCATTGCCTCTTTTTTCGCTAATAGAAGCTCATTTTCCAGTTCGTTTCTTTTTCGCATGAGAATCACCACACACTCAATAATGGTTCTTCCATCCCGCTCTCTTCGGACAGCGTTGAGTAACACGGGTATCTCTTCACCATCTGCAGACTTTAAAGATATATAAATTTCCTCAATGTGATTTTCCAGCTTAATCAGAGGAACCAGATATAGCTGATGAAAGAGTATAGCCGAAGCTGAAAGGATAAAGTTAATATGCTGCCCTTCCATTTCTTCATGACCATGCCCCAATATTTTAAGTAAAGTTTGGTTAACGGATAAAATAGTATCTTCTTCTGACAAGGTAAAAAACCCGCAAGGTGCCTCATTTAATTGTTCATTCACAAAAATCCACACCTATCCTTTTCTATCAATCGATTGTCGAAGACTCATCCAAATATTGACGGATCAGGAGAATCGTCTCCTCGGGATGACTCATATGCGGACAGTGTCCTGTTGCTTTCATCCTGTTCAACGTACTATCAGGAAGATGTCTATGAATATATTCACCTACTGCTGCCGGAGCAATAACATCTTCAGAACATTGCAAAATAAGTGATGGCACTGTTACTTTTTCTAAGTCTTTACGGTTGTCTGCGAAAAAGGTTGCCTCTGCAAATTGGCGAGCGATAATGGGATCAGTGGAACAAAACCGCTTCTCCAGCTCCTGTTTTAACTCTGGTCGATCGGGATTGGACATAACCGTTCCCGCAAAGGCGGTTGCCCAGCCTATATAATTTTTTTCCATCATATCAATCAATCCGAAAAGTTGTTCTTTCTCGAATCCTCCGTAATAATCATCAGGGAGGTTCAGGTAGCAAGGCGAAGGCCCTACCAGAACAAGTTTAGAAAAGTATTCAGGGTGCTTAATGGAGGCCAGCATGCCAATGACACAGCCAACAGAGTGTCCAACAAAAATAGCATCCTTTAGCTCTAATGCGGAACAAACATCAAGTACGTCTTGTGCATACCCTTCAAGAGAGCTGTATCTTTCCACGTTGTATGCCTGTAAGTCGGAATGACCTGACCCAACATAGTCAAATAGGATAATTTGGTATTCATCCTCGAAGTCTTTTGCAACTGATTGCCAGACATTTTGATCACAACCAAAGCCTGGGGCGAATATCATTGGTCGTGTACCGCTTCCCTTTACCTTTACATTGTTACGCACGATAATATTAGGATTCATAACTGGCTCCTTCACTTAGACGATATACTTCCTATATGTTAACACTAACCCTAACTGAATTAAAGAATTACCCGATTCATCCTAAATCCTGAATATAGCCGCCTTCCATATATCCAATTGGGGAGAGGCATCGCTCTTCATGCCCGCTAATTAAGTAATAGGAAGAAAGACCGTGACGCTCAAATCAATACTTATTTTTCAAGATTTTGGGCATAAACCCAAAATGAAATCGAACGAAGGGTGTGTAGGTATTCATTTCAATGTCTGTTTGACTTGTGGGTAGCCAAGCATTCTTACTACCCTGCCTCGTTAGTTGCATAAAAATAAGCTGTCTTTAAGACAGCTCCGTTTTTCAGCCATTCCATCTTTCAGCTTGTTACGCCTTTTTCCACAGCCCGCCTGAGCAGGGAATGAAGCCAGAGGTTTCATAAAAGTTTTTGTGTTTGGTGGCATACGTTAAAGTAACGATTTCTAATCCATACCGTTCCGACTCATTCAGTAATTCTCTTACCAGCTTCACACCAATCCCCCATTTTTGATAATCAGGGTGAACCATTATGTCTTCCATATAGCCATGTTCCAATCCCATGCCTGCAACATAACCAAATGCTATCAGCTTATTATCTTCGTTTCTTACTCCAGCCCAGAAATTGGATCGCTCGAACAATCTAGGATAATCTTCATCGCGTCTTGCCCACCCAACAAGCTCCCTTAATTCAGGGACTTCATGATTGGATATCGGCATGTTTATGATGACTTCATCGTTCATTTAATCCCCTCTTTCTTCATCCGCAATTGCCTGTTAAGTAATCATTTCCACAGGATGAAGTGTAATTCTTTGTTGAACTCTCTGCCCCTTTAGATTCGCAAAGAAAAGGTGCCGCGCACCCTTTTAATGAGGAATGTTAATTCAAACTTGTTGTTTATTCACTCTTTCAAATGGAAAATACTATACTTTCTGTCCTGCCCTGATCGTTCATTAAGAAACCATAGCTAAGGAGTGGTTATTGTACCTTGGTGAAAAAGCATTTGCCATCTTCCATCTGTAAATTTCCAGATGGAACTTCGCAATGAATGTTGTTTTTTTACTTCGTTAAATATTCGATAGGTGGCTAACACAATATCTTCAGACAATGGATGTATGTCAAAATCACTCAAAGTCATCTTTACCTCACCTATTCCTTCTTCAGCAATCCCCTCATCTTTGTACAAGACTTCACCAGAACTACCAAATTCAAAAAACTGTTCTGCAAGTAAATGGTTAAGCTCGTTTTGAGATGTACGAATTTCTGGTTTTAACAACTTTTTTTCCAGTTGCAGTAAATGTTCATATAACGCAGATTCACTTTCCATTTTCCGCTCCCCCTTTTTCCCTTCAAGCTAAACTGCCCATCAAAAAATGAACTGCCAAAGCAACTCCCCGTTGTTTATCATTCTATCTGAATAACAATTTCAGAACCCGTCGGATTTTCCTTAAAGGGTTCGTGATATTCTTTAAAAACCAAGTCCATGCTTGATATATCGTCAGGCAACGGAGGGGAAACAATGAAGTGATATGTACAATGTCCTGTTGTCCCACTTGAACCATCCTGCCAACAATCATATGGTTCCCCTAAAAATAATTCAAAACTTTTGTGATGATGCTCGTCCATCGGTATATCCCTCGCTTCCTCCCAATCGACGTGAAGCTGAATAACACTAGCATTCTCATACTGCCGAATAACCGTTACCGAATATACCTGATCGTCTTGTTCAACCATTTTCAAAACCGATAGGTGCTTTCTGAATCCAGTCGGTTCTACACGAGGCTTAAAGAAGTCTTCCATTCTCATTGAAGTGAATAACGTCCTTAATAATTCCTCATACAGATTATATTTCAAAGCCCATTTGGAAATAGCATCCTCAGGCGGAACGCCCGGATTGTCGGCAGAAATGTCCTTCCGTTGTCTTACTAATGCGCAAAGCTGTTCATCTATCGAAGAAATCCTTTCATCATAATGTTCGGTTGGTTGTTCGAATGGCATTCGGTTCATGGTATTCCTCCTCATTGTTAGTTCAAGCGTAATTCATTAGCTACCTCTATGTTAACAAATAATGGATATTTATGGAATGGATAAAATGCGGCATATGACAGCTCCGCTCCTTCGCTATCAGACCCGTTGGTTCAACAAGATCCTTATATTTTGTTCCATCCATGCTTTTTCATTTTCCGCCAGTTCCTCATTAACTTGAATATGAATACACCTAATCCATTCCTTTCTTACAGCAATCATCGAAAATCCTAAAATGGATACCCGTTTATTCTGGTTACCCTAGCAAGCAAGATCCCTATTAAAGACAAAACGCTCCCCTTATTGGGAAGCGCTGTTCGTTTTTAGCATATGTTCAATGGGTTTGCTTCTGCTTGGGGGACTTCCCTAATCATCCTTTCCGTTAACGGAGCGGCAATCTTATATATAAAAAAGGAAGAATATCGGGGAATCCCTTATCCTTCCTTAATGGGTGTTTTACTGTACTAATTCAGACAAATCGGGCTGCAATTTGGTTCGCAGAACATACAGCATGCTGGCACCGACGAGAAATGCCACGGCATCCGCTATGACAAGCGACCAGACCACCCCGTGGAAGCCGTTCATTTGATTGGCGATAAACAATACGGGAATCAGGGTGATTCCTTGAATGATTGACATAATGAAAGCGGCAGTTCCTTGCGCAGTTGCTTGGAAGATCCCAGTAAACAATGCGGTCATTCCGGTAATGAACAAGGATAAAAACGTCACATGCAGAATGTAGCTGCCCATTTCGATTAATTGCGGGTCATTGGTAAATAAGCCGATTAAGTGGTCGGAAATCAAATAGACGATGATGCCGAACACAACTGCTAACGCAACGATCGCTTTGATCGTAAATCCAATCGTATTCTTCATGCGTAATTTATTCGCTGTGAAAGAGAAGGCAATCAACGGCACGACTCCCTCGCATAAGCCCATCAGAATGAACTCAGGAAATTGCAATAAACGGGATGAAATTCCGAAGGCGGCTACGGCCTGATCCCCGTATTCGACAAGAAAATGGTTGAAAATGAGCGACATGGCTCCCATAAACACACTCATAATAAAGACAGGAATTCCGATTTTCAGTACATTGCCCATAATTTCCTTGGTAGCCTTGAACCATTTTACCGAGACCGTTAAGAATTGGCTCTTAAATCCCATATGGAAGGCGTAGAATGCACTCCCAACCAAGTTGGAAATGACCGTAGCAGACGCAACGCCGATCACGTCCCAATGAAATACGAAGATGACGAACGCATCGAGAATGATATTTACGACAACACTGAGAATCATACCGATCATCGACGTGATTGCCGCCCCCTCCGAGCGCACGATGTTCTCCAGCGTAAAGAATAATACGACGAATGGTGAACCGATAAGCATGATCGTGACATAGTCCTTCGTGAAATCAAAGGATTCAAGCGTAGCCCCCAGGCCATGGACGATTGGATCGATCAGCGGGAGCCCGACGGCCATCATGATAAGACCGAGAACTAAACTACTGTAAAAGGCGAATGAAGACACATGCTTTACATCATCATATTTTTTCTCTCCAAGCAAACGCGAGATGAATGTACCGCTGCCTACGCCAATCAAGTTTCCCAGCGCCATGATGATCGCGAATAACGGCAAGGTTAGTGCGAGTGCCGTTAACATCGCGGTATTGTGAAGCGTACCAAGGAAATAGGCATTCAAGATCGAATATATGACACTCATCGACGTACCTAGCATCATTGGTACAGCGAAGTGAGCTACGGCTTTTGCTATCGGTGCTTTTTCAAAATAATAGAGGTTTTCTGAATCCATATGGAGTCACCACTTTCATCATTATTATAGGTTTAAATCTAACGGTGTTAGATTGCCCCTTACAGTATTAGATGATATCATACACCTATGACCATGTAAATCATAAACTTACACCGTTAGTTATAAGGAGGCTATATCAATGAAAAAGCAACAGCCCCAGATTTCGGAGGATAAGATCATAGAAGCTTCATGGGAGCTTCTGGGGGAGGAGGGCATCGAGAAATTCAGCATGAGACGCTTGGCCACCCGGCTTGGAATTCAGGCTCCCTCTCTGTACTGGTACTTCAAGAGCAAGCAGGACCTCTACCAGCGGCTGGCCAACCATGTATCCAAAATGATCCTGAAGGAGTTTCACTCCGACGGTGACTGGAAGGAGCAGCTGACGGTCCTTGCGGTAACGGTACGGAGTGTGCTCAGCCAATATCCTTGCTCAACACAGCTCATGATGATGACGCTGCCCCACGAACCGGACATCATCCGGTTCACCAACCGCATGCTGCTTTGCGTGGAATCGACGACGCTTGAGCAAGAGCAGAAAATGCAAGTGGTCACCACGCTTGTGAATTATATCTATTACTTCGTTCTAGACGATTATCAGCATGAACGGAATGTTTCTGCCATCATGAAAGACCAGGAAACGAATCCTGGCGAGGAGGTGACCCGCCTTCTGAACTCCATGAGCGAGTCGGACGCAGGACTGTTCCGGAGAATGTTCACAGATGGGCTTTTCAACCTGATGGGGTCCGATCGTTCGTTTGAATTCGGTTTGAAGCTGATTCTGGCAGGGATTGAGCAAGTGATACAGGAGCAGGAGAAGTAGAATCTAAAACAACGTTCAGTCGTTTTTTCGGATGGGCGCTTTCCATGACGTTCACCGTATATCTTCGTGGGGAAATAACTGAAACTTCAAGGGAATCCATATTAAAATTCTCATTTTACCAAAAGCCAATAACTGTACATAAGAAGTTGGAATCTAACATTGCCGTACACCCAGCTATCTTTTCATTCAAATGAAAAACCCCTTCATTAATTAAAGTTATCTAGTAGCTTACAAACGATAAAAATTGCCCAAGGATCATGTAACAATGGGCTGTTAGCCAAGTTACCAAAACCAGCTTTGGGCAATAAGCTACCTGTATAGGCTGAAGGGGGGCGAGAAAATGGGTCGACGAATAAAACATAATTCACGAGACGTGGAGGAGTTGGCGAGACTCATGAAGGCGGAAGCGAGCGGTGAGGGAGTCCAGGGCATGAACATGGTGGGAACGGTTGTGGCCAATCGGGTCGAGGCTGACTGTGCCCCTGACTTCAGAGGATTGCGCAATATCAGACATGCGATTTATCAAACGATACCCGGAACTGAAACTCCTCACTTCGAGCCCGTCTTGAATGGAACCTTGTATACACAACGCCCCAATGAAGCTGACCTTCAGAGGGCCAGGAATGTATTGCATGGGTATCGGGACCCGCGGGCCCGAAATAGTTTGTGGTTTTTCAATCCCAGTCCGGGGAAAAAATACCGAGCACCCTGTACCGCCACCATGCCAAGGTCGCCCATGACGCAGTTCGATTTTTCACACAAGAATCATTGCTTTTATGTCGGCGTACCGGGCTATTGTCCAGAGTTTTATAGTTGAATTAAAAAGGAGCAATCTTCTCATGACTTGCGGAGACTCTAATTATTATCCAATGAATGATCATCCTGGTTTTTATCCAGCTTCCACGATGAATGGCATTGCCGGGCAACCACCATACGGCGGCTTCCGGGAAACCATGCCTTCTGGACCTTCGTATGCCGCCCCAGTCGTCCCAATGGGGACGGGGCAGCAACTTCCGGCTGGCACGATCGAAGAATCTTTTATGGAAAACATCCTGCGCTTCAACAAAGGTAAGATCGGTACCTTCTACTTCACTTACCAAGGCAGCAGCAAATGGAATTCAATGATTTACCGCGGGCGCGTAGAAACGGCTGGGCGTGACCACATCATCATTAGCGACCCGTCCACCGATAAACGATTCCTGCTGCTGATGGCAAATCTCGACTGGGTCGAATTCGACGAACGAATCAACTATCCTCAGACACAAATTAGTCCTAATGTCCAGGCGTCCATGACGACATCCGATTGAGCTTGCAGAACACCAAAAAAGGTAATTCAGCCGAATTACCTTTTTTTACGTGGAAGAAATACCTGCTAGAGGATGGTTTCTGTACTCACTTTCCAAAAGATCGAGCAACGAAGCCTCAATGAATCTTTTTAACCTGAAAGACAGCTTCGATCTAGCCTAATATGATATTACATATACCAAATCAGTTCATTTTGCATTTTCTCGCCTTGTTTGTTTTTCTTTTCCACGACCACCCATATCCCATTTTCCATAGCCACTTGAAGAACGATGTTTGTCCCATCCGGACTTTTAAACAAAATATAACCTTGGGTCCCCTTAATGAAAGTAACTGGATCGATCACATTTTTATAGGGTGGTTTTATATCAGGGTTTAAATCATTAACGATAATGTCGGTGACAATATCTGAAAGAACTTTGTATTCTTTTTGTTTTTCTGATTTATATAGCAGTTGTTCATAACTATATTTTGAAAAGGATTCCAACCTTAAATTAAACGTTTGCTGAATATCCGAAAGAACTTTCTCATAGAACTCCTTTATTTTCATTTCCTCCTCATCCCCTTTATGAACAAAATCAATCACTTTTACACCAAAAGGGCTTACATCAAAAGTGATCGTTTCTTTGCCATATGGAGGATTATGAGCGTGTTCAAATGTATTTACCTGAACCGTTACCGTAAAACTATAACTACCTTCACTTTTCCTAATAACCTTTATGATCCTGGCATCAAATAAACCGTACTGTTTATAATAGCCATAATAATGAACCACTTCTTCCGATATATATGGGTCAAGTGTAGTCAATAATGTATCATAAATTAATTTATCATGTAATTCAGTTTCTGCTGAAGTAATTATATGAGGTTGAACACTCAATAGTATCAAACTTATGGACAGCCCCAAGAAAAATTGATTCATAATATAACCTATCCTAATATTGTTTAGGTTTACTGTTCCCATACGTTTTTAAAAATATTGATTCTTTCTTTATTCAACTAACCTTGCCCGATTGTTGCATAGAAAATAAGCTTTCGTTAGGTGATTAAGAATTTAGGTCTTAATGAAGTAGTTTCTTCCGTCTGCGTTGGGTTTCTCATTGGAGGGGAGTATAGACCTTTAATGGTAGTACCACCTTTCTCCGTTTCCTTCAGTTATTGGCTCTTTTGTCTCAGCATCTACAATTAAATATTTATGGACAAAACTTTCTTTTTTCTCTTTAATAGAACAAAAAAAATATACCTGCCTCTTCGGATCAATATGTGGGTGAGGATTATTGTAACTATTAACTATTTGATATTTTTCCGCATATTTATTAACTGTTGATTTTAAATCTTTATACAGAATTTTTTCTCTAATATTTAGGGTTGCCGATTTGAATTCATAATAATCTAAGTCGTTCTTTTGATAAAATTCATTTGCACTGATTAGTTGTTTCTTGCTATTATCCGTATACTTTTCGGAAGTTTGAGCATGTACATTAACAGTTATTAACATAAGCATAGTTACGATTAAAATAGACCATTTAGTTTTCATTGGAAGTCTCTCCTTTAACAATATTAAAGGTATTATCCCCAATTTTCGATTTTCTTATGGAACTAAACATCCCCTTTAGTCCCATAAGAAAAGGAGCTGCTGATCAGCTCCTAGTAATGAGGTAAAGCACGCTTTAGTACTATAAGGTGATGTGCGGTAAAAAGGGCACCAACCATTCATTTCTCTTATTTAGTAGCCGTGAAAATAAACGTTTCCTTGTATTTTCTTCCGTGAACTCCTTTACTGTGTGGTTTTCCGTGCCAACTTAATTCAAATTCAAGTTCATTGGCTTTCACCGACATAGGGAAATTTTGAAATTCAAAGACTTGTCCCTGTTTAAATTTTTCATGTTGAAAGTCATTAAGACTTAATCCGTATTTTGTTTCTGTATTTGGTTCATTCCTGTAAGTATTAAATTCAACTTCATCTAGATCTTCACCAATATTTGTGATAACTACAGTATACCTTTCAACATTATTATTAGTACCTTCTCCCGTCTCTTCACCCTTTTTTATTTCGATTTTCCATTGATGAGATTGCTTTACGATAGGAGTTTTAAATAGATTGTCCGCCTCTGCTGTTGCATTTGAAACTACTCCAGTGGCTATTAAGCAAAAAATAAAAAATGAGGTAATAAGTTTTTTCAATATTGCTGCCTCCTGTTGTATAAATCAATTTTTGAATAGTTTTCCTAAAAAGACGAAAAAAAACACATATCCATAAGAAAAGCTGCCTGAAAGACAGCTTCGATCTTCAGTTAACGTACCCGCTAGTTCTTTAAACTATTTCATTGATCTTGCAACTTTCAACATTTTATTCCTTGATACCCGTGAGCTATGCATTTCTACATAAGTTCCTTCTTGTTTCCAACGAAGTAAACCACCAGTAACAAGTTCTCCCTTTTCATCTAACTCACCACTATTACCCCATTCTACAAAAAAGCCCTTATGACCGTTTATATCTACCTGCTCTTCGTTTATGTGCATTTCTTTCTTAAAAGGTCCCTTCCTTTGATCAATACTAATTAGCAAATATTTATCGTCGCCATCCATATAGTGCAAACTAAAATTAGTGATTTTGTCTTTTTCATCCCAAGGGTATGTTTTTATTTCTAACGTCCAATCATTAGGAATATTGTGAGGAACAACTACTTTAAAATCAACTTTCTTCTTGATTTCAGAAATAGTTATACTATCGTGATTATATTTAATTTCTTTAGCTTGAACTATTAGTGGAACGTTCTGAATTAGAATAAAAGCAACAAATAAACGTATAAAAAGTAAGCTCAATTTACTACCTCTTCCTGTTTGGTTTTTAAATAGGTAGTTTTCCCAATTTGCTGTTGCTTATTAAACTGACCTGCCCCTTTAGTTGCATAACAAAAAAACCGCCTGAAAGATAGCTCCAATCTTCAGTTAACGCACCCGTTAGTTCATCAAGGATGATTTGGATTGGTATCAATAAAATCCTCGATGTCATGTTCTTTTAACCTATAGACAAGGTTGAAATAATTAAATTCTGATAGGGCACCTTTTTTTCTCCACTTTTGCATTTCGTTATAGTGTAAACTTATAAAATAGCCTTCCACATCTCTTCTTGAAATACCCTGTTTCTTTGCCATTTCAGCAATAGAAAGACCATCTTCCCAGTATTGGTCATATTCCTTCTGACTAACTTTTAGTAACTTATAGATTGGTTCATAATCATAGTGGATTTGATAAACTACTTTCCCTTCTTGTTCATGATTATCTTCTGCTTGAACACTTTGTGAAAAGGTTATACATACTGCACATAAAAGAAGTACTTTTTTCAGGGTTTCCTTCAACACCGACATAAAACCTCCCCCTTTATTATTAGTTCATGCTTATTGTGTGGGGTTCTATTTATTTTATGTCCTTTATTTCAAAAAAATTGAATAGCCCACTTTATCTATCCTGCCCCTTTAGATCCATAAGAAAAAAGCAAACGTCATTCACTGTGCGTTAAAGATGTACAATGGATGATATTTGCTTTTACTTGAATGGCTCAGATTTAAGCTAACATACCTGTTAGTTGAGTATAAAGGTAATAATTCTTATTGAGACAAATGTTTGTATTCTAAAATTTTCATTTTGAAATCGTGATCACATAACTGCTTATTAAGTTTCTCACTATCACAAGATGGAGAAATTCTTACTTTAATTAAATCCTCGCTAAATTCATTTGGATTTTCCTTTAAAGGTACTTCAATCTTAATAGAAACATCATAAGAATGATTGTTATTGTAAGTTATACCAACAATTCTTTTCCATTGCCAGCCTACGAAATAATCACCCTCATACTCTTTTGTAACTATTCTATCGATAGACGGAAACACAATATCTGCAACGATATCCTCTGTCGTGAAATACTCTCTTTCCGAATTTGAAACAGTTTCTGCCTTAACAGTTTGTAAAGGAGTAATAACAAATAACAATAATCCAAAAAAGATTATGTATTGTTTAATCATCAAGATTCACCTCATATTATTTTACCTACTCCTTATTCTTCTCAATTTGTTAATCTTTATTAAACTAAACTGCCCGGTTAGTTCTATCAGACTTATCGCAGAGTTGACACAAATTCTGCGGTAAATTATTGTATGGAATCTGCAATTTCAACTAATAATTCTGGTGTAATAACGTTAGAGGTATCAGAGTGAATCCTAAAAAGATACTGCCAGTCATTTTTCTCAAAGTAAAAAAGATTAATCATTTTGCGCGGTGGCTTAGAAATATAACCGGCTTTACTCCCATCCTTCAAGGTGAAGAACTGTGCTCTGCTATCTAGTTCACTCAATTGAACTTTTGATTCAATTGTAAATATTGTAATTCCAAAGGGAGAACCCTTTTGATTTATATATTCGATTTCAAGTGTACTGTTATTTCTATCCTCATGCTTATTCCTACCAAATAAATGTGTAAATGGAATTGGGGGAATTTGTACAGGTAACTTTAATTCGTGGTTAAAATACCTGTTACTTCTTTCTAATGAATCATAGACTGATTCGTAACCTAATTCAAATAAGCTTTTTGAGTTTCAGCATTATCAAAATTGGCATAAGCTCTAGGAACAACTTCTAACTAATAAAAAAAAGACGATGACTTACATAAGTCATCGCCCTAGAAATAGAAATCCACTCGTCAACTATAGGGCATTAAATGAGCTACATTAATTACTTATTCATTCCTTACTTGAACAGTAAATGGTTTTAATTCCTTAGTTGGGATAAAACTTGAAAAATCAAATATCAACATTGTATTCTCCAGCTTGAAATCCTTCATCCTTTCTTCTCCGTTTAAGTCAAAAGTAGATTGAAAGTGTGCAGTTGCCTTATCAATCATTTTTACTTCATTAAAGGGAATACCGTGGTTTTTAGGTATCCCTGGATTCTCCGGGTCAATCTTAGTTAAATATTCCTTATCAACCAACCACAAAAGGTATTGCAAATTATGGTTAATTACTTCAAGTTTACCTTTACTCAAATTCTTCTGAAGTCCTGTAAGTTGATAATCTATTACCAATTCCTCACCTTTTTGAGTAACATCATTTACCTGCAGGCCTAAATTGAACCTTGTGCTTTTTAAGGTGAAAGATTTAATATTCAAAAGCTGTTGTACTTTTGGATCTGTTGCAGATAACTGAGGATAAAAGGTAAGTGAAGTAATATCTGTATTGAGCTTGGTCATTTCTCTTCTTATGGTACTTTGATATCCATCTTTTTGTTTTGACTCATCTAGTAAAGTTCCATCTCCAAACCTATACACTTTTCCTTTATTATCAACTACTTTTAAATAAATATCATCACCTTTGAATTTCTCCACGGTCTCATATATAAGTGAAGATGATGCCTTAGCAGTGAGTATTTCTTTAATACGGATCTTCACCTCATCTTCCGGATATCCTTGCTCTTGGTTAATAGCAAGTGCACGATTTTTTTCTTGTTGAATTGGGATATCAAAATTCCATTCACCTTTTATCCCGTTGATATTATGAATCGTTATGGGAAGAGTAGAATTCTCCTTAAATGATTTATAAGGATATACCATTTTCCATTGAAAGTTATATCCATTTTCCACTTTCTTAATGTCATTTGATTTTCCATTTAGCCAAGGGTCATGATCCCCTTTATTGTGTTCAAAGTTTACATCAAAGCTTACTTCTCCTTTTTCGTTATGCCCCTTTTCAACATCTTCATCTACAAATCCTGTAATGGATACTACATTGCCATCAAAGTAAGCGCTGGTCAGTTTTACAGTTACCCCATTTTTTGTAATAGATTGGTTTAATTCTGTAACTCCATCCTCGTTAGCTAATTTCAAGCCTGTTGGATCATTAAATTCTTGAAAAATCCCGCCTATCAAAGGGGTATTAGCCAATACTCTATTCATTGTCGGATGAACGAATCCGGAGGCAACAGTGATTCCTAGAAGAGCAGCAGTCACCACACCTGCAAGAACCTTCTTTTTCTTTATCTTCCCCTTGTCGCTTTCCTTGTTTATCCCTTGGGAAATGGCGCTAAATACCTTTTCTTTGGGCACAGGTATTTGCTCTATTGCTGATTTGAAATCCTTGTTATCCATGGCATTCGTCCTCCTCATGTTTATAGGATGCTTTCAATTCCGCTTTCCCTCTGCTTAAATAAGTTTTTACTGTACTCTCAGGAATTCCCATGACATTGCTAATTGTTTTTATTGGGTAATCATAATAGTAAAATAGAATAATAACAGTTCGGTAATTCTCTCTCAGTTGCTGTATTGCATGAAGCAACTGAGATGATTCTTCAATGTTAGGATTGACCTGGCCAGGCAGGTTTGCCAATATCTCATCACTCAAAGGTACGACATTGCTTTCTTTATTTAAGATATGTACCGAACATCGTATGACAATCCTGGTGAACCAGGTCAAAAAATACTCCGGATTTTTTAACGAATGGATAGATGTAAATGCCTGATAGGTTGCTTCTTGGACAGCATCCAGCGCATCTTCTTCGTTATGTACATAAAGATAGGCAGTACGGTAAATTCTTTCATAATGTTGTTGAACTAACTTTCCAAAGGCGCTTTTATTACCTTTGATTGCTTTTTTAACAAGCCGGTGGCTTTCAATTGCCATCATATTTGACCCCCTTTACTAATTAGTGGAACTATACACAAGAAAAGTTTCAAAAAAATTTAAGTATTTTCCAAGAAAAGAATATCTTTCATTAAAATCCTAAGTTCAAAACAAAAGGCGGAAACCATTTTTGGTTTCCGCTTTCTATTTTTCTTGAAAGCCTTACAATGCTTTTCGAGTGTGCTGACATCATTTAAAAGCACTTCTTATGTAGCTAACCTGCCCCGTAAGCTAACGCACCTGTTAGCTTTCTCTAAATAAACGGTTTCCAGTTAGGGTCTTTTATCTCTTTCTCATTTGGTTTTCTTACAAACTCAATACAGCCTTCTTCGCATGCCCCAAACTTTACGAAGTTTTTTTGTGCTTGCCTTAATGAAACTTCATTAGCCCCGCCTTCGTAATCAGGGTCTCGAAATTGAACACCATCATCTTCCCAAAAGCATATTTTGCAAATTGCATATGTATCGGTTGGTTCTTCATCTAATGTTTTATATCCACAGCAAAGACAAGTATATTTCATACAATCACCTCGATACTTTTTATGAATTTTACCATACTTTCTTGTTCAACTAACCTGCCCCTTTACTTCCACAAGAAAAAGCTGCCTTAAAGACAGCTCCGATCTTCAGCTAACGCACCCGTTAGTTCATTAAGGACTTTTGTAGATTTGACACATACTGTGTCACATAAGATCAAAAAAATAACTGCTCCTTAAAGAGCAGGAGCAGAAAAAGATGTTATTTCACAACTTTAAGAGGAGCAAGTACTTTATGAAAAAAAGACGTTTCGAGCTTGGCTGTTTCCGTTAGCCACTTGAGCAGCGTGTCTTTGGTGAAATTCTTCTACCCGTTCATTATGCTCTTTATGCATTGGTGCATGGAATTCTCATTTCCTCCTATTGTTTCCATTATATTTCCAGAAAAATTGAATGGAAAGTGTTTTTCTTTCAACTTTTGAAAGGTAATACATATAAATATGGAATATATTTGTTGGATCATTTGGACCACTAGGTTCTATAAAATGACTTCTTAAACCTCCCATTTTCAAATTCTACCTACTCTTTTTGTTGGTATTTAATAAAGGGATTCTTCTCATTCTGCCGTTCTTCGTTTCTTTTCAACTTCAGTTAAGAGCCTAGTTAGGCTCGTGTAAACGGACTTCAGTTCAGGCTCCTTCAGAAGGCTAGAAAGAATACTTTTTAAAACGAAGGAATTGGATGTTATTTGACCATTTTCTCGTTGTAGACATTTAAGAGCTTCTATCCATTGAGACTTATTAGTCGCATCATCCATTTGAATAATTTGTTCGTAAACTTGTTGAAAAATTTCTTCAAAAGACATCTTACTATTTTCCGTTTCATTTATTCCGATTGTTTCTTGAAGCCACCCTAGGGGAAGGGGACCAGATTCATTTCTTGAAATCATTCCATCTTTAATATCTTTGATTAAATTTAGTAAACTTGTGACCATTAAGTTGAGATCCATTTCATTCCCATCCAATAAAAGAAGAGTGTATGAAACAATTTGGCTATTAAGAATAAAAGAAAGACTGTACGTCTGTTGTAACGTGCATTCTGAGTGAACGGCTTGAATACTTTCTTGAAAGAGATTTAATATTTGCTTGTCTATCTCATTAAAATAATTTTCAATGTCTTCATTAAACCAAGAGTATTTTTCTCGGTTGAGTATGATAAACAGCTCTTGATGCTGCTGAATATAATCAAATTGAACGAAAATTTGTTGTTTCAACCGTTCTTGAGGATTCGAGATCGTTAACGTTCTTTGAACTTCTGATTGAAAAACATTGATATGATCCTCAATGATATGAGTAAGAAGGGATTCCTTAGTGGGGAAATGATTGTAGAATGCCCCTTTTGATAGGCCGCATGCTTCAGTAATATCACGAATAGATGTAGCTTGGACCCCTTTATCTGCAAAAAGGATAATCGCTGAGTCTATCATCTTATTCTTAGTCTGTTTCATGTAAAAGCCTCCTTAATAAACGATGGGTACTGTATAAATGTCATTCTACTTCATTTTACCACAAATATTGCATTTTTATAACCGAACGTTTACTATTTATATACGAACGTTTTCAAAGAAAGGTTGAATGTATGAAAAGGATTAGATTATTAGATATTTTACGAGGATTTGCTATTATCGGAACGCTTGGTACGAATATATGGTTTTTTGCTGCTTTAACGAACACGCAAAATGATTACCTTTTAGGTGAAATGATGTGGTGGTCTTCATGGGATGCCTTTATTAGCTCGTTGTTTTTATTTTTTGTCAATGGAAAGCTTCTCAGCATGTTAACCATTATGTTTGGGATAGGATTAGAAATTAAGCGTCAACAAGCTTTAAGGAGAGATTGGGAGTGGCCTGGAATATATATTTGGGGTTCGGTTCTGCTCTTTTTAGATGGTATTCTGCATTATGTATTTGTAATTGAAGCAGACGTGTTAATGAGCTATGGAATTACTGCAATCATAGTAGCTTTTATTGCTAAATTACCACAAAAGAAAATGCTGAGATGGCTATACGTCATGGGAACGATTCATATTCTAAACGTGACAGCTTTGACAATGGCTGTTTCCCTCTCACCAGACGATTTTTCGATGTCTCTTAGTTCTCCTGTTTACCCTACAGGGACATGGGCTGAGCAATGGATCTATAGATTGGATCATTTCTGGTTACTTCGTGCGGAAGCGATTTTTATCATTCCGCAAAATATTTGTTTATTTATCATTGGAATATTGCTAATGAGAAATAAGGTTTTCACCGTTGATACCGGTATAGTGATCAATATTCGAAAAAAATTTATTGCCTTTGGCTTTATAGCAGTCCCACTTAATTTGTTAAGCTTTCTTCCATATGAGGCGGCACTATTTCCGGTTCGATACATCTTTGCCCCTATTATGGCTTTGTTTTACATGGGGGTTATTGCTTGGTTATTGGATAAGTATAAGAAATTGAGGCTCTTTAATTCATTCGAGGCCATTGGAAAAATGGCATTAAGCAACTATATGCTGCAAAATGTCATTGCTTCAGTTGTGTTTTATGGTTGGGGATTGGGACTGGGTCTATATAAATTAAATGCTCTATCTATTATCGCTATTTGGTTTGCTATCTCAGTTGTTATGGTAATATTTTCACATGTTTGGCTTCGTTATTTTTCAACAGGCCCTTTTGAGTGGGCATGGAAATGGCTAACCAATTTTCCGAGAAAAAGAAGTAGAGCATCTTAGGAGAGAAGAATGGCATGATCACAGGGCGTCCTAATGCAGTGGTGGGTATTAATGGTTACGGCCACTCAACCTTAGTTGAAAAAGCCAATGAAAATGATTAAGCTTTTGTTTCCACGTAGTTTATTTGGGCTGTTCATTAAAATCTATTTTCATTATTTGTTGTTGAAAAATATATACAGTCCTGTATATATTTTATGCGGTTGGGTTATACAACATCAGATTTGATATAGAATCTCAAAGTAGGATGGAGATATATGATAAATAAAAAGAATGCTTTTATAAAAAGAGCAATAGACAATTATTTTCTAAAACTTGAAGACCAAGATTACGACGAGAATGATTTAATTAAACACTTACCTATGGTCTATGATCGGATATCTGAGGGTGTTAAACTTTGAGCCATTGCTTTTGCAGGCTCTTTTTTTTCACTACCTCACAGATTGTGTCAACTGCGTGATACATCTTAATGAACTAACCTGCCCCTTTAGTTGCATAAAAAAGCTGCCTTAAAGACAACTCCTTGTTCAACTAACGCATCTGTTAGTTTAAGTGTAATCCTTCACAAAACACCTAATAACCATTACTGTAAATTTAATATAAATTACGGTTTCATTATATCCCTAACTTTCTCAGGTATCATAACAACCTCCGTATTTAGGTCAACAGGTCTAAAACTTGAGTCTATACATTCCTCCCAATATTTTAAATGCTTTTTATCAATCCAATGGCTTGATTCTTCGACATTTTGACCACCTTCTCCTTGTAATGAGTACCAATATAAATACTCATTCCCATCAAGCTTCTCTCTAAATATGGTTTCAACATACATCCTTTCACCTTCTAAAGTAATAAGTACATCCTTCATATTGTCCTTTAAAAATTTCATCCATTCATCTACTATTTCTGATTTACCTTCATTTACTCTAAACCTTGTTAATTCTACATTCACAATATCCCACCTTAATTTTTACTTCAGTATTCCGTGCAATTCTTAATTCTTCTTCAACTAACCTGCCCCTTTAGTGCCATAAGAAAAAGCTGCCTGAAAGACAGCTCCGATCTTTAGTTACCACACCTGTTACGGAGAAGTTTAATCTTTCTTATCCTTTTCAAGTAAATCAATAATTCTATCAAGCTTTTGTTCATATTTTCTGACTTGTTTGGTTGTTTAGTAACTAAAGAACGAACAAGAAAAAACACACCAGAAAAAATTCCAAATATAAAAATAAGGAAAACTAGTTGATATAACATATCGCCAATATTCATTTAATTCCTGCCTTTATAAGTATTGGTGTTAGTGTACCTTATTTATAAGTGCACAATTCTATAACACTAGCCCCTTTAGTTGAAGGCCTCATTTTTGCTTATTTTTTCAAAAAAACGACACTGTCGCTTCTTTCCACTTGAAAATTTAAATCATCCTTACTATTAAGCATATAACCTGCATCTTTCACATTCTTAGATTCAAACGATATACCATATCCATTATTCTCAGGATACCCATATAAATAGCAGACCACTTTTCCATCGTTCAAAAATACTATCTGATTCATTCCTTCATTTACAGTTTCGCTAATGGTATCCCATTTATAACCTACCGTTTCATATATATCATCTTTCGGGGTATATGGCCGAAAGGAATATACTACATCCCAGTCGAACGGTGTTACATCTAATAAATTTATTGTTTCAACGGAATTTCCAATTGATAACACTTCTTCTTTTAACAGCTCTTCGTTTACATCCCATAATTCCTTCTTTAACAGATTCATAACGATAGCTATACATATTATACCGAAAACAATGATCACTACTGTTTTTTTAGATTTCATATCTCTAACCACCTTGAACAGCAACTTTCCTAACGAAATTACCCACTTCATTATAACAATGTTTTCCAAAAATGTGAATTCTACATGCACTAACCTGCCGCCTTTAGTTCCAAAAGCCAATGAAAATGTACGTTTCTTCCCATTATCATACATTCAAATCTTCTTCCTTCCGTTCGTCTTCTTCTTGTTCACAAGCGTATAAGGGATGATGCTAGAAGTCAAAACAAGTAGGTGTGAAGTGATTAACACGCACTTTGCACGGTCCTTTTTTCTTTTGAAATAGTAAAAATCTGAATTCAAGGAAGACGTAACAATGAGCAAAATAGTAATCCATGCAGAAAAACCGTCAACAGCAAAGGTTTATTCATGCCTTTACAATTTTTCAAAAATTGTTGACTCCTTTTTGATTTACCTATATAATTCCCAATATAATTTAATACGCAAATTCACACTTTTGTGAGAGGCGGAATTTTGTAGAGTTTTTGGCTCTGTTTCATTCGCTCGTTGTCTATGTATAGACAGCGAGCGTTTTTATTTTTTGGGAGGGGTTTTTTGAACAAATCAAAATTTTCTTTATTAGTATTATTGGGTGCCTGTAGCTACGGTGCACTTTCTTCCATTATTAAAATTGGCTTTTTAAATGGATTTTCTTTCTCTGAACTTTTAGGGGGACAATATGTATTTGGTTGGATTGGACTATTATTACTCGTTCTTTTATTCTCTCGTAATAAAGTATCCAAAAGTAATATATTCGCGTTGTTAGCTGTCGGGACATCAATGAGTTTAACGAGTATTTTTTATGGTCTTTCTGTGAAGGAATTACCTGCATCTATTGCTGTTGTTCTATTATTTCAATTCACATGGATTGGTGTGCTAATTGAAGCAGTTGCTAACAAAACTTTCCCAAATAGGGGAAAGATATTATCCATCCTGATCTTATTTGTAGGAACTTTGCTTGCTGGGGGTATTTTTGAAGGCATAGGAGAACAATTATCTACAAAAGGTATTATCTTTGGGTTGCTAGCAGCAATAGCTTTTTCCATATATATATTTACAAGTGGAAGGGTAGCTACAACTGTACCAACCTATTCAAAAAGCTTTCTCATGACAACGAGTGCTACACTCTTCGTTTGCTTAATATTTCCACCCACTTTCTTGACCGATGGTACATTGCAGGCTGGTTTATGGAAATATGCTTTCTTACTTGGGCTCTTCGGTGTAGTTATACCAGTTATTTGTTTCTCTATTGGGGTACCAAAGGTAGGCACAGGACTTGGAACAATTTTAGGAGCCGCTGAACTGCCTACAGCAATCATCGCTTCTGTTACACTTGTGCATGAAATCGTATCACCTCTGCAATGGCTTGGAATTGTTTGTATTTTAATTGGGATTTTCATACCACAAATTCTGATTGTAGGAAAAGAAAAGAAACGAACCATAAAACCAAGCACATAAAAAAACTTATTGTTTTAGCTATCCTTTATTTCGTTTATGATGCAAAACCATATAAAAATAAAACATTTAGTACAATTTCATTTATATTTGATTTCATTTTTCAATAGGCAATGAAGTAAACTTGTTAAGATTACTTATACTTAGCATCGAAGTTGATTTAATTAGAGGTTCCTTCCTATTATATTTTTCTTTTTTCTCGCCCTATCTCACAGTTTGTGTCAACTGCGTGATAAATCTTATAGAACTAAACTGCCCCTTTAGTTCCATAAGAAAAGCTGCCTAAAAGACAGCTCCGATCTTCAGCTAAAGCACCCGTTAGTTCATTAAGGAATAGCAATTTAATGGTATTGAAACCAAACAAACCATCCTTTTTTCTTGCTTTTCGCTAAAAATATTTGACCTTGGGCTAAGTTAGCTCCAGGTGCTTTGGGAAAATCTAAACGTACAAGCCATGATTTTTCAGCAATTTCTTTGCCACAAAAGGTCTTTGCCATTCCAAAATAGTCTTCTTCTTCTGTATTGCCAACTGTTTTAGGAAAAGGTTTTGCCGTTACTACATCCCACTTAGTATATAAGTTAGGTAAGTCATCTAATCCAGTTCCATAAGTTTTTGGAATTAAAGTATTTAACGCGTCTATTACCTCTTTTTTATCCTTAATCGTTTCTAATTCACTTAGCACAGGACATTCTGTAGGTTGTGCGTATCCTTGAATTGAACCAAAAAACAACATCGGAATGGTAATAATCAATCTATATAGCCTTTTCATAAAACTCACCTCAGAAGTTATCTTTCCTAATTTCAAGAAAAATAGTCCAGTTTTTAAGGTGTAATAGATCAATTGTTCTTCAACTATCCTGCCCCGATAGTGCCATAAAAAAAGGAGCTGCCTTAAAGACAGCTCCGATCTTCAGCTAACGCACCCGTTAGTTCATTAAGAAACCCTGTATGGAAACAAAGAAAACAAATAAAGAGATAACAATGCTCATATATCCCAAAAAGCCTTTTCTGCCTTTTTGAAGTTCAGCTAATCCTGTCACGAATGAAAGCACCCCTATGAAAAACATATAATACGGCATTAACTCGGTTTCAGTTATTAGACTATAACTTGATAGAACAAGAACAACTACTACTAAGATAGCTCTAACCATTTTCAAGAAAATATTTCCCCCTAAAAAAGTTCTGTACTACTTCTGTTCAATCATCATTTGACACCTTTTTATTTGTGTAAAAAATGGAAAATTCTTCATTCACTAACCTCCCCCCTTTAGTTCCATAAGAAAAGGATGGTATGTCAACACTATATCTAACAACTTTTTTAAGGGTTAATTTTTTATATTCTAGAGGACTTAAGTAGCCAAGAGTTCCATGAATTCGTAGCTTAATAAACCCATTCACTTAATCTACAAAATTCGAGAGTTAGCCGGGATATATTGGGATATTTTAAAAAAACTATTACTTTAGCTTTTTTCGGAGGAAATTACAATATATTTTTCTTTACGTATTGGTATATGGATCGTTTAAAATTTTTTTTAGAAATTTATTTTATGTGCGGAATATAAGGAGCTGGTTTATAACAGTACAAATACAAAAAGCGTGAAAAGTGGCAATTTCAGCTTTTTTGTATGGAATAAATTTTTAAAAATGTAGGGGGGAAAATGAAAACATATCAACGAAAGAAAAGATTTTAAATACAACATTAGAGTTAATTAAAGACGAAGGTTTCAAAAGTGTACCATAAGAAAAATTGCGGCATTGTCAGATACAAATATCGCGCTTATAAATTATCATTTTGGCTCAAAAGAAAAGTTGATTAGTGAGACGATTAAAGTCTTATTAATTAGCTTTCAAGGTACTTTTTTCTATTTTAGATGATATTAAAGTGCCAGCGAAAGAAAGATTAAAAATATTTTCACTTAATTATGTACTAGTAATTCAGCAATACCCTGAGTTAGTTAGGAAAATTATTGCAATGGGAACTACGGTATTTACATCTCAATACGAATATGGAGATTTTTTGAAGAAGCTAGGTTTTAGTAAAGTGAAGAATATTCTGATCGAAATAACAAATGAAACGGATCAGGAAATTTTAATGATGATGACAGTTTAAATTTTTATAATTCTTGAATCAGGGGCAGATATAAGAGTACTGCCTGTAGAAAAACAGATTGATTTCTTATTTGAACGCTATTTCTATAAAAATTGAGACAGTGGGTGATAGAGATGGTTAGTTTCTTTAGAAAGCATTGGTGTGATATAGGGTTAGTTGCGGCTATTGTTGTCGCTGTTTGTTTAGTCGCGAATTGGGGAGAAATGAGTGAAATAAAAGTACTGTTAGCGTTAAGTTTTGTGGCCTTTTTAGTGCATCAATTTGAAGAGTATCGTTGGCCAGGTTATTTTGCCGGTTTGTTTAATGTAGTTATATTTAATAGTGATATACCAGATCGCTATCCATTAAATACGCAATCCGCTATGGTAATCAATATTTTAATTGCGTATGTTTTTTATTTACTTCCGGTTTTCTTTCAAAATATAAGGTGCGTAGGCTCCATAAAAAATAAAGGGCGATACATATTAGACATGATTAATATGTATCGCCCTTTTACTTCATGTTTTACAATTGCGCCCCGATTGCCGAATAAAACTAAACTTGATATTTCTGAATCAAACCTACAAACGTATCGACAAATGATTGTAAGAATTGAACAGTTCCTTCATTCTTAACTTTGCCGTTTTCATCCAATAAAGCTGCCGCGTTACTTAAATAAGCTTCCGGTTGTTGAACCACTGGCATATTTAAGCATACAAGTGATTGACGTAAATGGTGGTTTGCACCAAAACCGCCTAAATTACCAGGTGATTGACTAATAATGGCTGCTGGTATACCATTCCAAACACTCGCTCCATAAGGACGTGAACCTATATCCAGTGCATTACTTAATACAGCTGGCACAGAACGGTTATATTCAGGTGTTACAAATAAAAAAGCATCAAATTGCTTTGTTTTGTTACGAAATGCCGTATATTCTGGTAGGACATTATTTTCACTATCATCATCCTGATTATAGAATGGGAGATTTCCGATTTCGATACATTCTGTTTCATATCCTTCGGGAAACAAAGCTGCAACATTCGATGCGATTTTTTTAGAAAAAGATTCTTTTCGTAAGCTACCAACTAAAATACCGATTTTTGTCATTTAATATCATCCTTTCTCTCAATGTTATTATTACGCATAATGGTCATATTAAAAAGTACGCACTTAAAAGTGGTATAGTATAGAAAAAGATACTTAAGGAGCTATTAGGCTGAATATAGAACCAGAATCATGCTGTGTAGAAGATGCTTTAAGTATATTAGTCGGGAAATGGGAACCAATTATCTTATTGCATTTATTTACGAACGGTACTCAAAAATTCAGTGAGTTAAAACGAAGAATGCCTGGAATCACGCAAAAAATGTTAACCAATCAATGACGTGAGTTAGAAAACGAGGATACTATTCAGCGCGTTGTCTTTCCACAGGTTCCTCCTAAAGTGGAATATTCGATTACTGAATACAGCAGGAGCTTGGAACACATCTTACACGCAATGCATGAATGGGGAACAAAGCATACATTGCATAAAAGACAAAAATCGAACGAAAGAGCGAGTAAATAAAATACGGCCTTTATTGGGTGCTTTTACATTTTTAATATCTTTGCTAAACTAACCTGCCCCGTTAGTTCCATAAGAAAAGAGCTGCCTTTAAAACAGCTCCGATCTTCGGCAAACGCACCCTGTTAGCTGAAGAGAAAAGTATTGATTATATTTTCCTCTTCATTTGTCCTTATTCCACTTATATGGGATTTTCGCCCAATTATATAGCAGCATGATCAAGAACAATATAAAACAGGTCATTATGTTATCCATCCAATCAACCTCTTTGTTAGCAATAAATTTCCAAACGGTGAATACCACAAAATATATTAAGGGAAATCTAATGCTTTGCTTAAACATAACATCACCGACTTCATTCAGATTTTTTCTACAAGGTTTGTTATGTAAAACTAACTTGCTCCGTTAGTTTTTAAATTCATCCAGGTCAAATCTTGCAATTTCTTGATTTTCGATCGTTACAATCAGGAAAGCATTAAATGCATTCTCTTTCAGTTGGGCTAATTTTTCTTTTGAAGGTACAAGCAACGGAACTTCGGGGTTTTCTTCGCTTACACCTAAATCGTAGGTACATGTATACTTCTCCTTTTGGTCAGCATTAATAATGGATATAAGGGATTGGCCGAACCCTACGCCACTCTCATTATAATTATCAGGATTGTATATATTGAAGCCTATCACATCTTTTGACACCGATTTTAATTGGTCTTTAGGCTCAATCTTAAGTTCGATTCCTTTATCAGCTTTCTCGATGCTGCCTACTGGATCATTGCCATTATTTTTAATGGTGAATTGATAAAATAAAGCGGTCGGTATCAGCTCATCTCCTTTTCTTTCCCCTTCGGTTATCCTAATCGCACCAACTAAGCTTTTATCTTTCACAATATCAACATCCGCATCTACTAGCTCCAGAGAAGGCTTTGCTGAACAACCTGGTAAAAAGAATAAAACGAAAAAGAAGCTAATAAAAAGAATAAACCATTTCCTCAAGTGATCACCCCCATTTCACACTACCATAATTTACCTAAAAATTACATGGAATTCTGCTGAATTCACTGCATCTTTTGGCCCTGTTAGTTCGCATATTTCACAATTATAATTAATATTCAATTGATCTAATTTACTAATATGGATTTTTTCACTACCGGGGCCGTTAAATGGAAAAGAATGATCTTAATTTGTTGAAACAGGAATAATGGTGGTTTCCATTCAAAAGAAGGAGCAACAAATTAGCAGCAATGTTTAAGGACAGAACCTTATCATTTACAGAATATAGAAATGTGTAAACCACATTTGGGGGAATGAAAATGAACATAGAGATGCCTTTAGTGGTGGATGGAAAATTGGCAGTAAGCAGAAAAGAAAAACATGGGTATCACAAAGAAGGAAAAATCAAAGCGAAAGAAATCACGCCCGTATTCACTACAAGAATGGAAACCCGTCAATATAATAAAGCAACCCATAATCTGGATATCAGAAATGTTTTAGATGTAAAATCTTTCTTGAGAAACATCACACTGGATTGGAGAACCCATGTAGCCAATGTACGGAAATGGGTGAAAAGAAGTCCGGCTAAAACAGTCATCGTATCGGGAATTTTCACGATTTTATTAACACTTTCGGCTCAAACCGCTTCTGCGTGTATAGATGAATATACGTATGTGGTGAAAGATACGGATACGATTGAAGCTATTTCTAAAAAACACGGTGTTACACCGCAACAAATCAAAGAGGCAAACGGCATCACTTCGATTAAAGATCACCAAAAATTACTTTTACCAAGTGTTAAAGATGCGTATGTTACGGCCACTTCTTTGAATGTTCGTTCCTCACCTAGTACAAGCAGTTCCATTGTCGGCAGCTATAAAAAAGGGGATGCAGTAAAACTTATCCATGTGAAAAATGGATGGGCAGAAATAATAATCGAAGGCAGAGTGGTGTTTGTGAGTGCCGCTTACCTTTCTGAATCTAAAGCAACGGATCAAGGTACGAATCCTGTTGATACTACCCCCGATACATCTGTTCAAGCTAAGACGATGTATGTACATGCAAGCTCGTTACGTGTTAGGGCCGCTGCCTCTGCAACTGGTGCAGTATTGGGTTCCTTGAAACAAAATAGTAAAGTATCGGTGGTTTCAACTACTAATGGTTGGGCTCAAATCACGTACCACGGAAAAAAAGCATATGTGAGCGAGAGCTATTTAACTGCTAAACCGCAAACAAGCAAACAAGAGAACCCTTCCCATTCTTCTATATACGTTATTAAAAGCGGAGATACATTTACTAAGATTTCTAAACGTTTAGGCATTCCTGTAGCTGTTATTCAAGAAGCAAACCCTAAAGTGGACTCATCAAAATTAACAATCGGACAAACGATAAAAATCCCAGTCGTGTCTCCCCCTACTCAAACCAATACGACGATTAACGTTAAAGGGATGGTTACAGGAGTCGACTCAACGGGCGTATTCCGATTCATAGCCAATGATGGTGTTACTTATTCAGCAAAAGCCACTTCCGATTCACTGAAAAATGAGCTGTTTTCATTACAAGGCACTGAAGTGGAGTTAACATTGGACAGTAAACGAGGCAAACAAATGACGCTAATTGCCATCCGTCCATTCAAGTAACACACAACAAAAAAGCATCCAGTTGGATGCTTTTTTCATTTAAGAAGAACAATTTCACCCCTTTTACTTCCTGTTCAACAAATGCACCCGCTAGTTCATATTTCCCCATGTTATCAATTGTATACGTAGCTACTCACTTGTTAGAATAAGATACCTTGATTTAACGTCATAAATTTTATAGCTTACTTCAAACTTATGATCAAGTTAGCGCCATAAGAAAAGGCTGCCTCAGCAACCTATCTTATTGAAGTAAAGAACCCGTTAGATTAAGTTACTATTCTTCACACTCTCTTTTTCAAGATAAGGAAAACGCTGCCTTATCTATATTTATTTTATAAATGTATCGCACATCCATTCATAAAATTTTTCCTTCTCTTCAAATTGTGGATAATGAGCTGATTGTTCAAAAGTAATAAATTCTTTTTTATTTGCTTCGATCATATTAAAATAATTTTTTGCTGCCTTTGTTGATGTCATATAGTCGTATTTACCCATGATGAAATAGCATGGTATTTTAAGATCCGTTACTATAGTGGGTAATGGATTTTTTAATACTTCCTTTAACAAAATATTTTGAGAAAAGGATAACCCAAAGTTATAACGGATGACATCTAATAAGTTATACTCACTGCTGAATAAAATACCTATGTTATCACCATCAGGGTTATCAATAAGTCTTGAGGCCCCACCATATTTCATGACATAATTTCGCGGGGTGAACGTATCGCCATTTTTGATTTTTTCTGTTAACCCTTGTAAAAATAAGATATCATCCGTATTGCCAGCTTTTTGAGCCTGATTAATACTGTAGTTCAAACTGTCAATCTCGCTTTCTGTTGTATCACTCATCTGTCCAATACCAATATATGCCTCATATTTTTCAGGAGCTTCATAGGCAGCTTGCATGGCAATATATGTACCATAAGAATGACCAATAAGTATAATCTTTTCTTTGCCAAGACGTTCTGATATATAATCCGTCATAGCCAATAAGTCCTCCACCAGTAAGTCTGATGAAAGATTGGAGTAGTCCTCAAAAAAATGATATGATTTTCCACTTGCTCTTTGGTCATAATTAACAACCGTAAAATTAGTTTCCAATAAGTCTTGGTATTGATCGGCATATGGTATTTCCGGACATCCGGGTCCTCCATGTACAAAAATAATAACCGGATTATCTTTATCTTTACCACGTATCATGATTTCCTGACTACTTCCATTTATCTCTACTTGTTCTAATGCACTTATACTGTTATCACCTTTTATATGAGAAGTCCATGTTGGTGAAAAAAGGGAAATGATTAATAATATTATAATAATTATTCCGATACATTTTATTAATTTCTTTATATTTATCATTTAATTGCTTTCATTCCTTTCTACTTGATCAAAACAAAAATAGCAGTTGATGAATGAAATTCACTACGCCCCGCCCTTTGTGGCTTTTATCCATCAAAATAAAAAGCTAGTGGAAATTACTATTTAAAGGAGATCATGAACAAGCTAGTTTGTAATTCCAAATCAAAGAACCCTATGATATTTTACCTAAATTATGAAATAATTTCCATGAATATTTGATATTGTAAAGTACAATAAACTGTACACAACGGAACTAACCTGCCCCGATCGTGCCAAAAGAAAAAGCCGCCTTAAAGACAGCTCCGATCGTTGGCTAACGCACCCGTTAGTTGATGAAGAAATACTACTCCCTAATAAGATATTTACCTGCCTCATTTTTAATCCTTGATATTACATCGTTCTCATTAAAGTCTAAAGGTATATCACCATTTCGTAGTTCATCAATCATTTCACTTATCTCATACCACTCCATCAAATCATTTGGATAATCTAAATCCGACGCAACAATCCGATAAATCATATACGCAAAATCAAAGGTCACTGCATGGTTATTTTCTTTAATAATTTCATTTGTTAAATGACCTATATAGGCTCTAGCACATATCTCAAGGGTTGGTTCCTCTATACCCAATTCATTCAAAGCTCTTTTAAAATAAAATTCCACTTCGAAAATATTTTCGTCAAATGGAAAGGAAGAAATAATATTTACGGATGGTGATGACACACCGGTTTTTAATAAATTGTGCGACCAATTTACATAATCCTCCGTCAAAATAGTTCTCTTTCGAATCTTGTAAAATAAAGCATTTGTTTCCATTTTATTATCCACCTTATAGGTTCTATTCCTACAACCAGATTATAAGCCTTATTGAACTAAATTGCCCCTTTAGTTCCATAAGAAAAAGCTGCCTTAAAGACAGCTCCGATCTTAAGCTAATGCACCAGTTAGTTGAAGAGAGCTTGTGCTTTTTTAGTCGTCATATTCATTTTCATAAGGATTTGCATACAAATCAATATCAATTTCAGCTTTAACGCTATTTGCAAATTCAATCTGTTCGTTATCAAGATACAAACCCGGTGAATCTCCATTTTCCATAATAATAACGATGAAGATTTTACATTCCAGTTTATACTTTGCTTTCACCTGATTTAGTATAGCTGCCTTATTTTTTAACGGTCCTAAAATCTGGTCCATTTGTTCCTTCATATCATAGGATTCTTGATAGCCCGTACTTAATTCCCAGGCTGTTTCTTTTCGATAAAGAGTTTTCGTTGAAATAACATTTGGATTATCAGGTCTTACAATGACTTCGCCTTTTTTATAGGTTTTTGTTGGTTCAATTTCCAACGTTTCGGTCACATAATCTATTGGAAACTCATCTCCATACAAGCAGAAATAAACCATCACTTGAGTTTTGTCCAAGTACCAATTTCCCTCCCAGTAGTTCTCATTTTCCATCTTTTCTATTGAAATTATTATATCACCCTTATGCAACTAACCTGTCCCTTTAGTTTAGTAAAGAAGAAACTGCCTTAATGAGAGGATCTTAAGCAACGCACCCGTTAGTTCATTAATATGTCAATCCCCATTCCACAACACATTATCGATAGGATGAACCAAAATATATAATCTCTTTTTTTAACAATGTAGTTTTCAATTCCTATTAGAAGGGTGATTATTCCTGCAATTATTCTTAAAATTCCAGAGTAAAAATAAACCGTATTTTCATAAGTTTGGAAATATAATATTATTGCCAAGATTGTTAATACCCACTGTATAAACAAAATAGGTTTATTTCTGTCATCCCAAAATTCTTTTCTCAAAAAAGAACACATTATTTTATCTCCTCAATTTAAATCAAAGTCTACTCGTATTATAAACTGTAATGGAAAACCTGCCCCTTTAGTTGCATAAGAAAAAAAGAGCTGCCTTAAAGACAGCTCTAGTCTTCAGCTAACGCACCCGTTAGTTCGGTTCACTTATTACTAATATATTCTGGAGTATCCCAGAGTGGACATTCCTCATATAGCTTTTCCTTTGCTAGAATAAAGTAAATTCCAAGAATAAAAGTAATGATTAAAATGACACAAATTACCCAAAACATCAAAGGATATTGATAATGTACTGTTACTGTTGTAGCTCCTGAAAATTTTCTTGTTTCTGTTTCCTTAATAGGGTCATAAAGCTTGTCCACAATTAAGTATGTTAATACAGATGAAAGAGTAAGAAAAATTCCTATTGCACGTTTCATCATTTCACCTCCTAAAACGTTACAGTGTATAAGGCGGTCTAAGTTTATTCGTACTGTGCTGTACTTTCTTAGAAAATAATTAAGCTTCTACCTATTTAATCTATTTTGAGATAAGATAGTTCCTGATAGTTTACTAATAGTAATTTCAACTCTAAAGGCGGTAGTCCCAATTAAATTTCTCCAAAAAAATGAAGCATATGTATATTTAACTCTTCTAGCGTTCACTACAGTTAATGGGTTTTTTAATAAACTCGAAGACGAAGGAACATTAGATATTAGTATAGGTATTGCCCTTTTCATAGTTTTAATTATCAAGGTAGTATTGATTTATTATGAAAAAAAAGATGCTGATTAAAATTTTCAATCCGCACAGTTTGTGTCAACTGCGTGATACATCTTTTAGAACTAACCTGTATCAGAATGCTTATCGTTGCTAATACGCATTTTCCTGATGCTACCCCTAGTGATTAATGGCCCTTAACGGAAACCGCGTGACCAATTTAAGATGATTTTCTGATGTAAAAATCCTCCCAGTTTAATACTGGGGGATTCAGGCTGTCGAAAAGCCCTAATAGCCTTCGCCCTATAAGGCCCTTCTTTTATTTAACTTCCTCATAAACAGTTCCATCCGCATCCTTAACGACAACGTTTTTACCAAGTTTGTCTAAAAAGATAATAATAGTTGGATTCTTTTCTGTTGATTGATTATCAAAGGTTTTTACATTAATCAATGTTCTATCACCTTGTTTTTCTACCCCTGCAACCTCTATATTATTGCCTTGCTTTTCTTTACCTAAAGAAAGAACTATAAACTTTTCTCCATTATTTGGTTCAAACCTTTTAAATCCTTGCGTGTCTGTCTTCACTTGTAACTCTTCATAATACTGTTTTAGATAAGTATCCATATTTTCATTTTTAGCAACCACAATAAAATTATTTCCATAAAATTTATCTACACCAGCATATATAAAGACAGCTAATGGCACCAATACTACTAATGCAAAAACCACATTTCTTACCATTGATCTATTTCCGGCAATTAATAGTAAAATTGAGTCGGTTAAAATACCAATACCTATTGTACTAATTGGCATCCCTTCAAATCCGCCAATTACTAAACCTCCAATGATCGTTATTACACCAATCACCGCCACGAAAATACTTCTTTTTTTATGATCCAACTCTTTAGAAAAATAACTAAGAGCAACAAGGGCAGCACCCATTAATAATCCTATTGCATAAACAATTAAAAGTCCCATAATTTAAACCTCCCAAATCAGGTAAGATACGAGGAATTATATCAAATTAATTAACATTTTTGTTTAAAAAAACCTTTATTAATATAAAAGAGATCGGGTCAGGAAAATTCGGATATACAACGTAAAGGGGTACCACCAACAATTTTAAATCTTATAATTTGTCTTACTAAACTAACGCACCCGTTAGTTTAAGTGAGAATCTTCACAATCTTTTTTTATCTTAGACTTTGTTAATAGTATTGTTGTTTTCCAGGTATAAAATATGGGAACGTCCGATTTGGACGTTCCCGTTCTTATTCTTATTCCATTAAATTCCCCTTATCATGGAATAACTGTAAAGCTAATGAAGCCTGTTTAAAAGCTGCGTTTCGCTGCCCAAGCACCTTGCATTTTACTAAGGAATACAATTTGCCCAATATGATATGCGTTATGCATGGCTAAACTCTTCAGTTCAAGCACTAAGGGATTATCACCTGGAATCTGTCTATATAAATCTTCATGTTCTGATTTTGCTAGTATTTTTCCAAGTTCTCGATGAACATAAAAGTATTCTTGTTTTGTTTCCTTCCAATTTTCTAACGTCTCAGTTGGTAATTGAAATGTAGAGTCATTATTTTCTGCCTGTGGTTCATTCGCTGTTTCACCAAGAAATCGCATCAGATATCTCTTTTCAAAGAATAGCAAATGACAAACTAATTCCCAAATGGAATTCATCATTGCCCCATCAGCCGGTTTCCAAATTGCCTGTTCCAAAGTGATGTCCTCTAGCACTTTTTCAAGTGGTGGAAACCAGTCTTCTTCATCCAAACAGCTTGCCCATTGTTGTAACAAAAGTGTCTTTACATCCATTTTCTATTCCCTCCAATTTAATCCTAGGCTGATTTTATTGGTTACCTTACAATAGATTCGCTTCAGTTAAAGAGTATTCCTCTAGACGGAATTTCTTTCATTACTTGTTCCATTATTTCGCTTTCTAAAAGATTAGGTTATCGTATTAATTATTGTTCAACCATACTGCCCCTTTAGTTGCATAAGAAAAAGCTGCCTTAAAGACAGCTCCAATCTTCAGCTAACGCACCCGTTAGTTCATTAAGAAAAGCGATTCTTATAAAAGAATCGTGCCCGATTGCGGAAAATTTGCAACTTCCTTTTATATGTTGATCCAAAGAAAGTAACTGAATTATTGGTTTAAATCCATATATTATTTTCAGCAGTTAGTTTAAAATTAGTTTCACCAGTGTTGACTACACCTTTAGGCTCTACCAGCATTATATGGCATTCCTTTTCAGCATAAGGCTTATGCTCCACACCTTTTGGTATCACATACATTTCTCCTTTGGAAAGTTTAACCTCTCCATCGCGGAATGCGATGGACATCTCTCCGTCTATTACGATGAATGCCTCATCGGTGTCTTTATGATCGTGCCATACAAAATCCCCCAGAATCTTAACTAACTTAAACTGATAGTCATTCATTTCACCAATGACTTTGGGCGACCAGTGTTCACTGAATTTGGACAGTTTCTCGCTTAGATTAATAGCGTTATAATTGATATAAATCCCCCCAGAACTATTCTTACCTTTATTTTACAACTTCGATAGATTAATTACTATTTTGATTAAGATCTCAAAAGTTTCTGCTGATCTTCCCACAAAATGGCCCAATTGCTGAATTAAGATCAAACAGCACTCTTCAACTAACCTGCCCCGTTAGTTCCATAAGAAAAAGCTGCCTTATAGACAGCTCCTATCTTCACCTAACGCACATGTTAGTCAAGTAATGTACGTCATAATTCTTTATTCCTTAAATGCTAACCCTTCTTCTTCTAATGAAGTTCTCAAAGTTGGTAAGGAAGCTGGGCCAATACCGTGAATTTTTAAAATTTCTTTTTCCGTGTGCTTTGATAGTTCTTTCAACGTGTCGATCCCTTCGTGAACCAATGCATTTCTTGCAGGTGAACTGAGTTTCGAGAGGAAGCCACTTTTAGGCTTATTCTCTTTATCACATGTAGGACAACTTGGACAGTCACTACTTTTGTAATACTTATGTCCCTTTTCACAAACCCTTAAACTTTTTTCTACTGTCATAATAATCCCTCCAAACAATATCTGTATTCTATTTTTACATAATATATATATTAGTTGTCCATTCCCGACAAAAACTATGTATAAGAATCGCGCCCGATTGCTGAAGATAGATTTTTTACCATTTCAACAATCCAAAAAAATCAGTCGTAAACATTAAAAGTAAAAATATTGATATTATCACTAATTGAATAGTTGAAAAAATATAATCATTTCTGTTTTCTGCATATTTCTTCTCCATAATCACTCTAGTTGTTTCAGATGCAATTATAAAAACAAACAAAAGCATATGCGTTTCCAAAAACCAAATATGCTCTAAAGGTTCACGTTTGACGTTAGTTAAAAAACCGATAAACGAAAAGACAATAAAAATGATTCTAATTGTCCAATCAATTTTTTTATGTTTATCATTTACATGGCCATAGGAAAACAATTCTTTCTTTTCAACATTAAGCCATTTTCTCAAAACTTTATTAATGAAAAAGAGAAAAAGTCCAAAAATAGATACCAATAAAATTAACTTTACGAAAACACTCTCCACGAACGAATCATCACCTACCAAAAAACTTTTTCTTTTATCAGATTCCAATTATTTCAAATACACTCATTTTAAACAAGACCTGTTTTCAATAAAATGGCCAGATTGTTGAACAATCCTTTTTTTAGCTAACGCACCCGTTAGTTTATTATAAAAGTAAACTGATGCTACTCTATTAGTACCAGACCAGATCAAGTGACAATTAAGAATAGGTAAGCATTTACTATCCTATGTAAATAGCCTTTATCTTTTTTAAAATCTACCATAAAGGCTCATCATTATCACTCAATTTAATAAAAAACGGAAAAAACACAATAAATACAAGACTTAAATAACCTAAAGTAAATATTCGTTGAGTTTTGGATGAAATATATTGTTTATTTCCGCAGTTAGGACAGTTTTTCCCTTTCTTTGAAAATCCGAGCGACCAAATTTCTTTAGTTTTCCATTTGTAGTTACAGTTAGTACAATGTGCCATCTGTATCCCTCCTTTTACGTCTAATATTGTTACGTTGTAATTTCTTTTTAGTTTCATCGAATGATAGAACCTTTTCATTTGTTTAGAAAATGGAAATTCCTTGTTGAACTAACCTGTCCCTTTAGTTGAACAAGATTTTTACCTTCTCCCTCAATTTTTCAATTTCTTCAATCATGAGTTTTGGTTCTTCTTTAGATGTTGTCTTCCTTAGCTCTTTTTCCTCAAACACCTTATATTTAATCAAGGTCCCCCAAAAGTGTTCTGCTCCATCTAAAATGGATTTTAAAAACTCTTTTTCAGGCAATACTGCTTGTGCAATAACCTCAACAGGTTCCCAATCACCCACAATAGAGAAATCCACTAAATTGTTGTTTATTGAAACTAACTTCATAAGATATGGATCGATACCATAAAATCTTTCAATGTTCTTACTCTCTAAATATTGCTCAATAGCAACCATATAATCGAACCATAAATCTAACCCACTGGGAACATCGACTCCTACCACGATCTGATTGTTATACTTAATTGTTATACGCATTTGAATGTGCTCAGGAGTAAATTTCCGATGCTCAAAAATTCCTCTTAATTTTAAAGAATCATCTAAGGATACATAACTCTCGTCACCTTCATTAGTTTCTAGAAATGTACTTATTTTAAACATCATTAAACTCCTATCAGAATAGTCACTCTTTATTATAACTTAATCATTTAACTAACCTGCCCCTTTAGTTCCATAATAAAAGAGCTGCCTTAATGACAGCTCCGATCTTCAGCTAACGCACCCGATAGTTCCATAAGAAAAGGAGCTGCTGATCAGCTCCTGGTAATGAAGTAAAGCACCCGATAGTTCATTATGAAAGATTGCCTTGGCAACTATTTAGGTATGCCGATTTCTTGTAATGGATAAAATCGAAATTTCACTTCTCCAACAATCGAGTCGTAGGAAATAAATCCGAAAATCCTGCTATCCTTACTATTTAAACGATTATCCCCCATCACAAATAACATGTTTTTAGGAACTTGGGACTCTCCAGTTTTTTCTTGCAATGAAAAGTCCTCTGTCAGTTTATTAAAAGGATTATCTTCTTTATTTGCATTTAAATACGGTTCCTCTACGGCTTTTCCATTAATATAGAGCACATCATCTTTCATATCAATACTATCTCCAGGAAGACCTATTACCCTCTTAATATAGTCTTTACCATCAACATCTGGTGCATGGAATACAATCACATCAGATCGTTGTATTTCAGTCGTTTTACTTACAACCACTCTATCTTGGTCATGAAAGGTAGGCGACATGGATGCTCCCAATACAGTTGTAGGTGTAAAAAGAAGCTGTCTACAAATAAAAACGAAGATGAATGCAAAAACAATTGATTTTACCCAAGAATAAACTTCTTTTTTTGTACTTTCTTTCATGGTTTCCCTCCAAAAATAATCTTGTTTTAATATATTAATTCTATCCTACATCATGGGATATTACAAAATTTGGTTCATAGTTCTTCTACAGCTATTCTGCCCCTTTAGTCTAAGTCCCCCCTTCACAAACTGATATCTATCCTTGAAATGTATTACGACAAAAAGCTTCCAGAACAAAAGCGTTTTTCATTTAATGTACCTTTACATCCCCCTTCTGAAAGAAATTCAATAGTGTTTACAGCATCTCGCGGTTTTCCGAAATCCTTTGACTTGTCCAGCAAGGATAGCGATTGATAACTTTGTAAAACCTATGTAAATACTTGTAAAAACTTGTATAATCATGATATTTAATTGCAGAGTGAAAGTATAATGAAACTGTAAAAACGGAAAGGTTCAGTAACGATGTTGGGAGGTTGAAAATATTATTCCAATCTTTCATTGATTAAAAGTAGAAAGGAGCCTTAACAATGCTGAAGCTAAAAAAGTTATTTTTATTAGGGTTCATAGCGTCTGCCTTAATGCCGGTACAGGAAGCAGGAGCAAAGGCCTCTAAACCGATTGCTGTCCAAGAGCATAAATCCTTTGAACAGATTCACGCAGAGCTGCTCAATCATGGTAAAAATGCGCCACTCATGATCCTGGCTCATCGGGGCCAATGGCGTGAATATCCAGAGAACTCGCTTGCAGCAGTCAATGAGGCCATTAAAGACGGCACCGATATTGTGGAAATAGATGTCCAGCTAACCGCTGATGGTGTACCTGTATTAATGCACGATACGACCGTTGATCGTACTACCAATGGCAAAGGAAAGGTTTCTGACTTCACACTGGCTCAAATTAAGAAACTTCGCCTCAAGGAAGGTCTCGGAGGTAAAACGGCAGCACTCACCAAGCACAAAATTCCAACGCTTGAAGAGGTCATGCTTGTAGCAAAGGACCGGGCAATTGTAAACCTGGACAAGGGCTGGGAGATACGGGATGAAATGTACAAGGTTCTCGTTAAAACCGACACAGTAGATCACGGTCTGTTTAAGGGCAGTCTAAATGTTGAAGAAGCAGCCAAATTTATGGAGAAAGATCCAGAAATCCTATATATGCACATTATCCTTGATAACAACGTCAACTCTATAGGAACGTTCCCGGGGCGTCAGCCGGTCGCTTATGAAATTGTTTTTGCAGATCTTGCAGATTTGCAGATTCAGCCAGAAAAGCTGAAACAAATCAAGAAAAGTAGCAGGGTCTTAGCAAATGTAATGTGGTATGGCCTTGCTGCAAAATACACGGATGAGGCTTCACTAAGAGATGTAAATATGGGATGGAAGGCAGTAACAAAGCTTGGAGTGAATATGATACAGACTGACAATATTGAAGCGATCGATTACTGGCGGCATGGAGGCAATATGCGACAATGGCAGTACGATACCGGGAACCGTACAGTTCGGGTTCAGGCTGAGGAGCATCTTGGCGGTGGGCAAGGTACCGGGTATTTTGATCAGGACGCCAACCGCTGCAATACAGCCGACCAAGATTCACTCGATGTTTGCGAAATCGATGGGGCCATTGCTGTAAGCCATAACATGGAAGGTGAGTGGGCGAAATACGAAGTGAACATTAAGAAGTCAGGAACATATAAGATCTCCGGCAGAGTTTCTGCAGCATCTACCCCGGCTGGTGCCATCACCTTGGATTGGGCTGGCAAAACAAGCGGGGAGACCGAGCTGAAAAGTACAACTCACAAACGTGCATTCCAGCTTCAGAATTTGGAGTACCGGTACCTAAAGAAAGGTACTCACCTATTTACAGTCAAGGTCACAAGCCCAGGTTCCTACAACCTTGATTATATTCAATTTAATTTGCAGGATTAACTGTAGCTAGAAACACCCTTAAATTTTAGAAGGCGCAATTCCTTCGGATTTTCGAGTTTGGTGCAGCTTTGAAACAAGGCTTGATCCTGATAAAAGAAAAAGAAGAAGGGCATGTTTTGATAAAAGATTGATCAAAACATGCCCTTCTATTATTTAATTGGATTATTCATTGTTAATAAAGATTGCTCATTTTTGTATTCCTTAATCAGCTAACGCACCCGTTAGTTTAACAAGACTGTGTTTTTACCGCCTATCATGTTCTCTAAAAATCAGTTTGAATTTCGGCTTAAAATCAACTTCTATTGTTTGTAGGGAATCCTCATTCAGAACTGTTAAAAGTACACTTGAAAGTTCCTTTTTGTCTGCTGTAATCTCAAATTTATCAACTCGTTTTAAATCCAAAAGTGATAACAATTAACTTGAAGTCGGTTGGGTTACTTGTATTTTTACTTCACCGTAAGATGGAGAAAGTGTAACAATAAAGTCTTCCTCCCCATTAGAAAATTGATATGTTGCTTTATTATAATAAAATGGTAAATCTTTCGCAGTGGTATCAAATAATATAGGTTCGCACTCAAATAACGAAAGAAAGTCGTTTTCTTCTGGGAATACATACACTCAACATCAACCACCTTTCAACTCCCTGTTCTAACATTTTCTTGTTGAGCTAACCTGCCCCTTTAGTTCATTAAGAAAAGCGATTCTTATTAAAGAATCGCGCCCTCTTGTTGAACACTTACTTCATCGTTACATCTGTGATATACCAATTATGAATAAAGCGAAAACAAAACTAATAAAAGTAAAACCAGCAAGGGGAACCGCAAAGGCTTTGTTGTTCTTAAACTCAAATATTGTAAATAAGGCACCTAAAGCACAAACAATAAACCATATTGGGATAAAAATTAAGTCTGCAACATTATCAGGAAGCAATGTATAAAAACCTGTAATGTATAGTATCCAATTGATAATTAAAAGCCCGAATATACAATAAGACCACTTATAAGGAGATGAACCTTTCCCATATCTTCTAATCATTAGTAATGGAAAAACGAAGATAATAACTAATATAGCTCCAAAAAGTCCAATTATAATCGAAGTTAACCCCACAAAAACAACCCTTTCACATTGAATTATTCAATTACTCTGTCTCTTTAGATAGGCATCAGCCCATAAAGAAGTACCCACTTAATTATTTTATTTATTGGTTTTGTATCGTTTAACTAATATCCTCTTCTCATTTAATGAATAAAAAAGTGCCTCTAAATAGATAGAGCTACTTTAAAAAATATAGTAGATCTTATACAATCCTCCATCATTTTTGATCAATGGTGTAATCGATATGTAAGAAGGGAATGCCAAAGATTCGCATTTTGTGTTGTGCTGTGAGCACGCCTGCCATTGTTTCATTAATGAAAAAGTGTTCGGATAACGGAAGCTTGAAAAGCGCTTTGCCCGCTGCTAAATAAATACCGGCGTCACTGTCTCCCTCGCTCGAAAGAATGAGAGAGCCATCGGTAGCGTCAAGCTGTAAAATGCCAATCATTGACGAATAGGGAAGCGGAAGTGCTATATTCATATACGTCCTGCCCTTCGTTTCATGCTGAGAATAAATGGCCACAAATACGGTATTCCCCTTCACCTGGCGAATCCATGCGCGTGGGTTTTCCCTCCCATCGAGCGTTTGATCAACAGTGCGTATTTGATATGTCATTTCAGTACGGTTACTTGAGATGGGCAAGTTCAATTGCTGTAGTTTTGTACTTATCAATTTATAACACACCGCAAACGGTTTAAACCAAGTTGCCCATTTTACAGACGCAAATAACCGATACTTATCTGTGTTCTCATAAAAATGGACGATTGTTTTTGGTAAAGTTTTTATATCAACAAACTCACTTAGATCAGCCACTAGACCCGGGTGTGGCTTGCCTGCTCCTTTTAACGCACCTCGAATTTGGCTCACCGGGAAATTCCAGACATCCTGTTTCGTTTTAGGAGGCACAAGCACCCAGCCGAGTACGCCTAACATGCCAAAAATTAAACAGTTAAACAAGCCATGGAATTTTAGCATGAAATCAATACTAACCAGCCAAATTCCAAACGAATTATATGTCGCATAAAGCAATGAAAATAAGATTGTGATGCCTAGTGCACTGAATGATAGCCGTATCAATATCGCCTGCAAGCGTGAAAGGAAACGTGTTTGGTATGCCAGTACGATTAATGTGTAAATGGCAAATATGTATAGCAACACAGAGATGATTTCCAGTAACGGCGATAAGGAAATGCCAATGGCGACGAGCAAGGGACCTGCTAAAATAATCGGCACAATTACACGATACCAGGTTGACTCGTGTAAGCGTCCAAAAAAACCAAGGGATATGGGCAATAAAAAGGCAGAGTAATGAAAATGAATAGCCGTTAACCACGTGATCAGTGGATTGAAACCTGTATCCATTCCCGTTATATAAGCAAAGAACCATAGTCCGCCTACAAATAAATACATCATCCCGATATCAATGGATATTTCTGCCCAGTTTGTAAAGCCACGCTGAAAAAAACGCTTTAGGCCATTACACGCCACAAAAAAGGTAAAAGTCATATAAATGAAAGCGAGTACCATCTGTCCTGTGCTTGATGGGACGACTTGCAGTAAAAAAATGGAGAGCATGGCCATCCAATTGAACATAATATATTTCCTCTTTGGTTCTAATAGCAGCTGGAGCATAAGTGGCACGAAAATTAACTGTGCAGCTGTCAGCATTAACAAATACGATTCAGATGCCAACATGCTGCTTGCTATGAAAAAGAAAACACCTGCAATGGTGATTGGACTAAAGAGCCTGCATCTTAAATTCGCCTGCATAAGCCATCAACCTTCCTACGATTCGGTTTCTTATATCGACTTGAATCGTAAATACTTCTCGGACATCATCGTACCCTTCCTCAACAGTCACGACTCCTTCCAATAACCGAGGAATTGGAAGCTCCAGATTACCTATAACGATACGTTGTGTACCAGAGTGAATGTGAATGCGCCCTTCAGGTGTAACCGCAAATGTTAAATCCGAATAAAATAAGCTCGGCTCCCCTAAATAATCCTTTACAACTCCACGTTTCGTATCGACCGTCATAAGCGCATTAAAATGCCGAGTGATCTCTTCAAAATAAAAAGTACGCTCCCAATGTATTTGTGCCTCACCTGTCGGCAATGAACTACAGGTATTTTTGATGGAAAACGGCACATCCTTCCCATTTTCGGGAAAAAGAAATTTCCAGCGTGCCGCTAATTTCAAAAAAGGTTTTAGCCAGCCTGCCCCCGTTTCAATCTTTGACATCGTTCCGCCCCCATTGAACGGTTTACCAATTGGCAAGGCATAACGCTCTTGAAGCTTAGGATGAAGTCTTTGAAAATCCTCACCTAAGAGGTCTTGGTAGATTGTCATGATGATTCTCCCTTTCTCGTCCGCCTGCAACTTGTTGCCGATGGCAAATCAGTTGCTAGTAAGAAGCTAATGATGGAAAGGACCCACAGACTAGCATTAAATGTAAGAGGGGTAAACGGATGCGACGCTAATGAAGGATTAGCGATCAAGGCACTAATGGTTAGTAACGGAAAAATAATGATCTGCACAATAAGTAAGTGTCTTTTCTTACGATAAAGCAGCCAAACCACTGCAAATAAAATCTCGAGAACGCCTATTATTTCTACACCCTTCACAGCAGCAGTCCCATCCAAGGATGTTAAACTGGATAGCATCGATACTTCCTCAGGATGCTTGGCAATCATCTTCGGGATGAGCCCATGATAAAGCCAAATAAAGACAAAAAGCATGGTTACTATAGCGTTAATAATGAAACGGACATATTGAGATCGTGGTGATTCCCCCTTTTCAATCCAGCGTTTTAGCACATCAAAGCTTAGAGCAGTTGCCCACCCCATGATTGGCCGAAAAAAGAAGTCTAAAAGCCGTCCAAGCAAACCATAGCGTACATCATAATCATATTGGGTCAGAAATGTGATTCCGTTATCTTTCGGTATATATTGCCAATATCCTTTCCCTTCACGAATTGGCGAAATTTTTTGATCGGTACCAAAGTGAAGAGAAGAAGTTTTTGAACCATCCTTCTTATTATGCGCACCGACGCTTTTACCCCAGCCAGCGACTTTAACATAACGACCCAATTTCGTTTCATATAAAAAGGATTGCGGATCATCTTCTGATTTTTTCGGTAAATAGGTAATAGAAGAAAAACGCAAATCCCATTGTTCATGTAGTTCAGGCTTTTGCGTCATCCGCCATACTTCGTCTATCGTTGCCTGAATTGGAATTTCCACATAGATTGGTTTATTTTTCATAAATGTCACCTCCATTAATAAAGTAACATAAGTTTCCATACAACATGGTAGAATTTATGAAATGGCTGTAAGAATTATCGCCCATAATTGCAGTTCAGCTAACCTGCGCCGATAGCTCATTAAAAAGCAAACCATTTTTTCCTAGCTGCACAGCTTGGTCCCTACCTGTATTGTCCCAACCTGGCTCTGTCACCAGGTTGGTGATACCTCCTTTAACAGAACGCAAAAAGCCATTCCTGTACAGAATGGCTTCAAGGCATCACAGCTTCAGTTTACATTTTTTCGAAATAATTTATTATCATACAATCCACGCCTACATATCTCGTTTTTAAGTAATTCCACAAAGTCTTTACTATCTTTAAGTTTGATAGCCGCGAGGTAAGTTTCAATCAATAATTCATCATCTAACCTATTTAAGCAATTTATTATCATCCACTCCTTCTCACCTGATATTGAACAGACTCAATTAGAAAAGACTAGATAACAATAAAATTGTTATTTCATATACTATTATTCGATACTTTTCTTGAATATATTTACCACGTTCTTATATCGAATTAAACCTTTGGACCTAAAATTAGTATCATTTTCATAATTTTAAGATTATTCAAGTATTAATACCTATATATTATTCCTATTTGAGCCATAATGAAAGTAGAAAATCTTGTTTTACCTAAAGAACCTGTAAAGTGATCATAACGTTATTTATTTTTAATCCAAATACACAAAAGCCTTGCTACATTTTTTGTAGTAAGGCTCTTTAAAGTTGATTAATCGTTAATCAGAAACGCACCTGTTAGTTTAAGTACCTTTTTTACAATCTTATGGTTTCAACATTAAACATTTAGGAACACTCTAAAAATATAATTTCTTTTTAACACATAGTTGAGGATTTGTGATTAATTTAGCTTTCGCTTTTCCTCGCTTAAATCTTACATTGTTTAACCATTCAACAATTGCTTTTGCATCATAATTAGGGTAAGCTCTTTTCCCATTTTCTAAAGCCCAATATTCTGTATTCTTTTCCTCGTCAAAAATCCAATTTAGAAAGCCCTCCTGAATACTGGTCATCTTCCTGCCTACTTTTGTTGAACAAGAAATGTACTGAATAAAATCGTTACCAAAAACAATTTTTATAATCATAAGAGCTTAACTCCTTAAAATCGTTTTGAAATATGGGCTATTATAGCATTCCTTACTAACTAACGTGACCCTTTAGCTCCATAAAAAAAGCTGTAAACTGCCCCAATTAATCTATAAAAATAAAACTAATGTTTTTTTCAAAGGTAATACCTCTTTTTTATTAGTAACTTGTTCAAGTGATATATGTTTATTCAAGATTTTTACCACACAGTACGTATACACTGCGCTTGCTGAGCAAACCTGCCCCATAAGTTACATAAAGAAAAAGCCGCCTTAAAGACAGCTCCGATCTTCAGCTAACGCACCTGATAATTTACGTTCTTTTGGAAAAGGGGAACTTCACCCCAAAATCCATTCATATACGTAGTGTCCGCCTGTACCTATTAAAAAGTATTTAAGAAAGATCAAAAGTTTATTTGGCTTATCATAATTCACAAATAACATAAATAATCCAAATAAAACCCCAAATCCTAGTGATTGATATAAAAGTGTCATTTAATCGTCCTTAAGCAAAAGTTAATTTTACAATAATCTTAGCATATAATTAATATTGATAATAATTGTTAGTCTTCCTTCACTAAGGTTTTTTTAATATTCATATTGAACCGCTGCCGTGTTATTTTTTTAGTTAAAGAGTGCGTTTCTGTAGCCAGCAGGAACGTTTTTATTATTTGAACTAACATTTAATTTAAGTGTATAGCTTCACACTTTCGGGAGGTTTATTCATTAATATGACCCAATTGTCGAATAAAGATCAAACAGCGCTCGTGAACTAATCTGCCCGGTTAGTTGATTAAGGATGATTTAGAATCATGGCATGATAAAGGGTCGTTGAGAATTACACGATCAAATATCACATTAATTTCCTTCTGCTAAGTAATAAGGTGTTTTGTCACCTTGGCAACCAATGATTGAGTATTTATTTTCTTCAACTACAATTTTCTCGCATTCAAATGTGTTAATTTCTCCACTGCCGTATTCATCTCTAGTGGTATCCTCAGTAACTTCAAGCTGCTCTCGGTTATATGTTAATTCAGTTAGGATTGGGTCGCCTTCCTTCGTGTAAGCCACCACACGAATACTATCCTTATCCCCTGTTTCTGTATTTTTGATAAATTCTTTTAACCTAGATTCATTTTCAATATCTCCATTATTCCTATTCACAATATCAGTATCAGAAGGAACAAATTTTTTTGAATCAGTCTCTATATCGGCACAACCAACTATAAGCAAAAACATTATGCTGGCAGTTATAAAACTCACATATCTCACCATAAACTCCCCCTTTAGTTATAAATCGTTTTCAGTTTCACTTTTTCAACGGTCCTGCCCCTTTTGTTCCATAAGAAAAGAGCTGCCGAAGCAACTCCCTGATTGATGAATAAGAACAGTTCTTACAATGTTATTAAATTCACAGTAACGATTATTGCTAATGAAGCCCATACAAGAAAAAGGATTGCAGCAAGATGCTGGGATGCTTCGTCTTTTATTGCTTTTATAAATGTTAATATAAAGCTATATCCAAAAATGAAAAATAAAATTGCATATAAGAAAAACAATATATACATTCCTTTCGTTATACGTTAGATCTATAAAGCTTGCAGCAGAAACTGTATGATAAAATATGACGCGAAAAAAACAAAAATTATTAGGAGCCACCTGCCATAGCCATTCCGATGATTATTAGAAGGAATCCTAACAAAATTACGCCACTTCCTAATGAAAAAATGAAATCAAATACAAATGAAATGGTACTAAATGTTTTATTTTTATATGTTTTTGCTACATTAACAAAATAAAAGATAGCCAAAACAATAAGTAGTAAACCCGCTAAAGATAATAATGACCAAATCATATGAACACTCTCCACAATCTTTGTTTTAAATGACTCTAATCTGTTATAGCCTTAGTTTGAACAGAGTTACATAACCTAGGATCAGAAAGTAACTCTGTTAATTCGCTTAAATATAAATAATGTTTATCGCATTGTGAGGATTTAGGTATTTTTTCACCCTTATTCATCATTTCTAACATTGGAGAGGAAAGAAGAACTTCAACGACAAGTAAATCCGGTTCTACTAAGTTCATTTTGAAGCCTGCAAATACATCTTCTTGTTTTATATCCTTAACAGTTTGAATTAGATTTTGTAACTTAGTACCACTAATTGTTAATTTTATTAAAGGAAAACATCTTACCGTAGGGTTTTTTACTATCTTTCTATTCCTATAATCATAAACGAAATAAAACTTATCCTGATATTGATTCCGTTTTTTTAATTCATTAGTCAGTAAGTAATATTGGTCAGTAAGTCCAGTTGATAATTGAGACTCTTCTACCCCTACCATTAACGTCAGATTTTCTGGGGAAGAAATTGATATCGTGGTTATTGAGTTTTTTGATATTTTGGAGTTATATTCCATTAATTCACTTAGCTGAGGATTCGATAACTCACCTTCATGAATTCCTATCAGGTATTGATTCATATTCTACACACTCCTTTTATACTTACTAAGTAAATACGATATGTAAAAAAAAAATCCTTCTTCATCACACCTGCCCCGTTAGTTCCATAAAAAAAGCTGCCTTCAAGACAGCTCCTTCAGCTAACGCACTCGTTAGTCTAAGTACAATTCTTCACAAACTCATATTCCACCACAAAACTGACCTGCAGCTTAACATGGAAAAGGCGATTTCTCAATTAATTTCTATTTGGATTATTTATTTGAATGTGAGGAAAGACCCCGCCCTATAAGTTACATAAAGAAAAACCTGTCATCAAGACAGCTCCGATCTGCAGCTAACGCATCCGCTAGTTCATTAAGGCTTATCGTAGAGTTAATAAACTGTACGGGAAATCTGTTAGATAATACATATATTAAGCAAAGTGCCCATAATTTTAGGGTTGTTTTTCAAAAGCAAGTTTAAAACCAAAGACTAATAAAACAAAGCCAGTGGCTCCTTGTAAAACTTTTTGTACAGAAGGTTTTCTTATCCAATATTTCAGGTAATTTATTAAGTAAACACAAGTTAGATACCATATAAGGTTTAAAAATGCATAGGAGCATCCCATCACTAATAATTGAGTAAAATGGCCTTCTCCTGGTTTAACAAATTGGGGTAAGAATGTAAAGAAAAACACGGCGACTTTTGGGTTGGAGACGCAGGTTATAAAACCTTGGAAAAAGCAACTGTTTCTTTTTGAGTTACTTTTAATTTGTGATTTTTGACCTTCTACTTTAAGTTCGCTCGGCTTCCGTAAGGAAAGTAAAGATTTAACACCAAGGTAGATTAAATATACGGCACCAGCATACTTGAATATTGAAAAGACATAAGCCGATTGAAGGATGATTGCTGACAACCCAAATACTGCTGCCAAGATATGGAGGATTAGCCCAGAGAATGACCCAAAAACGGTCTTGACCCCGCCTTTTTTACCAAGAGAGATTGTGTTTTGAATAAGAACTCCTGCATTTGGACCTGGCATTATAATAAGTAAAAAAGACATCATTAAAAATAATAGATAATTTTCCAATTCATATCCTCCTTTTTTAATTTGGTTTAATGATGACCAATAATATCAAGGATCCAGCATAAAGAATACTTGAGCTGTCTTTTAGGGCACCTTTTTCTTAATGGACTAATTGAATTATTCTCATTTACAATCACCCCAGTTTGAAATATCTCTATTTTACCATTAATTATCAGAAAACTATGTATAAGATACTAAAAAAGGAACCTCTAGGGAGATTCCTAAATTAATCATCTTTACGGCTGAATTATTAATATTTCCTAATAGCCGTAAGCAGCCCTCGGATTTGGGGGTTTGTGCCGATTTACCTGACTTTTTCTCCTTTTAAAATAATGAAAATAATCGTTCGATGTTCTCTTCAAAGTTTTGTTGAATATTTACTTTTTTCGGTGCAATTCCATTATTCATGAGTTGCAAATGTCCAAGTACGTAACTAAGAAACATTTGTACATTTTGCTCAATCATTGATTCATCTTTTGTAATGGGTTTAATAATTTCAACTAATATGTTATGCAGCTTTTCCATTTGCTGTGAAACTGCATCGGTATCACTGAATTCAGCAAGTCCGCCAACCATATCTGGAAATGTGAGTCTGGATTGTGAATATGAAATCACGCAGAACGCGAATTTACGTAACGCGTCTTTACCTGAGTACGCTAATAATTCATGGTAAATCAATTCGACCAAGCCTTTTAGGTAGATGGCTACAACTCCACTTTTTAAATCCTCCAGATTACTTACATATCGATACATCGATTGCGGCTGAATGGATAATGAACGGGCTAACCCATTATAGGTCAGTTTATTAAATCCCATTTCGCTACTGATTTTCAAACCTTCTTCTAGCACAATTTCTCTTGATAAACTAATTCGCTTTGTCATAATTCCATCCTTCTTTATGTTTGTCGCTTGACTAACTCATACCATGAGTATATAGTTGGTGACATGAGTTAGCAAGGAGTTTTAAATATATTTTTAAAGGAGCGATTTGCAATGAGTATTCTACAGGTTAATGGTGCCAATTTATATTATGAAAAAATTGGTCAAGGTCCTGTTATCATCTTGATTCCAGGAGCTAATGGCACTGGAGATATTTATGCCAAAACAGCTGGTTTTTTACAAGAACAGTATACGGTTGTAACTTATGACCGCCGCGGCTATGGACAGAGTGAATTAACTACACCATTGCCGAAAGATGCCCAGAATCCACACAGCACTTACCGTCTTGAAACCGACGCTAATGATGTAGCTGCATTAGCAAAACACCTTACTGATGAACCGATATATATTTTGGGCAGCAGTTCCGGTGCAATTGTCGCTATGGAAACCTTGCAGGACTATCCTGAGATTGTAAAAAAAGTCGCTTTCCACGAACCGCCGATCAACACATTTTTGGCTGATTCAACAGATTGGGCAGCCATGAATGAAAAAATAGTTGAAACTTTCCAGACAGAGGGAATGGCGGCAGCCATGAAACTATTCGGCGAAGCTCTGCATATCGCTCCTATGGATGCCAAAATGATGGCTAAACCAGCTGTTTCGCTTGAAAATATAGATAACCCCGTTGTTAAAGGAATGGCCGATTGGTTCAAATATGAAATTCTCCAATACACCAGTCGTAAAATTGATTTAAACAAAATGGCAGAGCAAAAAGAAAAAATCATCTTATTTAATGGTACGGATTCAGTGGGTTCATTCCCTCAAGATGTTGTCAGAGACTTGTCCGAGAAGCTTGATTTACCTATTCACTCCATTGCTGGCGCTCATTTAGGCTATGCACAAAAGCCCCAGGAATTTGCTCAAACTGTAAAAGAAGTATTTGTTTAACGTAGAAAGGGATGAAATAGATGAACTATTCTAAAATTGATTTCCATGCTCATTATCTTTCTCCCGGGTATAAGCATTTTTTAAAAACGCAATTCAATGATATGGGGGATGGAGTAAAAACTCCAGAATATTCAATTGATTTGACGCTGGAAACTATGGATAAAACAAACATAGATTATTCGGTGATTTCAATTTCGTCACCACACATTAATACGGGAGAAATGAACAGTACGATCGAGTTAGCCGCAGAGGTCAATAACTATGCGGCTGAACAGCAGCGAAAATACCCCAAACAGATCGGCTTTTTGGCTTCTCTACCGCTTCCGCATATTGAAGCTAGTTTAGCGACGATCGAGCTAGCTCTAACCGAACAACATGCGACCGGTTTTACATTACCCACCAACTCCCGTGGGGTATACCTGGGTGACCCGCTTCTTGACCCCATTATGGAATCATTGAATGAACATCATGCCATTGTCGCATTGCATCCCAATGAGCCTGGTAAGTATGACACAAAAATTGCGGGTCAAATTCCAACTCCAATTATGGAATTTTTCTTTGATACGACACGCACTGTATTAAACATGTTGCAAAATGGGATTTTCGTCCGCTATCCCCATATTAAATTCATTATTCCACATGCTGGCGCAGTCCTCCCCATTATTGCAAGTCGTGTGAAACTGGCGCAAGTGTTGAATCCAGATTTGACCGATGAACAAGTGGATATTATGGCTGTCATGCGCTCGCAATATTTCGACGTCGCGGGTATCGTTCTTCCCCAACAACTGCCAGCCTTGCTTGACTTAGTCGACCAGGATAAGCTGCTGTACGCTTCCGACACACCGTACACACCAACCAAATTTGTGATTAGTTTGGCTGAACAACTTGAACAAACGGGTATAGTATCAGATGCAGTGAAGCAAAAAATGTTCAAAACGAATGCATATAAATTGTTGAATTTGGAATAGGTTATACGCTATTGAATAAACGAATTAGGATTTTTACTATTAGAAAAGAAAAGGGGATGTGTTTTGACTTCCAGCATCATCCCTTATACACTTGTGAACAAAAGGAAGACGATCAGATGTAAGAATCATACGTTTAAGAAGGCTGCCATATGTTCATTAAGAAAAGCCGTCCGTATGGAACAATCCTGCGCCTTTAGTTCCATAAAGAAGAAGCTGCCTTAAAGACAGCTCCGATCCTAAGCTAAAGCACCCGTTAGTTGAACAATATCTTCATTTTTTTATGATTTAAAATCAACAGTAGAAAATTTCTTTTTGTTTGCCTTAACTAAAGTAAAAGATAATATAGCTGAAATAAAGATTAGGATTGAACCGAATATATATACAGCTCGTACTCCAACAAAGTCAGCAATGAAGCCCATTAGAAAAATGGATAAACCTGTAACAGTTGATAAAAGGATACCTTGGGATGCATACACCTTTGGTAAATGTTTGGCTTGAATATTTATTTGAAATGCAGTTTGTTGAGCTACATCTCTTATTTGGTAGGCTGGACCCATTGCAACACAAAGCAGAAGAGCCAGTATAGGGTTACTCGTCAGCCCATATATTAACGTGAAAATACTAAATAATAACGAACCGATCGCCATACTAAAAATTAAGTGCTTCTGTATGGTTTTAGCTATGAACAAGGTGATTATACCCCCAAAAATAGAACCGATATAATAACTTGCATTAATAAACCCCCACCATTGTTCCCCTTGGTTTAAGGCTTCTTTTACATACACCAATGTTATTGCTCCTATCCAAATGGAACCTGCCATTCCCTCAATAACATCCATTAATGTAACCAGTCTAAGAGTTTGATTACGCCATAAAATACCCCATCCTTCATTCATTAGTGTCCATTTAGACTTATTTTCTATTTGAACTTCAACGTTATCCATAAAATATTTTGATGTAATATATAAAGCCAATACAGAAACCCAAAGCAATACTACATTAAAAGCCAAAGTTGAATTATGTCCCCAATTTATGACAGCAAAACCTGTAAAGCTATACCCAGCTATTTGAACAGATTGTGTTGTAATAGATAAAGAACTGTTAGCTTTCACAAGATTTCCTTTCGGTACAATTTTAGGTGTAACAGAATTAAGTAACGGGTTTCCCCATCCTTCCATAAAAGATATAACTAAAATAAATAATAACAGAACATAAATATGATTAGTTATAGGCAAGAAACCCAGAAGTAAGAAAGTAAGTATTATAGCCTTCAAACCTTGAAGACTCACAAGTAATTTAGAGAAAGTGAACTTTTTATAAAGTAATGGTGATGTAAGGCCAGCAATTAAATTAGCCAAGGCTTTGAATAAAGGAAATAATGAAGCCATTAATGCAGACTCAGTTTTTTGATATATAAATGTGGTAATTACCATAATGTAAATGACATCAGCTAGGGCTATGCTTGTCTTAGCAAACCAGAAACTATAAAACGGTATCCTATTCATAATATCTCCTTAATAAAAATAATTAGGTTTATATTACCATAAAAACCCATATTTGTTCTTCAACTATCCTGCCCCGATAGTTCATGAAGAAGGAATCAAAAATATCCGTCTCGATGATCCATTTTATTCAATAAATAAGCGATGTATTGAATCCGGATTTTCAGGTTGATTACGTTTCAATGTCATTTTGGAATAAACTGTTTAAAGATGGGGAGGATTAGGTAATACATAGATAGTGTTCCTTTGAACTTGTTGGAAAATTAGCTCCATGCTTTTGATTTTTTTATGAAAGGAGATATATGAATTTGGGTAAAATTAATTCTTTTGATAAGATAAAGAAATTTAGAACGATGTCAAATAGGGAATTATCTCATATTATTCAATCTAATTTATGGTATACGCCTGTTATATATGTATTCATCTCCTTTCTATTAGTAGGTGCTGCATTAACGGCAGACTATCAATATGAGTTAGGAAAAAATATGATCACTATTTATGCGGTGGATTATAGTCTTACTCAAGCCATTGTCGGTACGCTTACAGCAGCCACTTTGACATTAACTACGTTTACATTTAACTTGGTTCTGGTCGTTTTCACGACATTTTCCGGACAGTTTTCGCCACGCATGTTGAAAAATTTCATTGCAAGTAAAGCCACCCAACGTGTGCTTGGGATTTTTACAGCAAGTTTTTTCTACATGCTATTATGTTATCTATTCCTAAATAAGGATCTTGCACAATATTATTTTGCAGTACCTGTTTTAGCCACGATAATAGCCGCATTATCTATAGGAACGTTTGTCTTTTTCATTCATCATGCGGTCAATTGGCTGCAGGTTAACCAAATGACTTATGACATGAAAAAAGAAGCGTTAAGCATTGTAAAAAGTACGTTAGAAGATGAAATAGATCCATATAAAGTAAAAGATATAAGTACTATTACGGGCCAAATATCCGAGAGTAAGGAATTTACTATTACTGCAAGGAAATCTGGTTATATTCAACTCGTGGATTATATTACTATGGTTAATGAAGCTCAAAAAGATGGCATCGTTATTCGGTTGGAATATACAATTGGAAGTTATGTTTTTGAATCAACGCCTATCTTATCCTATTGGAAAAAAAACGCGAAGGAAATAGATGAACTAAAGTATCTTTCGCTTTTTAGTATCAAAAGGAGGCAATCTGAAGTTCAAGATATTGAATTCAGTATAAACAAACTGGTAGAAGTTGCGATTAGGTCCATAGGTAATTATGATCCCAAAACAGCTACAAATGCAATCTATCAAATTGGTGAGGTACTTGCTTCCATTTCACGCAAATCCAATTTTTCTAATTACTTAATAGATGAAAATAATAATCTGCGCGTGATTTTACAGGAAAGGGATTTTAATCATTATCTTTATCATGGTTTTGGTTATATCAGACATTATGCTAAAGAAAATGTAATTGTGGCAACTGAAATTTTAAAAGTGTTAGCTTTAATGGCTAAATCCCTTAATCCACGTGACTATAAAGCCATTTGGGAGTTTGGAGTGCTTACTGCAAGTGGATTCGAGAACCTTTTTTTATTTAAACTGGACCACCAGCAATTTCACCATGCGCTATCTAATCTTGCTGTTTCGACAAAGCATGAAAAAGAGTATGAAGAGTTCTTGAAACAAAGAAAAAAAATAGGATTAAATACCAATTCAACTAAACCCGAGTGATGAAATGCAACTGATCGTATATTAGTTTTGCAGCAGGAAACACCACCAGTGCACTCAGCTTGGTGGTATTTTTACTTTACATAGGCGCTAACGTACCCGTTAGTTCTATCAGACTTATCGCAGAGCCGATACAAACAGTGTGGAATGGGATGTTATCAATGAAGAGTAGAGATAAAGTGAAGCAACGGGCAGAGATGACTTGCTCAATAAAACCACCCCTCAGTATTTTGAAGAAGACAATGGGTTGCATACTTATGAATCCGAATGTCCTGGTATTTTCAGTGAAGAAGAGAAGTGAAACTATTTCAAGAATCGTAATTCATACGCTAAGGATGAATTACGAAACCTGTAACCTGTGGGGAATTTTATCTTTACAGATTATTTTTTAAAAATACAAATGGAGAAAAACGGTGGTTTATTCTTTAATTCTATATTTTTATATCCAAAAAACAGGATATTTTCTATTACTTCGTAAATTATTGATTAATAATGCCATCAGCACAATAATAATGGATCCAGTTAATACTGTCGTAAATAAATAATCCCATGTATAAGAGCCAAGTATTACAATGATTGGGTCTGCCCCAGCGGGTGGATGGGTTGTTTTGGTTAACATCATCAAACTGATAGCTAATCCCACTCCCAATGCCAGAGACCATGGTTCGTTTCCAATTAGATGATAAACAAGTAATCCTATGAAAGTTGAAATGAAGTGTCCGCCTATGATATTTCTAGGTTGTGATAAAGGGGAATTCCAAAGCCCGAAGGCTAATACACAACTTGCACCAAATGAAGCTATTAACAATGGAGTGTAAGTAAAGCGTGTCAATAATCCAAGAATAAAAATAGTAATAGCCCCACCCAAAAATCCAGTTATAACATCCTTCGTATTTACTTTCAGAGGACTCTTTCCTTTTCCCCTCATTTTCATTAGATAATGAGGGATGTTTTGTTGAGCCATTTCTTCTGGTTGCTCCTTTTTTGCTACATTTCCTTCTGTAATCAAATTATGTTCCTCCTTGCTAAAAAAAAACTATCCACTGATTATATTACAAAACTTGATATTGTAGGTGAAACAAAACCGCCTAAACCCCATGCCAATTTTAACCGAATCAACCAGTATCCGATATGATTTCCATTCAATTATATGGCCGAAAAGAGAGCTATGATCTACAGCTGATGCACCCGTTACTTCAATTGCATGAAATAATTTAACAAGAATCCTCTTCCCCTCTTCCCTAGTGGATTGAGGGATCCTTATGACAAAATTACGCATAGTTTTTTTATTTTTCGTTATAGGCGCCTATCATTCCCCACATATATAGTGATATATTGTCTTCAACAGTATATCACCTTGTTCAATTATCCTGCCCCGTTAGTGCAGCTTTCCTAACTTCTGCAGTCTTTCTTAATTTTTAATTCTGGACGATGTAAAAGGTTTATATATTGAATGATTTTCTGCATAAAAAAAGGCTGAAGTGAAAATACTTCAGCCTAAAACACCTAATATAGTAACAGGAATATTCATGTGTTTACGCATTCCTTCAGTTAGTGAATTAATCATAAAAGATTAAATGCATATCACTGTTGGTCCTTGATTTCGCAAAAAATTCTGCTTCATTTCCTCCATCAACAAAGCTGCCAATACCACGGAAAATACCACATTCGCCTCGATCTAAATATCTTACCCCTACATAATCATTATAACTGTCAGGATCATACTCCCATAATTCAACTTTTAACTTACCAGCTGGGCCCACGTAAGAATCCCGGCAAATCTTATAATCACCACCAGTAGAAGCAAACTGATCACTCTCAGCACCATTAGAAAAAAGAGATTGTTCTCCTAAGTAATCCCAGCCGCTTGCAAATGTAGCAGAAGGGAACAACAACGCAGCCGCCAATACCACGACACTCATTCTAAACTTTTTCATGATTAATCCTCCTCCCTTATTCTTACTTGGAAAATTCTTCTACATATAATATTAATCGAATTTTTTTATATTAACATCTATCCAAAGATTCACTTTTTCAGGAAAAGTTTTTTCATTATCCACTACTTCATGCAGCTTTCCCAAAAAAGAAAAAAGCCTGAAGTAGGTTCACTCCAGGTTTTTGTTCACCGAATCCTTATATAGTAAATCGACTAATCAGTAAGATTAAAAATCATCATAAAGACAGCGGCATATATACCTATTGCTCCATAGGTGGCTAAAGCCCAAAAAAGACCGGTGCCAGGAGTTTTAATAAACCTGTAGAAAATATATCCTTCGGTCAAAAAAAATAAGACAACTAAGAGTGTGGCTAGAATAGGATACACATCGAACAAACAGGTCACTCCTTCACAAGTAATTTATTTTAGTATGGTGAATGTAAAAGAACTTTATTCATAGAACGATCGCACTGCACTACATGTACCGATCCTGTCGTGTTAGTTCCATAGGAAACAGCTGCCGTAAAGACAGTGCCGATTATACGTTCCGTACCTTTTGCTTAGAAAAAAAGGCTTAGTTTAGATTTTTCACCACAGTAACTCGTTTATGAACCTTCAATGGAGATTTTCTTCATTAATCGTTTTAATTTATCTTCAGTAGCTGTTCCATCTGCTGGTGTATAGATACTGCACCTTAAGTCCATGTCCCCCTGGACTTGAAGGGAAGTTAAATTGAACAGCATCTTACCGGCTTTGGCATGTCTAAATTCAATCATCATTTCCGGAGCTTTGCTCACTTGACTTTCTTGCCATAAAGATTGAAATTCTGGGTGAGAATCGCTCATTTCTTTAATAAATAGGTTATACCATTCATCTCCTAAGTAGTGACCATAATAGGCACGGAAAATGGAAAGAAACCCCTTAACGAAATGCTCCCAATTCACAGCTAATGTTTTTAATTCTTTTCTTGTAAAGATTAGGCGGATCAAATTTCGTTGGTCATCTGGAAGTTGTTCAAAATCTAAAAATACATGAGCTGCAGCATTGTTCCAGCCTACAATATGACAATGTCGATCGGTAATGATAGTAGGACAGTACATCAGCTCGGCTAAAATTCTTTCCAAGGAAGGGCTCAGTTTTGGCTGATCCTTCTTTCGATCAATAATGGGTGATTTCACTTCTAAAGCTAAATCATATAGATACGCTCGTTCATCATTATTTAATTGCAGAGCTGTAGATATACAATCCAATACGCTTGTGGAGACCTTTATATCCCGGCCTTGCTCCAGCCACGTATACCAAGTGGTACTAACTCCCGCCAAATGTGCAACTTCTTCTCTTCGTAAGCCAGGTGTTCTTCTCCGTGTACCAGCAGGTATACCGATAGATTCTGGCTTTATTTGGGATCGCTTCGTTTTTAAAAATGAAGACAATGCGTCAAGTCTGTTTTTATCATCCATTTCTATAACCTCCATCATAGCGTTTAACCTAGTAGTCATTATACCAGGATAAACACTCACTTGTAATAGGATAACGACGAAGTATAATACAGGTATACTATTCATTTGGAGTGATGAAAAATGGAAAGAGTCGTTATTACCGGAATGGGCGTAGTCTCTCCCCTTGGAAACAACGTAGAAAAATTTTGGGGAAATCTGACCGAAGGGAAGTCGGGAATTTCCTCTATTGATACAATTGACGTCAGCAATCATAAAGCAAAAATTGCCGGAATCGTTCGTGATTTCAATGCAGATGACACTTTAGGAAAAAATGAAGCCCGCCGTCTGGACCGCTTTTCTCAATTTGCTTTGGCAGCCGCTGAACAAGCTTGGACTGATTCCAATTTAAATATGGATGAGATCAATCTTGAAAGACTTGGCGTATATGTTGGTTCGGGGATAGGGGGCATCGAAACATTTATCGAGAATGTGGATACTCTGCGGACGAAAGGTCCAAGACGGGTTAGTCCAACCTTGGTGCCAGCCATGATTTCAAATGCAGCTGCAGCTCAAATTAGTATAAGATGGAACGCAATGGGACCTACCATGTCACCTGTTTCCGCTTGTGCAATTGGAAATACCGCTATTGGTGAAGCATTCAGACTTATTCGCTATGGGGAAGCAGATGCCGTTTTTGCAGGAGGAGCAGAAGCAGCTATTACAGATTTATCTTTGGCTAGCTTTGGTAATGCTACAGCCTTATCAACGAGAAACGATGATCCAACTAAAGCCAGCCGTCCTTTTGATGTAAATCGCGATGGATTTATCATGTCAGAAGGAGCAGGAATTTTAATTTTGGAATCTTTGTCTCACGCTTTACGTAGAAATGCAAACATTCATGCAGAGGTGATTGGGTATGGTGCCAGTTCTGATGCCTATCATATGGTAGCTACACACCCAGAAGGTAAAGGAGCCTATCTTGCCATGAAAATGGCATTGAAAAATGCAAAAATTTCTCCTGAAGAGATTGATGTTATCAGCGCCCATGCAACAAGTACAGAAGTGGGCGATCGCTCTGAGACACTGGCCATAAAAAAACTATTTGAATCAACCGCGTACCAGATCCCAATAACGGCTAATAAATCCATGCTTGGTCACATGCTAGGAGCAGCTGGAGGCGTGGAAGCAATTGCTTTGGCCAAAAGTTTAAAGGAAGGAATCATTCCTCCAACCATCAACTTAGAAAATCCTGATTCATTATGCGATTTGGATTATGTACCAGGTGTTGCGCGTAAAGTGGAAATACGTACTGGTCTATCCAATTCATTTGGCTTTGGAGGTCATAATGCAGCCATCGTTTTAAAAAAATACGAGTGAATAAGTTGCCACAATGAGTTCTTATCTAACAGTAAAGACAAAAAAAAAGCCCTTTTTTCTTCTATGAAGGGCTTTTTTCTTGTTCTTGAACATGTCTTTTTACGAACGGCAAAACCCATGCCCTGCCGCCCATTTGAGAAATTTTCCCGTTATGACCCAACCTGAATGGTCGATAGTTTATTTTTCAGCTGATTATTTAAATACTCTTTGAGATTTTTCCCTTTTTATCATTCTTTTTACCCGCATTGTACGTTGTAAAATCCTCAAGGTCGTGCAGTAGATAAGAATGCTTTAAACTTTCGCCTCTTCAATTAAAGGGTGTTTTTGAGATGTGGAGTTTGCCAAGAATACACCCGCTAAAATGAGCAAAGCACCAAGATAACCTTGCATTCCCATATTTTCATACAGAAAAACAAATGCAAATACAGCTGAAAAAATCGGTTCCAGTGAAAAAAGAAAACCAGTACTTTCAGGTGATGTGTACTTTTGGGCAATTGGCTGCATAACAAAGCCATAAGCAGTGCAAATGAGTGCTAGACCGAGAATCGCTAACCAATCCATAACTTCGTTTGGTAAAGCTGGCGTTTCAAAAATGAAATTTCCGATGATTGCATAAAAGCAAGCAAATCCGAGTTGGCAGATTCCAAGCAGCAGGGCATCAACCTGACGGACAAAGCTGTTTATTAAGATGATATATATCGCATATAGCAATGCGGCGACCAAGCAATATAGCGACCCCATCGAAAAAGTTAAATCATCTTTAATAATAAGTAGAGCTAAACCAACGGAAACGATGATCACTCCATAAATGATGTTTTTATGAGGCAATTTTCGTATGAGGAATGTCCGCAAGATAGGTACCAGAATAACCGTTGAACTTGTCAAAAAACCTGCTGTAGAAGCGGTTGTCGTTTTCATTCCATACATAAGGGTAATGAAGATCCCACACAGTAAAGCTCCAACAATGGCACTATATTTCAACATGGCAATATTTGTATGGATCAATTTTTTGAAGAATATCGCCACCATCACGATAAATGCGATTCCAAATCGCAGCGCTACAGTTGTGAATGGAGAGATCGTGTCAGCACATAGTTTCATAAAGACATAAGATGTCCCCCACCCCATAGAAACAGTGACTAATAGTAAATTTGCCTGTTTTTGTGTCATAATCAGTTTTAACCTTTCGAGTAACCGATTTTTTGTTTAATTTCAGCTGCTTTCAGTTAATGTATTTCGAATTTGCGCAGCTGCGGAAAATGCATTTTTGTCTTGGATTACTTCCTCAGGCTTGTTTCCATTTCCAAGAATATATCCCGCAAATTCAATTCCCATAAAATCGAATATGTGATTAAACTGCTGAATCATAGGCAGGCCTTTAATGGTAGGTTCGTCTCCTCCAACCGCAATCACAAATGCTTTTTTGGAAGCCATCCGGTTCTTGAAATCAGGATACTTTGGGTCCCGTAAAGTTTGTGACCATCGATCGATGAAGTTTTTCATTGTCCCTGACATGCTATACCAATAAATTGGAGTAGCGAATATTAGTATGTCACATGGCAGGATCCGTTCGATTATGGAATTATACTCATCACTTCTGTCCTGAAATCCATCCTTTGAATGACGCATGTCCATGATTGGTTTGATGTTATAGTCTTTTAAGTAAAACTTTTCTGTAGTGATTCCTTCAATTAAGTATTCTGTCAAAATCTCCGTATTGCCATCGGGACGGGTCCCGCCATAGATAACTGCTATGTTCATTTATGATTTCTCCCTTCAACTATCCCCAGTTCTTTTTTTGTTGTTTCTTTATTACGTATATCTTATAGTTAATTTAATAATCGATAAAGCTAATTATTTCGATTGATTCAATCGAAAAAAATGATTACAAAGAGGCGTAAACATGGATATCAAACAATTGATTACTTTTAAACATGCCGCAGAAAATTTGAACTTTACCCAGACTGCGAAAATCTTGAATTTTGCACAATCAAGTGTAACTGCCCAAATTAAAGCTCTTGAAGATGAAATTGGCAAACCCTTATTTGAACGTCTAGGAAAACGATTGATCTTAACAGAGGCTGGTCACCATTTTAAGTTATATACAGAAAAGATGATAAGATTAAGTAACGAAGCGATTATGGCTGTGAACGTCGAAGAAGAGCCAACTGGAACCTTAATCATAGGTGCCCAGGAGAGCCAGTGTACCTATCGCTTACCTCCCATTCTTAAAGAGTTCAAGGCAGCCTTTCCCAAGGTTAAGCTCGTGTTTAAGCCTGCCATTTCTGACGAATTGGCGAGAAAACACCTTATGGAGGGTTTATTGGATATTGCTTTTATTATGGATATAAGTAAGCCTGAGGGTTCATTACGAGTGGAGCAACTAATCAAAGAGGAATTCAGGATGGTCACCGCATCAAACCATTCCAAAACATTTCTCTCACTGGATGACCTTAAGGACGAGACTCTTTTGCTTACGGAAATGGGATGTTCTTATAGGATCATGTTCGAAGAATTCCTTCAATCAGCGGGAGTATACCCTCTGGATAAAATAGAATTTAGCAGTATCGAGGCAATCAAACAATGTGTAATAGCAGGTCTAGGAGTAGCATTATTACCGGAGATGGTAGTCAAAAAAGATATTAAAGAAGGTAGAATGAAGGAACTGCCATGGAAGGGTGCCGAATCTTCCCTTTTCACCCAAATTGCCTGGCATAAGGATAAAAGAATGACTCCCCCTTTAGAGGCATTCATTAATCTAACTCGTACTATTTTTTTATCCAACGACCACTTCAGTTCATAATGTAAGGAGCTATCTCCTATACTTTTTGTTTTTTGTCATACTTTCACTTCATGCAACTGTCTTTTTGATGGTTGCTATTCATCTTAATGATCTGGCTAGGTGAATGGTATTCAGGATAGATAAATCTTTAGCGAACTGTACGAAGACAATATGCTTGATGAACCATTCCTGCCCCGTTAGCTACATAAGGAAAGGAGCTGCCATAAGCAGCTCCTTTATTACGTGGGTTTATGCTTTTATTAGATGCGCGTTATGGTACTCCATTTAAGTTTGCAACACGGTAAGCGAGCTACTTATATGTTTACGAGTCTTTTCCGTCCATGCTTGGATTAAAGGGTGACAATAATGGGACCATTTTTAGTAAGGATAATCGTATGTTCGATTTGAGCCACATAGCTTTTTTCTGTTGCATAGGTCCAATCGTCTTCTTTTTGAAATACTTCTTCTTCAGAGGTCGAGATAAATGGTTCGAATGCGATAACCATCCCTTCCTTTAATATTTCATTATCCCATGGATCATAATAATTACAAATATGGGCAGGCGCTTCGTGTATTTTGCGTCCAACACCATGTCCTGTAAGGTTTTTGATCACAGTGAATCCATGCTGTCTCGCTGTTTCGAATACTGCTTTTCCGATTCTGCTTTTTTTGGCACCGGGTTTTGCTTTCTTAAGACCTGCTTCAAATGCCATTTTAGCAACTTCGCATAATTTCGTTAATACCTCTTCTCCTTCTCCTGCTACAAATGAGATTCCTGTATCTGCGAAATAACCGTTCTTTGAAGCAGATACATCTATATTCACAAGATCCCCTTCCTGAATAACCCGTTGACCAGGAATACCATGTGCCACTTCATCATTAACACTGATGCACGTATAGCCAGGAAAATCATATTCACCTTTTGGAGCTGAAACTGCACCTGCTTTTTCCAAAAGTTCTCCAGCTATATCATCAAGTTCTTTGGTCGTAATGCCAGGAATTGTTCTTTGTACCAATTCATCTCTGATGGAGGCAATAATTTTACCGATTTCCTTCAAACCATTAAAATCTTCTTCTGTTTTTGCTATCATTTTTTACCTACCTCATTATCTTTTATCATCAATAACCTATATACGTATTAATTGTACCTTAATTTTATCGAAAAATAAAAGCACTGTAAATTATTCGGTACAATACCCTAAGCTTGAAATTTTTCTTCGATCAAGGGATTCATATACCAATAACGTGTTTATTCCCCTCCTCCATTTTTTCTTGTTCAACTGGAAGTGTTAGAAACTTAGTCATAAAAGCACCGACTAAGAATAAAATGGCGAAAATCCACATGACTCCACCTACACCTAAAGGACCAATAAAGATTCCAACAATAGCAGGTGCTATAAACCCACCTAATCCTCCACCTAAGTTTAGAACCGACATAGCTGCTCCTTTATCTTGTGGCGCTAATGAAGTGACAACAGCTGTGAGGGGAACATACCCAGCCACTGTTGCTCCACACAAACCCATGGCAAGTAACATCATGAAATAATTATGTCCGAACAGTTGTGGTGTGTAATAAACGGTTAATGTTCCGACCGCACTACCTACACCACCTATCCAGGCAATCGTTGTTCTCCAACCGATTTTATCACTCAATGCTCCAATAATTAGGTTGAAAATAATAGCTACAGTAAATAAAGAACCATATAATTTAAGCCATTCACTCGTAGAAAAACCATACTTTTCAAGGTATGTCGGTAAGAACACGGCAAATCCCACTAAAGTAAGACCATTAATCGCTTTTATAACTCCACAAAGTGTAACTTTTGGGTTATTAAACATAATGGTAATTCCTTTTAGAAACTCTGCTTGTATGTTACCACTGCTTACTTTTTTTATCTCTAACGTATCTCTATTGACAACCAGCGCCAAAATCCCACCCAGCGTCACGAAAATTAAACTAGTCCATAAGGTGTTAATATGGCCAATCTTTGGAATCACTAAACTAGAGTAAAAGGGGCCAATTACACTCATTCCAAGTGAGAACACAAACCAGAACCATCCTACGGCAGCTGCTAGTTTAGCTTGAGGAGAACGATAAGTAATCCAAACTAAGAAGCCATAAGCAAATAATGGATACCCGAACCCTCTTATAATATAAAAGGTTAGCATTAGAGGATAATTTAATGGGATGACACCTAAACCAATAAATAAGATGGAACCGATTACAAACAAACAAAAGCCAATCAGCATGGTTCTCTTAGGTCCCAATATTTGCACAAAGACGCCTGATAACCATGCTGAAATCGCTGTACCTATTCCATATACAGAAATCATCATAGAAGCACTTTCTATCGAGAGCCCTTTCTCAATTACATAAGGGGAAATCCATCCTTGTTCTAACCCATCTCCAATCATGAATATGATAATGCCTATATATCCCCAAATTAGTTTGGATGGTATTCCTATCTTATTTAATATATTTTGTTTTTCTGTCACAATGTTTAAGTTTACATCACTCATTCTTAATCACTCCCTACCCATTTTGATTTTACTTAGACATGAATTAAGCGTTTTCATTTCAATCTGTAAAAAAGTTGGTTCAATAGAGATTAGCTCACTGATCTCTATTGACATCAACAGTTAATGTACAGCTACTTTACTTGTTTGCAAAGCATCCATGATCATCTGAAAAATCAATAAATCTTTTTTATAATCCTCAGGAGTAGTTTTAATATCACCATCGCCTGTCAGTGCATGATATAACGTTTCTAATTCAATCGTATAAGGATCTTTATAAGTTGGACGAATGACCGTTTCTTTAAATTCATCACCAAGGGTTTCATTTACGATTAATTTAATGGGTAAACTTTTAATATAAGGCGTATCATATTCTACACGTACAGACTTTGTTTCACCATATACCTCCAAGTGGGCATCGAACCTTCCTTGCCCGTCAATTCCTGTTTCATAGGTTACATTAAAATTTTCATATTCAAACAATGCATTTAAAAATAATCCTTTTGCGCTAGCGCCCACTACACCTTTAGGCATTCCTAAAGCTTCACGCATGACTGAAAGATCATGACTACCAAGTCCACCTAGTAATCGATAGATGCCAGCGGTTTTTTCATCCACTTCACCAATTGCTTCGGTAATCAGTTTTTTTGCACGTTCTTGCTTATCAATACCTGCTGCTTCAGGAAAATCTGTAAATCTCTGTGGATTTGTACCTGACTGATTAACAAAGAATGCATTTGGACCGATAATGTCGCGTACTCGCGCATAGACAACCTTTTCTAAACCGCCAATTTCCTTAACGGCTGCTTCGAAAGCAGGAGCATATCGTCTCATATAGCCAACCATAATTTTGACATTATTTCTGTTTTTAGCTTCAATAACAGCATCTGCATCAGCCATTGTTAGCGCCATAGGTTTTTCAATTAACACGTGTTTTCCTTCGTTCGCTGCATCTACCGCAACTTCTGCATGGTATTCATCACTATTCAGGACAAATACCACGTCTAGATCTTGCTGTTTCACCAGATCTTTAGCTTCCGTATATAAATTTCCCACTTCATATTTTTTCCCATTGTAAGCTAACGATTCTTTTGAAATGTCACATAGTGCAGCAATACGGAATTTGTCCGGCATTGCTGCTAAAATTGGTAAATGGACTGTTTGTGCTACTTCCCCTGTTCCAACAATTCCAACGTTCAATACTTTATTCATCTTGTATCTTCCTCTCTTGTCTTCTTGTTAAGTTAAATGAGGCAGGAGGATTTGTTATGCCCACCACATCACACTTGCTTGCTGGCGAATATTAATCGATTTTAAATTATCGACTGCCCGCATAAAGCCTTCTTCTACAGACATTAATCCATCCTCATGTTCAATACTTACTGTATAGTCATATCCATATAGTCTTAAGGCACTTAAAATATTTGACCATTCTTCTAATCCATGTCCACATCCCACCGAACGGAACGTCCATGCTCTTGTCTGTAATTCTGTATAGGGTTGCATATCGGTTAATCCATACATATTAATATTGTCTTGATCTAAAGAAATATCTTTGGCATGGAAATGATGAATGGCTTGTTCTTTTCCTAAAATCTTAATGGCAGCTACCGGATCAATTCCTTGCCACCATAGATGACTGGGATCTAGGTTCGCCCCTATTGCGTCACATGTCAACTCACGTAGCTTTAATAACGTATAGGGTGAGTGAACAAGAAAACCACCATGTAGTTCTATTCCAATTTTCACATTCAAATCTTGAGCGAATGCTCCCCATTTTTTCCAATACGGAACTAACTTTTCTTCCCATTGCCATTGCAAAATATCATGATATTCAGTTGGCCATGGGACTACCGGCCAGTTCGGAAATTTAGCATCTTCATGATCTCCGGGTGTTCCAGAAAAACAGTTCACTACTGGAATTTCTAGTAATGATGCTAATCTTACTGTCTTTTCAAAAGCCTCATGCGATTGGGTTGAAAAATTTTTATCAGGGGAAAGAGGATTTCCATGACAACTTAATGCACTTACCTGCAGCCCGCGGGAGTGAATTGCATGCATATATTCGTTTCTTTTTTGTTCACTTTTTAAAAGGTCATCAAGTGGACAGTGTCCATTCCCTGGATAACCTCCTGTCCCAATCTCTACTGTATCCAATCCGGCACGTTGGACCTCATCCAACATTTGTTCAAAAGACTTATCAGAAAATAAAACACTAAACACTCCTAATTTCATTTCTGGTCCCCTTTTCGTCTGTCTAGCTGTATTTTTTTAAAAAGTAAAAACGTTTTCATTAAGTAAATAAAACATTAAATCTTTATTTATAGTGAATGTATTTATAAAATAATATTAAATCTTAAATTTTCTTCAAATATAGTGTAAACGTTTTTATTTTATACCGTTGTAAACGTTCTTTTATCTTCTTTCTTAAATTCTACTGTTTTTCCTGTTTCAGCTGATTCATAGATTGCTTCTAATATTCTTGTTACCATATAAGCTTGCTCAGGGGTTACTACTGGATCCTTATCTTCTAAAATAGCATTAATCCACTGACCGATTTCACGATCTGCTTCTGTTTCTTTTTCGGGGGAGATATACGCAATACCAGCTGCATTCTGTAATTTGGTTTCAACAAGGTTTCCGTACATTTCACCATTAAATACTAGTTCATCTGTATCGGTTTCCCTATTTCTACGCATCTCTGCGCCGCCTTTTGTTCCAGATAATGTAGTCATTGCTTCACGCTCATCTAATGTATTAAGCGCCCACGCTGCTTCTAAATAAATCGTTGCTCCATTCTTCATTTTAATGAAGGCAAATGCCGATTCTTCTACATCAAATGTTTCAGGATCCCACGGACCAAATGGATTTGCTTGATTTTGATGTCTTAATTTGTTATGAGTGACACCTGTAACCGACTCTACTTCATAGTTATTCATGCACCAAAGTGTTAGATCTAAGGCATGCGTACCAATATCAATTAATGGACCTCCACCTTGAAGTTCTTTATTCATGAATACACCCCAAGTTGGAACACCGCGACGACGAACTGCATGAGCTTTAGCTACATAAATGTCACCTAAATCCCCTTTTTCACACGCTTCTTTCAGTAATAAGGAATCTTTCCGATAGCGGTTTTGATAAGCAATCGTTAATTTCTTTCCCGTGCGATTTGCTACATCCAACATTTTCTTTGCTTCTTGCGAATTAATAGCCATTGGTTTCTCACACATCACGTGTTTACCTTCATTAAGCGCCGCTATAGCCATGGGTGCATGAAACAGATTAGGTGTACAGATATGAACAACATCAATTTCTTTATCTTTCACGAGTTCATGATAATCTGTATAAACCTTTGCGTTCTTGTTGAAACTTTCTGCTACAAAACGTGCATTCTGCTCGCTTCCATCACAAAATGCAACTACTTCCACTTTATCACTTAATTTTTTTAGAGCAGGTAAATGTTTTTGTACAGCAATCGCTCCACATCCAATAATTCCGACTCTTAGTTTATTCATACTGTATCCTCCAATACATTTTCCATCAATGCAGATAAATTTTTATAACTAATCTCGATACTTTCCAATTCATCTCTGAACGTTGCATCTTGTTCTACAATGATATATTGAGTATTTGTTGAACTTTTTGCTGTACGGATGATAGTCGCAATATCCATTACACCTTCCCCTGTTTCCGTGAAGTTTTCAGCGACAACAAATGATTGTAACTTTTCTAATGTAATTTCGCTCTTTTCATTAATCATTTCAAAAATGTTAGCTTGTTCAACAGAAGCCGGCAAGTCTTTTTGATGAATAAATTCACAACGACTACCTAACTTTTTAAGATAAGCATTAACATCAATGCCAGCCCGTAAAGCCCAATACGTATCCAATTCAATTCCTACTAGATCAGGATCTGTATTTTCTAATAGGATATCTAATACATATTCACCATTAAAGCGTTGATACTCATGAAAATGATTGTGATAATAGAGTTTCATTCCATGTTCTTTCAACTGCTTTCCATAACGGTTTAAAGTTTCACTAAATGTTTTTGCAGCTTCATAATCTTTAAAAAATACAAGAGGAATAATTACTTTTTCACAACCAATTTCTTTATTATAATTAATTACTTGTTCCCATTGAGACTCGTCCGTAACTAAGACATGAGTAGCTATAATATTTAAACCAGCCTGTTTTGTCATGTCTTTCAAATCTGATGCTTTTAGTTCTCCCATTCCAAAAATGTCTTCTCCTGAAAAATCTACAGGAACTTCAATATGCTGATAACCAATTTCAGCTATCTTTTTTAAAGTCGGTAGGCGATTATTCATAAAACTTTTTTTCGCTGAAAATAATTGTAATCCAATTTGCAGGGACATCCGTAACATCTCCTCATTCAATTGTTTTTTAAATTTTCAATAATATAAACGTTTACACAATTATTGTTATTCACAATTAACTATAAGCGTTTAAATAGGTAATATTTTAGACTTATCAGCGTATATCCCTGAAAAATCAGCCTAAATAATCATTTAATAGTTAAAATAAATAATATAAACGTTTACATTATTTTATATCATGTTTATAAAGGAATAGTCAATATTTTTAGACAAATGCTACATCAAACGGGAAAAGGCTGACATTTTTTTAAGATTTTTTTATCCCTTAAAATATTGTAAACAAAAAAATAGGGCAGACTTATAAGTCTGCCCTAACCATCTAAGTTCACAAATAGCTTTGATGCTGATTTTTTATGGAACTAGAATAAGAATTATTTATGGTTTAATCATTGAATTCTTCGCTCCACAGCTTTCCCTTACAATTAATTTCATAGGAAACGTAATTTTCTTTCCTGTAGATTGAGAGTTATCACCTTTTAATTGTAACAAGAGTTCTACTGCCGTTTTCCCCATTTCTTTAATTGGTTGCTCTACAGTAGTCAATGAAGGTTGGTACAGACTTGCCATGCTAATATTGTCGATGCCAACAACGGCAATATTTTCGGGGATTTTCAACCCAGCTTCGTAGAATGCCTTTATCGCTCCAATGGCTATTAAATCATTTGCACAAAAAACGGCAGTGAAATCGTTGTTCCCCTCAATTAACCGCTTGGCAGAATTATAGCCATACTGACTGAAATTGCGCAGCAATTCATCTGATTTTATTATGATTGATTCGTCTATTTTAATATTGCTCATCATTAAAGTGTTTTTATATCCCAGTTCTCTTTCAACCGAAGTAGATGCGGCGCCTATATAGGCAATTTTTTTATGCCCTAATTTAATAAGATGTTGAACAGCAATCATAGCCCCCTGCAAATTATCACTCGTAACGCAACTTATATTTGAAGAATTAGGAAATAAAGAAACGACTGGTGTACCATTTTTCCTTAAATCCTCAATATGTTTTTCTGTTATAGTGGAAAGATTATGTCCCATAATGATTCCATCTACTTTTCTTTCAACAAATACTTCAAAAAATGCTTGCTGTTTATCTGGATTCATATTATCTGAACCCATAATCAGTGTGTAGCCTTTTTCCCATAAAGCTTCTTGAATAGCCTCTGACAAAGCAGCCCAATACTCGTTAGCGAGCACAGGAATGATCAAGCCAATTGTCTTGGTTTCTTTCATAATCATCGATCTTGCAGCTTGATCTGGCCGAAAATTAAGTACTTCAATTACTTTTTCAATTTTTAATTTCGTTTCTTTTTTCACCTTATCTTTTCCATTTATTACTCGAGAAACTGTAGCTATTGATACATTAGCTTCCCGAGCTACATCTTTAATCGTAACCTTCATATAATCCCAACCTCAGCAATGTAAACGTTTTTACTTTATTTTTACATAGTATATTTATGATTGTCAAACATACTCCATTCTTTTTAATAAACACAGAAATAATTTGAATAAAAGGAAGACCGTCGGCCCCGTTACGTCTGCAGCTGCTTCAATCAACCTTTCGATTATAAGTGATTCATTAAACTTTACAGTCTTAAACCACTCTAATAATTGTTCGACCTCATATTCCTGTATGCGATATGTATCAATAATGCCAATTAATAGACAATGTTGATTTTATTTTCCTAACAATATTGTCAGATGTATGATGAAGTGTATTCTTTATATTACCAGTATTTACTTTCATTTTTTTAATCACTGAAATTAACCCTGAAAGTGTTATTCACTTAAGTTTGTGGTAATATCTAAACCTTATGCAATTAACCTGCCCCGTTCCTCCCAACAGAAAAAGCTGCCCTAAGACAGCTCCGATTCTCAGCTAATAATCCACTATTAGATGGGCATGGTGGTCATCCCCCCATCACAATGTTTCCTTTTTTTCTTTTTGGAACCAAGCCGCTAGCAGTTCTTGTTCTTTTTCTCGTGATATCCCTGTTTTTCGTTCTGTATCCTGTCTCGTTTGCTCCCATTGATACACATCATAAATAGTATCTTCAAGAGGACGGAAGGTAAGACCAGCGTTAATGGATTTTGCGATATTGATGGAAAAAGATCCTTTCCACGGTTCTGTTTCTCCTTCTAACGGGAAGTGTTCAGGAATCCAAAAAGGCATTTCCGTCCACGGCTTTATTTTGTGCTCTAATATGAATTGTTCTTCTGCCCACACCAATTCGGTATCGCTGTTGGTGACGGCTTTACAGGTGTTCAATAGCTCTTTCATTGTCAATTTATCATTGGGACCTGTTACATTGAACGTGCCTTTTTTTCTGCTTTCTGCCATATTGAATACCCATGTTGCTACATCCTTTACGTCAATCAATTGAACAGGACGATCTGAACGCCCCGGCACCAATACTTTTCCGCCTTGGGCCACACGCTGAACCCAGTACGAGAGCCGATCCGTATAGTCAAACGGTCCGACAAGCAGCCCCGCTCTTAAATGCAACACACGCCCTGGCCAATGCGTTTCTGCTTCTGCTTCACAAAGTACCTTCAACGCACCGTAATACTCATGAGAAATTCGCCCTTCCTCAACGTCTTTCAACTTATCAACAGGCGGCATCGGCTGTAAATGATAGTCTTCCGTAATATGGAGGGGAATCCAATCCTTATAAAGAGAGATGCTTGAGATATATGTATAATGTTCGACGTTATCCCCAAGCACAGCCGCGATTTTTTTGATTTGATGCGGAGCTAATCCGCAGGTATCGATGACAACATCCCATTTCCGGTTTTCCAGAAGCGAAACATCACCGTCTCTATCACCAGTTAACTGCTCCACCTCAGGAAACACCTCTTTATTGGTACCGCGATTAAATAATGTAATTTCGTGACCTCTTTTCAATGCTTCTTTTACCAATGCTTTTCCTAAAAAACGAGTACCCCCTAATATTAGGACCTTCATAGTTTTCCTCCATTCACTTTAATAGAGTGTAAAAAAACCTTTCACTTTACTAACGGTTTTCCTCCTAAAAAAGATATGGTGGGTAAAAAAATTTATTCCCTTTTATTAAAGGAGTCATCCAAGTGTACGGGATTAACCAGTCTGCCTCATCTAATATTCGCCAGTTATAACAGGTCCGTTTCTCCCAAGCTCCGTTGATTTCCCTTGAAACGTTTTGTTTTTAAAACAACACGTTTTACAAAAAGAGCCTAAATTAGAAGCTGCCCTAAGACTAAGACAGCTCCTCCTTCATCCTGTTCGTTTCATTAGAAAAGCGAACCTTATTCAATTTGCGCCCGGTAGTTGCAGAACGTGGATAAAACCTTGGTAATTCATGATACCGTTTATAGCTGACAGCCCTTCTTTAATTCGATGCTGCCGATGAAGCAGCTGCTTGATCTGCCTTCACACAATCTATTGCTACAACGAGTGCGATCATAATGGTTTCCATCTCTTCATCCATGATTTGAACCTTGTAGCTATCGCCCCATGTGAACCACTCCTTACCGACTTTACCTACGGTTTTGCCGTGCTGTAAAACTTGAAAATCCATATCCCACCAACTGCCCTGTACTTCAATGCCTGCCGCTTCTATTGTATATCGTGCTTTTAAGAAGGAAAATTCCTTCTTTATCGTCATTACCTCCCGGCCATTCACCTCAACGAAAAACTTTGGTAAAAAGCTGAACACCTTTTTCGTAATGAGTGCGACTTCCTCTCTTGCTGTATTCATGATGGAGAAAGTCTTTGGAACTTGCATAAAACTTCCCTCCACGTAATAAATATCCTTCTCCTGCTGATCCTTTACTGTGAATTTCCCGCTAAGACTGAATACCTTCTGCTTTATATAAAGCTGCTTCATACTTATGCCTCCCAACTTTGAGTCTTTAACATGACTTACGTTTGAAATGGGCATTGGTTCCAGTCTTACGCAATATCGCCCAAGCTTAAAAAGCACCCCTCAACTTTCCTGCCGTTTCAATTCCATAAAAAAAAGCTGCCAGATGACAGCTCAGGTCCTCAGCTACTCACACATTAGTTGGAGATGATGCTTCTCGGTAATGATCGTGAAGAGGGTTGAATAATTCTTCATCAGCATTTCTCTCAATGGAAAAATTGTCTACATTATAGTGCCCGTGAAGGATTTCATTATGATGAAGGATTATTTGCTTTGCAGTTAGGTTTTTGGAATCTGACGTAGAATGTCCATCACCAACTAATGTTACGTCAAAATGATTGATTGTTGCTGTTCTGACAGCTGAATCAATGCAATGTTCCGTTTTACATCCCATCATTACAATATGGTTTACATCGTTTTCACTTAAATGTTGGTGTAAGGGCGTGCCATAAAAGCAATTTGTGGCAGCTTTATCGAATATGATGGCAGTTGCTGGCACCCTAATATCCCTGTGTATCTGAAATCCAGGTCCTTCTCCATTTGAAACATCTATATCTCTTATAAAAACGACGGAAATTCCCTCATTTATCGCTTTTTCAATTACAGCATTCAGGTTATTAACAAGCTTTTCTTTCTCGTAGACGCCTTGTTCTTCTTTATTGCCTTCTATTAAATCCTGTTGGGCATCGATGATCAGTAATGTTTGTTTCACTATATTTCCCCCTAAAGTGATCAGTAGTCGTTTTTTTTCCACTCATCATTGAATGTCAGCTCTTTATATTTTCGCCAAAAGATTCACTGATACCTTCTTGAACCTATGTGTAATCCGGGATAAAAAGGGGGGACTATCGAAAGCTTCATCATGCTCGTTTACCTCGGAGGTTTCAATGAGTTTATTCCACTTCCCCAGCTGTCCCGCTGCTAATTTCGATCAGCACGATGAACGGTATGTATTGACTGTTAATGCATAAAAGACTACGTACATTCCGAACGTAAAAAAGCGTCCTAAGACGCGGTTAAGGCTTACCAGTGTAGTAGACAATATGTTGATGACGAATATGGTAATTTATATTTCCGATAGTGAGTTGAATGTGGTCAATGGCAACTCCTGTCAATTTCCCTTCTAATGCCCCCATAGTCGTGGCGACGACAATGGTCTTTTCTAAATTCATAAGTAAATGATCTAAAAAAACAGGTTCGGTAGGTATCGTATATGTCGGCGATAAATTTTTCATCATGGTAGGAAAACCGCTTGAATACGCATAATGCCCAGGCGGCAATATCTCACGATAAGCATTATTTGGTGGACTTTGCATTTTCATTTCACTCCTTTCAGTTAACATATGCCGATTTCATGCGGTTAATAACTGATGGCTGTTTTTGCATGGCTTTGTTGCTATGCATCAAGTGATCGGGTAGTCGATTTCCAGGAGTCCGCTTAAATCGTTTCGTTCGAAAAACAAAAAGAGCCTAACTAATGCATCGTTCCTGCCCCGTTAGTTCCATAAGAAAAGGAGCTGCTGATCAGCTCCTGGTAAATGAGGTAACACATCCTATTTCATTGATCTTTTAACTTCCGACCTTTTCCTGAGCTTTGCATACCTGCATGCGTTCCCTCTTGTATCCGACGAGGTAGCCAGTGCTGATACATGCAGTGCGAACGCCTTCCGTTTCCTATCAATAAGTCCAACCCCAGATCATACATAGGATTGTACCGACGACAGTGATGATAGCCAGGAATATAGCGCAATACAAAGTCATGAAAATCGATTTGCTATCATCCGTTTCACGAGCATGCATGAACACCACTAGTTGAACAGCTGCTTGGATGAATGCTGTCAATATAAAGATCGTCATTCCCATCGCTTTAGACATATTGAAGAAGTAAACCAAAAGAGCGACAAACGTCAAGAGCAATGAAAATACAAAACCCCATACTTGTTTAGCCGGGAATAATTCCTTCATGTTCAGGTCATTCCTTTCATGTAGATAAACGTGAAGATGAAAATCCAAACGATGTCCAAGAAATGCCAGTAAAGAGAGAAAATGAAGGATTTATTGGCTGTTTCCGGTGTCAATCCGCGTTTTTTCACTTGCAGGATAATAAATGAACCCCAGAAAAGTCCTAATGTGACATGCGCTCCATGTGTCCCTAATGTTGTAAAGAGCACCGATGTGAAGGCACTGGTTTGCAGCGTAGCTCCTTCGTGATAATAAGTAATGAACTCCGTGATTTCAAACCCCAGGAACCCTAGTCCAAGAAGGAGAGTGATTACGAAGAAAGTCAACATGGCTTTCTTGTGGCCAAGACGCATGGCGTGAATGCCAAGACCGATGACAAAACTGCTTGTCAAGAGCAGGAATGTTTCAGCAAGGACTGGAGTGATTTCAAAAATTTTCGCTCCAGCCGGGCCGTTACCGGTACGATCCACCAATGTAAAATAAGAGGCGAAGAGTGTTGCAAAAAGCATGATTTCGGCACCTAGGAAAATCCAGAAGCCTAAAATATTCAGCCGATTTTGTTCCGTGCTATATTCAAGAGGCTGCGAGTGATCGATCTTCATTTATTGACACCCCCGTATTTTGCTTCCGTCTCTTTAATTTCTTCTACAGAAATGTAATGGCCATGATCTATTTCGAATGAACGAAGGGCCATGCAAACAAAGATGCCGATTAACCCAATGATCGCAAGAAACCAGATGCTGAATATTAACGAAAATCCAAAGACAAAGAAGATACAGGATAGGATGAACGGTCCGCCGCTGTTATTTGGCATATGGATTTTTTCATAGTCACCCTTGAATAATTCAACACCTTTATATTTGGCATCCCAAAACGCTTCCCTTGAGTTGACTTGCGGAATGATCGCAAAGTTATATTCCGGGACTGGATTATGAGTGGCCCATTCAAGGGAACGTGCATCCCACGGATCATCACCGACATCCTTTGGCGCATGGCGAATGCTATAGTAAACCGTATAAACGATTAAAAAGAAGCTGATGGCCATAAGTACTGTACCGATAAACGTAACCATATTCCATGGTCCGAAACCAGTCGATTCAGAGTATGTGTATATCCGGCGTGCTTGACCATCCAACCCCGTGATATACATCGGGAAGAATGCCAAGCAAAAACCGATGGTCAAAAACCAGAATGCCCATTTCCCCAGCCTCTCATTCAGCAAGAAACCGAACATTTTCGGCCAGTAGTAAGTGGCGGCACCAAGCACGGCGAATACTACTCCCGGAATGATGACATTGTGGAAGTGAGCCACTAAAAACATCGTATTATGATATTGGTAATCCGCGGCTGACATCGCCAGCATGACCCCGGTAACACCACCGATCGTGAAAAGCGGGATGAAGCCGATCGAATAAAGCATCGGTACGGTAAATCTGATTCTACCTCTCCACATCGTGAGCAACCAGTTGAATATCTTGATCCCAGTCGGAATGGCAATCACCATCGTCGTGATCGAGAAAATGCTATTGACATAGGCTGCTTGCCCCATTGTAAAGAAATGGTGCGTCCAAACGAAAAATGAATAGATCGAGATAAACACCATCGAAGCCACCATTGATCGATACCCATAAAGGTTACGACGTGAAAAAGTTGGGATAATCTCACTGAATAGACCAAATGCCGGCAAGATCAGGATGTATACTTCAGGATGTCCCCAAACCCAGAACAAGTTAGCCCAAAGCATATCCATTCCGCCGTCGGTCATCGTGAAAAACTTGGTGGCGAATAGTCGGTCCATCGTCCCCATGATCAGCGCCACTGTTAATACAGGGAAGGCGAAAATGATGATGACGCTTGTGACTAAAGAAGACCAAGTAAACATCGGCAATCTCATTAATGTCATGCCGGGTGCCCTCATTTTAAGGATGGTCGTCAAAAAGTTGATCCCCGTCATTAACGTCCCAATTCCGGCAATTTGAATGGCAATCATATAATAATTCGTTCCAACATGCGGACTGAACTCATTGCCTGCAAGCGGGAAATAAGATGACCACCCCGCATCGGGGGAGCCGCCGATTACAAATGAGATGTTGAATAGCATTGCCCCCATAAAAAATAACCAGAAGCTTATCGCATTCAGACGCGGGAATGCTACATCCCGGGCTCCAATTTGTAATGGCACGACGAAATTCATCAAGGCCATGATGTATGGCATCGCCATAAAGAGAATCATCACGACCCCGTGTGTAGAAAAAATTTCATTATAGTGCTGTGAATCCAATAATTTGTTATCCGGTATGGCAAGTTGCGCACGCATCATCACGGCATCTACCCCACCACGGAATAACATCAGCAAAGCAGCGATCAAATACATGATGCCTATTCTTTTATGATCGACCGTCGTCAGCCAGCCACTCCATAAATAAAACCATTTCTTAAAGTGGGTTAAACCAAAAATGATCAAGAGAACAGTAACACCAATGGCTACCATTGATGTGTAGATGACTGGACTAGGATTAGGTATAAGAAATCTAGTGAAGAACCCCATACTGTTATGTTTCCTTTCTAACCATATTTTTCATGAGAGGGACCAGGAAATCATTCATGATTGTGTTCTGACTTTTCATTACCATCATTTGTTTTATGATCATGTTCCATATGGTCGCCTTTTGAATTCGCATCAGAATTACTAGAGCCATGATGATGTCCAGCATTTTCACCCTCCGGTGCTGGTGAGAAGCCCAAGTGAGTTCCAGTAAAGGTCAACTGCCCTGCGTAACCCGGTTTTAATAATTGATTGAATTTTTCTTCCGTGATGGGTTTTGCAGTTGCTTTTACTTCCTTGACCCATTCATCAAACTTATCTTGAGACACCGCTTCGACATGGAACATATTCTGAGCGAATCCCTTCCCGCTGAAGTTCGCATTTCGTCCCATCATTTCCCCTGATTCGTCCGCTGCCAAATGCAAGGTGGTCACCATGTTGGACATGGCATATTTTTGTCCGCCAAGTTGCGGAACCCAGAAACTCGTGATAGGCCCGAATGAATAGAGTTTGAATTCGAGTGGTCGATTTGTCGGGATATACAAATAGTTCACGGTCTCGATATCGTTTTCTGGATAACTGAAATGCCACTTCCAGTCAGATGTCGAAGCGTAAATCACCAATGGATCTTGACCTTTGTACTCTTCCGGAGTGGCTTCCACTTTATTGTTGGAAATGACGGAAACAACGGAGAAGAAAATGACGATTAATATCGGCACCCCAACAATTATCGATTCAACGACATGGTTCCCTTCAATGTAAGGTGGTTCATACTCTTTAGGCAGTTTAGCGTCACGGTATTTCGCTAACACATAAACTAAAAAAGCACAAACAATAATGACGATAACCGCCATGATCGCAATGGATAGCCATATCACATTGGCTTGCGTTTGGGCCTGAGGTCCTTTAGGATCTAAAACCGCTAATCGTTCACATCCAAAAAGCACATTAACTAAGGTAGAAAGAATAGCCAATAAAACCCATTTTATTTTCATATATGTATCCTTTCTTTTAAGATTTCATTTCTAAGTTATCCACAATAAATGAAGTTATCCTAAATAATGTTTATCAATAATGGGAATTTGTAACGAGCCGGGATAAAATTGTAAAAAAATACAATCTAATTACCTCCTTTGATTTAATGAGGTATTTGCATAGATGAGGAGACGCTGAATGGATTGTTATCATTTTCTTCGGTCAAAGCAAGGAAGTGGATAGGAGGTTCCTCATAAGGGGTGACTGCACGATTGGTACCATGTTTTTATTGAAATCGGCCGTTTGGGCACAAAAAAAAGCAAGCTCACCAAGGGGTGAAGTTTGCCATAATCTAAAAAATTCTATTTATCTCATCATGGACCGTAAGTTAGCACTACACTAAAAACTACTGCCCAAAGCTTTAAGAAATATTGCTAGAGATGTATTTACCCTTACTGACTGAAGGCAAGAACCTTGTCCGTTCAATAGCAAGGTTCCTACCCCAATTGCCGCTTCACTTTACTGGCAAAAATCAAAATGAATTGTTTTAAGCGTTCATTTCAATAGATATCAAATTACGCTTCATTTGTCTTCGTTACTTGCCAGGACCGCATAATGCTCATCCTGCAATGGTTCCATTCCACACCATTGAATTAAAGCGAGGGCAATGATTTCCGCCGTCGTGAATACATGGTCCAGTAAGATGTATTCATTGGGATAATGAGCGACCTCCGTTACGCCAGGACCAAAAACGATGGAAGGCGTTTCACCGACATGAGTCAGCAATCCTCCATCAGTCCCCCATGGAGAGGCTTCAATGACCGGCTCTTGTCCAGCAACTTCCCTAAATTGATTGACGAGTGTATTCATGAGTTCATGTTCCACATCAATTGCCCCTGGGACCCAGCGTGCCCCGAACCATTCTAAAACGGGCGGGTGATTCTTGAACCATTCATCTACTTCCTTGATCTTTAATAGCCACTCGGCCATTTCGTTTTTCGCTTGCTCCATCGTTTCCTCTGGCGCAACACCCATTCTACCTTCCATTTTCACGAGATCAGGAACGGAGGATGGCCAATTACCGCCTTCAATGACCCCTAAATTGATTGGTATCGGGATGGGCGTGTTCCGATAGAGCGGATCACTGATACGTGCATTTCGCTTTTCTTCCAGAGCACGAATGTGATTTATTACGGTCATGCTCTTTTCAATGGCACTAACGCCTTCATACCTTGTTCCGCCGTGAGCCGAGCGACCTTTTACTAGAACCCGGAACCACATCGACCCCTGCTGTTTAGGGAAGATCCTCATATTCGTTGGTTCAGGGATAAGAGCAGCATCGGCTTTGTATCCCCTCAGGACGGCTGCCAACGTTCCGGCACCACCGCTTTCTTCTTCAATCACACTTTGAAATATGACATCTCCTTTTAACTGGATGCCATTTTCCTTTAATGCCTGGATGGCAAGGATAAGGGATACATTGCCCCCCTTCATATCTGTTACGCCACGTCCAAACATTTTCCCATCCTTAATGGCTCCGCTATATGGATCGTCATCCCACTGATTTCGATCACCATCCGGAACCACGTCGATGTGTCCGTTCAGGATGATGGAACGGCCTCCTCCGGTCCCCTTCATAATCCCTACCACATTTTGGCTATTGGAAAATTCGCTGCGGGGAGAATAGAAATAGGGATGTTTTTTCAGTTCCCCGCCGTCAGGCTCCCAAATATCGACCTGCAGGCCCATTTCCCGTATTTTTTGGGCAACGATGGCCTGCGCCCCCGCTTCATTTCCTTGGGTACTCGGGGCTTGCACCAATCTTTGCAATAAGTCCGTTCCTTCTTCCCGATGATCCTTGATCCATTGGTTGATTCGTTTTTTAAAATTCGCCACTTTCATCCTCCTTATATGCGCATATTCTCATAGATCACTGAAACTCCCATTTCACCAGCCATACATAGCGTGACCATTCCGTACTTAAACTGTGAAGTCTATATTCCATGCATCAATGTGACTGTCAATCCTGCACGCCTCTTGCCTATTCGATGCTGTTGACAGCAGCCCCGATTTTCAGCGTTGCCTCTGTATTCGCAATCACATCGGCCACTGTATAAGGCGCCATGACTTCCTTCAATGCCAATCCCTCTTCTGTCACTTCAATGACAGCCATTTCGGTAATGATCATATCTACACTTTGTCTTGCTGTTAAAGGCAGTGTGCATTTCTTTAAAATTTTCGATTCACCCTGTTTGTTCACATGATTCATCAAGACAATCACCTTTTTCGCTTTTTGGGCAAGCTCCATTGCTCCGCCCATCCCCGGTACCCGTTTGCCTGGGACAATCCAATTCGCCAAATCCCCCGTTTCACTAACTTCCAATGCCCCGAGGATGGTAATGTCGATGTACCCTCGGCGAATCATGCCAAATGCCGCAGCACTATCAAAGTAAGAAGCCCCCATTACAGTCGTGATCGGTACCCCTCCTGCGTTACAGAGAGCAGGATCCTCTTCCCCCTGATTTGGACTGGGGCCTGTTCCAAGAACACCGTTTTCGGCATGAAACAGAACATGGATATCTTTTGGTAAATGATCGGCCACTAAGGTAGGGATGCCAATCCCTAAATTAACGATCAATCCGTCATGGATTTCCTTGGCAGCGCGTTTCGCGATGCGATTCCGTACATCTACTCCCATGCCCATTTCCAATTCACCCCTTTTGTTGGAATCACCATATCTACATAAATGCCTGGCGTGGCAATACATTCCGGATCCAATTCGCCGGCCGGAACGATCTCTTCTACCTCGGCTATCGTAAGGGCTCCTGCCATCGCTACCAGCGGATTGAAGTTTCGGGCACTTTTGTCATATACCAAATTCCCCAACGGATCAGCCTTTTTGGCATAGACGATGCTCACTTCCGAGGTCAAAGCGGTTTCGGTCAAGTACTCCTTGCCATCGATGACAATTTTGTCCTTGCCTTCTTCGGCTATCGTTCCAATCCCGACATCAACAAATATCCCACCCAAGCCCACTCCCCCGGCACGAACCCTTTCAGCTAATGTCCCTTGCGGGGAAAATTCCACCTGCAGCTTCCCTTCCGTCATGAGCCGACCGGCATTAGGATTAGATCCGATATGAGAGGCGATGACCTTTTTGGCCCTTTCAAGGGTTACTAGCCTGCCAATTCCGATATCGGGGAATCCTGTATCATTGCCAATCAAAGTTAAATCCTTGACCCCCTTGTCCAGGATGCCCTGTATGAGCGTTGGCGGCGTCCCCACTCCCCCAAACCCGCCATACATGAGCGTACATCCATCCTTTATATACTCGATTGCTTCTTCCAGAGTCACAATTTTGTTTTTTTTAGAAATGACCTGCTTCATATGTGGTTCCTCCTACCTCTCAACTGAAGCTTCCAGTTTCTTCATCTGAAACATATGCCTATTTAAAGTCTCCATCACCTGAAGATAAATCTTTCCCCCAGATATTCATGTCCTCATACTTATCCCAAATATTGCAATTCTTCGTTAATCTTCCTCCATATTCATACCCAAGCTGGTGAAAGACGGCGTTCATCCCCATCGACAAAGACCGTGCCAAAGAGTAGGAACAATAAATATTTTTCCTGATAAGTTCTTGCTCCAATGACGAGATAAGCACCTTCATAAAACCATGTTTCCGATGATGAGGAATCGTAGCACAGTCTGTCATTTCAGCATTATGATACATTTCACATACTTCCGCGGAGGCAGCACTGACAATCGATCCTTCATATTGGATAACACTAAAGATCGTACCTTCCTCCATCACTTTTTTGATATAGCCCGCATCATTCATTGGTGTTGGATAGGTTTCAAAAATTTCACCATATAACTTAGCCAGCTCATGTGCATCTTCGACTTCAGCAAATCGAAGGGAATAATCTTCAGGCAGTTGCCGCTTTTCTATCACTCTAGGAATATCGATGACATCCTGGATAATTTTGTCTTCCCTCATCCAATCGTCACTTGTCCGCCTTTCATCAGTAAAATACAAGGCCATGCAATAAGCATCATTCCCATTAAAATACTTCCTCAATATTCCTTCGAGCACAAACCCACGAGCCAATGTCGCAGATAAATCTTCTTGTCTGGCTTTAAGGATCAATTTTGTAAAGCCATGCTCCTGAGTGATGACGAGTGATCGAGTTATCACTGTTTTGATATTTCCCCGATAATCATCAATGCGCAATCGTTGATTTGCATGATCAAGATAGAGTTCCATCGTAAAACTTTCCCCCGTCTCGATTCGAGTGAAAAAAGGCAGATTTTGAATAGACATCATGTATCCTCCTTAACTTAAATCCCGCAGAAGTGCTGCACCAGCTACTTCTCCGGGCGTTTTTTTTCTATAAACTCCTCAGGATGGCCGCCCACGTCGTATATCGAAAAGGCTCCATCCTGGCTCATCCTTGTTTAAAATTGGACAGTAGGATCTGCCTTCCCCTCCAGACGGAGTTCACATTGCACCTCGGAAATGGCCTCTTCTAAAATATCTACTAAACGATCCACTTCACCTTTTGTAATAACCAAGGGTGGCGAAATGATAATGGCATCCCCTTTCCCATTAATGGCTCCTGAAGCTGGATAAACAAGTAACCCTTTATCAAAAGCATGTTCAATTACCCGGTTCGTTACATCTGATTCAGGTGGATAAGGGTTTTTATTCTCCCGGTTTGCGACAAACTCCATTCCAATCAAAAGACCCTTTCCCCTTATGTCCCCAATCATTTCATACGACGATAGGAGCGCTTTCAATTTACTCATCAGATAGTTACCTTGTTCTTCTGCTTTTTCTACCAATTGATGTTTCTCCACGTATTCAATGACTTTTAGGGCAACTGCTGCAGATTGCGGATTGGCACTATAAGTATGGCCTCCCATAATGGTCTTGGATCCGTTCAATATGGGTTCCATGACTTTATCGCTGACTAGGGTGGCTGCCATGGGGGTATACCCTGAACTCATTCCTTTTCCTAGGGTCATAAGGTCCGGCGTAACATTCCAATGCTCGATGGCAAACATTTTCCCGGTACGGCCAATTCCGGTCATTACCTCATCTGCGATAAATAGGACGTCATAACGCTCACAAATTTCTTTGATTTTCTGATAATAATTAGCTGGTGGCGTGATGGCCCCACCAGAAGCGCCTATAATCGGCTCGGCAATAAATGCAGCAACACGTTCTGCCCCAATGCGCCTAATCTCCGTTTCTAGTTCTTGTGCACAAAGAAAACCCCACTCCTCTTCCGTTACGTGCTCCGGCCGACGATACGTGTATGGGGCAGATACGGAAGGATAAGCAGCTAACAACGATGAAAATCTCTGTCTTCTCAGCACATGCCCTGACATGGATAATGCTCCCATTGTAATTCCGTGATAGCTCGACCATCTGGATATAATGCGGTCTTTTTTCAGTTTCCCCTTTTCTTGCCAATATTGGATCGCAATCTTCATTGCTGTCTCGGTCGCTTCCGAACCGCTATTGACAAAGAATGACCAATTAAGATCTCCAGGAGCCAATTGACTCAATTTTTCCGCTAGTTTTTCAGCTGGTTCATTGGTAAATTGCGATCGATAGGAAAATGAAATCTTTTCTGCCTGTGCAAGAGTTTCGTTGATAACCTCCTGTACACCGTGTCCTATACTTACTGTTACAGCTCCCGAAGACCCATCGATATATTTCTTTCCATCCTGATCATATATATATATGCCTTTTGCCGATGCTGCCATTGGATATCGCTTACCTAATATCGGTTTAATTAAATAATCTCGTTCCTTCATCCTTTACAGCTCCCTCGGATTATAAGAGTATACTAAAACTTTATTAAATTTTCCGACAAACCACAATTTGACAAACGGATGAAAAAATCGGGGTTCCATTGTACACTGTGTATAATGGATGATAGACTAATCGATGTTTACTCACTGGGGGGCTATCTATGGCGATTCGAATGTATGAAGCGTTGCAACTGCCGATTATGCAACAAACCAAATTAATGGCTGGCAAAAAGGGCTTACAAAATTGGCTCAAATGGGTAACCATTGTGGAGGTAATTGAAGATATCCATCGTTTACAAGATGGAGAGTTTTTGATTACAACAGGATTCGGATTAGGAGAAAATACGGAGAAACGCAAGGTATTCGAAAAGCTTTTATCCAGCGGAAAACTATCTGGAATAGCCATATATACCGGTTTTTATCTAAAGGAAATTCCAAAATCATTTATCGCCATCGCCGACGAATTTGCCCTGCCCTTAATTGAAATTCCTCAAGACATAAATTTTTCGATGATCACAAAAGAACTACTCGTACAAATTGTGAACAAACAAAGCCAAACATTGGAGTATTCGCTGCGTATCCATAAGGAGTTTACACGGCTTGTATTGGAAGGGCACGGATTCGATCCGATTACGAAAACCCTTCATGACATACTGGATGCAAGTATCATCCTTATGGCACAAGATGAAATAATAAGCTCCTGCCTAAAACATGACTTTATTGATATCGACAATTTAACAAATCTATATGAAAAACAAATGGATAACTACAAAATGATCAGTCAACCTATTATCGCCAATAAACATACCTACGGAAATGTACTCATCATAAAGGAAAAAAGGTTATCGGAAGAATTGGATTCAATCGCAATCGAGCATGCGACGACTGTATATGCCATTGAATTTTTGCGAAGAAGAGCAATAGAGGAGACCCAATTGCGGCTTACCAGTGACTTCCTTGATGAAATATTGAATCCCATAATCCCCAATAATCAAGATATGATCGAGAGAGGACGTAAATTAGGCGTAGACCTTTCAAACCCACAAAGTATCTTATTCATTTATTTTCCATCATTGAATGAGGAGAACCTTGATGAAAAATACAATCAATTAACCGAAATGATTCAACACACTATGGGAAAGTCGAAAATCCCCTACCTTATGCGGACGAAATCCGATAGTGTGATGATTATGGCGGAAGCAAAACCTGGATCGAATAGTATAGGCTTAGCGGAGAGCCTCTTAAATAGTTGGAATTCAACATCGTTAAATGAACCGATAGCCATAGGGATTGGTATAACAGCTGCCAACATTCATGAATTACATAAACGTGCTGCTGAATCCGAGCAAGCCGCACGTTTTTCCCAAGTTCTATTTAAACCAAAATCGATCGCCCATTACAATGATTTTGGGGTATATCAATTACTGATGGAAATGAAAGAATCAGGGGTGGATTTAGAGGAATTTCACCAAAAATATCTTGGAAATCTATTTGATGCAAAAGGGGTAGACCTCATTACAACACTTGAAGCTTATCTTTTTTTCAATCAAAGCATCAAAAAAACGGCAAGTGAGCTATATATTCATCGCCATACACTGAAATATAGGCTAGATCAGATACAGAAAAAAACCGGATTGGACCTAGACCATTATGATAATGGCATAAAGTTATACTTAGCTATTTTGGCATATAAATTATTGAAATACATGTAATCGATAAGGCAGAATCTCAAAAAGGGGTTCGGAATTTTTAAATTCCCAACCCCTTTTCAAAGACATGAATATCGTTATTCATCAACATGATGAATTAGAGTATTTCTATATAACCTTCTGTTCCATTCACTCGAATGCGTTGCCCATCTTTTATCAGCTTGGTGGCCTTTTCAACACCGACAACGGCTGGCAAGCCATATTCACGTGCGATGACTGCGCCATGGGTCATCAGTCCGCCAACTTCGGTGACAAGACCTTTTATGGATACAAACAATGGTGTCCAGCTAGGATCGGTGAAGGTTGTAACCAGTATATCTCCATCCTCCAGATTTGCATTCTCCATGTTTAAGATCACGCGTGCCCTGCCCTCTATGACTCCGGAAGAAACCGGCAGACCTGCAATAGCTTCGGCTGTGAGTTTATCTCGTTTGTACTCACCGGTAATGATTTCGCCATCAGACGTGATAACACGCGGCGGAGTTAGTTTTTCATATAATCTGTACTCATCTTTCCGTTTGCTGATGATCTGGTAATCCAGTTCATTTGTGCGTACGACTTCGTGAAGTTCTTCAAAAGTTAGATAGTATATATCCTCCTTATCATGAATGACGCCCGCTCGTACGAGTTGCTCGGCTTCTTTCAGCATGGCCTGCTTATAGACGAAGTAGCGACTAATCATGCCGTATTTCGGATATTCGCGATACCCGCTAAAATTCCGGATTAGGTCGATCATTCGTTTTGTTTCCTTGGCTTTTTGTTCGCCATCGGGTAATTGCTTCAATCGATCCAATAACGCTTGTTCTTTTTTCAAGGCTTCCTGTCTTCCTTGCTCAAATTTCCGATTGCTGGCATTAGGCTCAAAGTTTCTGATATTGCCAAGAATCACGGGGACAAGTGTCGTTGGTTTTTCGCTCCAGCGAGTTTTAGTCATATCGATTTCTCCCGTACATCGCATTCCATATTTGCTGAGATAATCACGGATGGCATCTTGTGTTTCCTGTCCACCATCAAACTTGACCAGTTCTTCCAAAAAGGTATCATTTTTTACATGTTGTAAATAATCAATGACTTCCGGATAAGGCCGAATCACATCTGCGACCTCCAATAGCGCCAGACCCATTTCCGAAGTAATATTGTTTGGTACAGATTGGGAAAGGGTGTCGGCTGCGTTTATTTCACCTAACCACTCCTTCATATTTTCATTGATCCAAGCTGAAGCATCCATAGCAGACATAAACACAGCTGTACTTGTTGGGTCAAACAAAATCTTCTTCAGTATCTGGATATCTTCCAGAATGAAATCAAATAAATCCGACCCTCTTTCGGTTTCGATGTTTTGTTTCAACTCTTCTATCGATGTTTGACTACTCTTAATCAATTCAGAAACGATTGTCGGATCGTTTTCGATTGGTGCCCTAGAATTAGCAGGCGGTACACTTTTATTGCTTTTACCGGAACTCTGTTCTTGCTTAGCTTTTGGTGAAGTTTTTATGAAATCTCCTCGCTCGATTATGGTCATAAGCGCGTCTTTCATGAGCAGATCATGTTGCCCCATGGCATCCAATAACATTTTCCTGCTGTCAGGCGAAGCCAAATTACGTGTGATATCCACAAATAACCTACCACCAGCTTTATGCATGGGTGCCATTGTCGTTAACAGGAAAAAAGACAATCCGAGCGGTTTCATGGCATCTGTCATCATTTGTTGATGACCGACAGAGACATAGACGTGATTGTCTTGATCATTCGCTTCAGGAATCGGGTACAATGTAGTGATTGGCCGACTCTGAACCATATAAAATGTATCATCAACCAAACACCATTCGATATCTTGCGGACAGCCAAAATAAGCTTCGATCCGTCTGCCGATGCGTGCCAGTTGTAACATTTGCTGTTCAGTGAGCGTTTGGGCCTTTTGCTGATCAGGATCGATCTGCCGTGTCTCCGTTCCGCCTTCTTTTCGTCCAAAGACCTCCCATTTCTTGGTTTCTATCCTCTTATCCACGATTTTCCCTTCCTGGACTTTATAACAATCGGGAGAGACCGTGCCAGAGACCAGTGCTTCTCCAAGTCCAAAACTGGCATTGATCGATAGCAGCTTTCGGTTAAAAGTAATCGGGTCCGCGGTAAATAAAACCCCTGAAGCCTGTGGAAAAACCATTCTTTGAACGATAACGGATAAATGAACCAAGTGATGCTCAAATCCGTTTTGGATTCGATAAATCACAGCACGATCCGTAAACAAGGAGGCCCAGCATTTACTTATATGCTGTAAGATCGAATCGACGCCGATGATATTTAGATAGGTATCTTGTTGACCGGCAAAAGAGGCGTGTGGCAAATCTTCAGCAGTTGCACTGGAACGCACTGCATACGTATGTTCATCGCCAAACCGGGAGAGATGGTGAGCAACAGCTTCCACAACATCGGAAGGAATCTCCCTATCCATAATGACTTGTCGGATTTCCCTGCTGATTTCACCAATTTGACCTCGATCCCCTACTTTTAGCATTGCTAGTCGATCCAACAAGGCGGAGAAAGCTTCGTTTTGTTCGAGGGCTTTTTGATAAGCTTCGGTCGTAACACAAAACCCTTCTGGCACTTGAATTCCATCAATCTTCAATAGTTCCCCTAAATTCGCCCCTTTTCCCCCAGTGAGCAAAAGCTGCGTTTTATCGATTTCCCGAAACTCCAGTACATATGGTTTCATTTCTTTCCCTCCCATTTTTCGCTCTATACCAAGACGGATCAAATTACAAAAATTCTTCAACTGATCAACCCATTACACTGTCCGCCCGTTCCCTTTAAAAAAAGTGGTTGACCGGATAGGATTTTATGTTGTATAATTAAAATAAGGGATAATATATACAAAAAAATAAATTCGTGCAGTAACTATATAAATTTATCACATTTCCTCATTTTTATCAATGAATTTACTCGGCCATATTGGCTGCCAAGACAATAGAATTTGTCCACATTCTGAAAAGCCCAATTTCTTTAAATTGGGCTTTTCTTATCGGATTCCTGACGCAACACGAATCATTGATTGTATGAGCTCCAATCTTGTACTTGGAAATGAATGATCAAATAATACTTAAAAAAATAAAAAAACATAGGGAGATTTTAGTCTTCCTATGTTTTCATTCCTATTATTGATCTGTTTGTTTTTGCTTCTTTTTCAAATACTCCGCACGTATTTTTTCAATTTGTTGCTTTTTATCAAATTTGGCAGGCTTCTGTTTTTCATGAAACTTTGTCACAGCTACCTGACTTTTGTAATCCAATTGATATTTTCCCACTTTATTCACCTACTTTTCTTGTCTGTAAAGAGAATCTATTCAACAAATATAATATACCTTATTTTACTGAACTAAACCTTATTACTTTATTAGTGTACTGCTAACTTGGCATATATCAATAATAACATTAAAAACGTAGTAAAATAAATCATCGCCAATATTAATGCCTTGACACTCTGAATAAGCCTCCATGGTTCTTAACCCCAATAACCATTCCGTTACATCCCTCATATCCTCTCCAAAAATTATCTTTTCTACTTATATCCATATCAACCCAAATATTACCTTCTTAACTAACCTGCCTGTTTGCAGCGCTAAACTTCAGTAGCACTACTTCACCAGCCTAAAATATTAGAAATTATTTTTTTAAAATGTAAAGCAGTTGAAAGGGTGGATGCAACGATTTAATGGTATGGCTACAAAACCTCGACAATTATCTGAATTGGGAACATATTTTAGGTTTTGTTAAACATCGTAGAGATATCTCAACAGTAAAGTGATTGTTGAAAGGCCTTTATTTCCGAGCAGTTTAACCTATAATAGGATAAGAATGTCGCTATTTATTGGAAAAAATCCGTTGCTGAATTTGAGGTTTTGAATTGGGAAATTTATTTCACTACATTTATTCTTGTGTTGGTATTTTAGTCGGTTTATATATTTTTATTACACGAAAAGAATCCAGAAAATCACTATTAATGCTTTTGTTATCCCTTATTGGGTTTTTTTATAGTGGATACATTTTTTATTTTGTACCTTATCCCTTCAATTTTATTGGCACATTATGTATACTCGTGCTTTGGTTTGTTATTCTTCAACTTGTTAAAAAATTCATTTCAGGAAAAGAGCAGGTATTCTGGTATGTTTGCATATTGTATGTGGCAATAAATCATTTTTTACATTATATTTTCGACCCACTTGCTGAAAAAAATATATGGTATGCCGGTATATTTTATATATATACGAATGTTGGATTAACTTCCCTTGCAGTATATTATTTTATGCGGGTCTATAAGAAGAAGTAGTTGAATAAGGTACACATTTTAGGATACCTTCAATTATAATAGTCAGTATTTATTTCTTAGTCATAAAGTCAATTTTATAATCATAACAGTTTAACTTTGAAATTAAGGCTAATATAGACTTCCTTTATGAACTAACCTGCCCCTTTAGTTCATAAAGATTTATCGCAGAGTTGACACATACTGAATCATAAAGTATTTATATAAAATCAAAAAAACTGCTCCTCAAAGAGCAGAAGCAGAAAAAAAGATGTTATTTCACAATTTTAAGAGGAACAAGTACTTTATGAAAAAAAGAGGTTTCGAGCTTGGCTAACCAACCGGTTCCGTTTTCTCCATTAGCTACTTGAGCAGCGTGTTTTTTGTGAAACTCCGCTACCCGTTTATTATGCTCTTTATGCCCTTGGTGCATAGAATCATGCTTCATTCTTATTGCCTCCTTTCCGTTTCATTATATTTCTAGAAAGGTTGAATAGAAAGTGCATTTTATTCAACTTTTCAAAGAGAGG
>NZ_PHNG01000654.1:0-3114 GCF_002803435.1 Bacillus sp. mrc49 | reverse complement strand
AGAATATTTTGAATTTCTCCCAGAATTCAAGGTGTTCTTCACTACAAATCATAAGCCAATTATCGGCGGTGTAGACGATGGTATTTGGAGACGTGTAAAAATTATCCCATTTACTTTAAATCTAAAGCCGCATGAGCGTGATAAAAAGTTGGAGGAAAAATTGTCATTTGAAATGCCAGGGATTTTAAATTGGGCCATTGAGGGTTGCTTGAAGTGGCAGAGGTTAGGGCTGCAAGACCCGAAAGTTGTAACGGATGCAACCGGTAATTACAAAGAAGAAATGGATATATTAGCGCCGTTCTTGGGTGAAATTTGTTACATTGATGAGCCCAAAAATGAAGCAATCAAAATCGAAGCGAAAGAATTATACAACGTTTATGACAATTGGTGCTTTAAATCAGGTGAACGCACATTAGGGAACAGATCATTTTATCGAATGTTAGAAACAAAAAGTTTCGGTAAATTGAAGGGTGCTGGCAATAAAACATATTTAACAGGAATTACCCTAAAAGAGAGAATGCCAGTTACTAAAGGGGTTACCGAAACCGAACAAAATAGCTTTTTTAAGGTCATTAAATAACTGTTTTGGTGCTTCAATAACTTTTAATAACTTTTTGAAAAACCAGTATTACCAAGGGTTTGAGTTAACTTTTAATGTTATTTAGTTACTTTAGTTATTTGTTTTTCTATTAATTAAAAAAATAAAAAAATATATAAGTATTATTAGGAGCAGTAATACCCAAATACCGATAACAAAAATAACTTTTCGCCTCAATCCCTTGTGGCTCTAAGGGTTAAAGGATTTTTCTTTAATAACTATTTCTGTTTTTTGAATAACTTTCTGATTTTTCAATAACTCGAAGGAGTGATTTCCATGCAAGTACTAATGATTCTAAGCCAAATATGGAAATCGGGTGCAAACATCTATTTTGATGAATCGGATGACCGAATAGCGATAAAAAATCAAAATTTAATTCCGCCAGAAGTAATGGAAGTTGCAGAACGAGATTACGTAGCAATTGAGGAATGGTTTAATTCATGGAATAACGCTAGTGCTGAAAAGATCACTCTTATGAAAATGGTTCATCAAATCTGCGGCTGGCAGCATAACGAAAAATTAAATGACTGGTTATGCAATGAAGATGGCACATTCGCTTTGTTTGATGAATGGATGTGTTCACTTGCTAGAAATGGTTGGAAAGATATTTATGAAGATTATCGACAATATGAACAAGACGAATCTAACAAAATGGCTAGAGAACTATACATACGTGCTGTCAACTATGCCAAGAAAGGAGCATGAGGATGAGGGAAATTAAGTTTCGCGCGTTGGTTATTTTCTCAGAATTATATGGTTATCACGGTATGTCTGACAGCAGGTTGGCTGGAGTGAACGAATTTGAAAAGTTGATTGAAGTCAGGGATATATCATTAAACAACGGAAAAGTTGATTATTTAACCGATTATGAAGGAAATGAATATAGCTTCGCAGATGAAAATCTCAAGGAGGTAATTCAATATACCGGATTAAAAGATAAAAACGGTGTGGAGATTTATGAAGGGGATATCATCAGTTTCACAGATGCTTATTGTGACTCTAACGAAGATGGTCAGAGCTTTGAAGAATTTGAAAATAAAGGCGCCATTGAATATTCATCAGAAGACCTTAGATTTTATGTTACAAACAAGCAAAGCATTGATGATGAAGAAATATTAAGAAATGAAGTAGAAGTAATCGGAAACATCCACGAAAATCCGGAACTGTTGGAGGGAGGTCAATGATTTCCTACCATTACTCAGATACGGAATTGAATAAAATACTAAAAACATTAACGATCGTTGTTGATACTCGTGAAAATGTAAACGGGCATATTCTTGATTATTTACGGCAAAAAGACATTCCAGTGAAAATTCAAAAACTCGACACTGGTGACTATGGCTGCATGTTACCGAAAAATGAAGAATTGGGAATAAGTCGCGATATTTATTTAAGCAGCAGAGTAGAACGTAAAGCTCATATGGATGAAATTACGGGAAATCTTCAAAAAGATACACAAACAGCATTTGAAAATGAATTAATTCGCTCTAAAGATATTCCCTTTACTTTAATTGTGGAAGATCTGCACGGATACGAAAAAATGCTGAAAGGAAAGTATAGGTCCAAGTATAATCCATTAGCATTGCTCGGAAGGCTTAATACATTCAAAGCTAAGTACAATTTTGAAATTGTTTATTTAGATCAAAAATTCAGTGGTAATTGGATATACCACCATTTTTATTATCAGGCAAAACATTATCTTAGGACCGGTGCTTTTTAATATGACCGGACAAAGATATAAAGCTTTCTGTCCAGCTTGTAAGTTTATTGTTTATTCAGTTAAGCGCCAGCGACTAAACAATTATAAATTCGCTTGTACATGCGGATGTCATTTTATCTTAGATATTAACTTCGCCAGAAAGGATTGAACTATGGTCTTACGTAAAAGAGTCGAACTTGAAAAAGACTTTTATAAAAATGAACTGCTAAATATGGGGTATTTCAAAACGCCGGAGGGATTGCAGCTTTACGAACTAACATTGAGCGAATTGGAGGATATCTACAAAGCAGAAAAAGCGAGGGAGAAACATGACGGATAAACAAAAACGCCGGTTGAAAAAGTCTCTAGCCAAAAGAGAAAAGGATCGCTTGAATCATGCTTGGAGAAACATCTTTGTGAAGTCCGGTTTTCTTGAAGAAAGAAAATAAAAGGGGTGGGCAGATGTTCATTTTCGTAATGGTGGCATTCATTGTTGGGGCTTGGGTCGGGATGTTCTTCATGTCTTTATTTTCTGCAGGTGCTTATGAAAAAGGATTTAAGGATGGGAGTAAGTTAAATGAATACAATTGATGATCAATTAAAAAATGATGTGCTGCTTGCTGTTGAGACAGAACGTTTTAGACAAGATGCATTGTGGGGTAAACAACGTCATTCATATGGTGACTGGTTGAAAATCCTGGTTGAAGAAGTCGGAGAGGTTGCTCAGGCAATGCAAAAGGATCAAAGATGGGGAAAAGATTCTGACGCTTCAAATTTATACACTGAATTAATTCATGTAGCTGCTGTGGCTGTCGCT
>NZ_PHNG01000653.1:0-28139 GCF_002803435.1 Bacillus sp. mrc49 | reverse complement strand
AAGGATCAAGGCTTCTTTAGGTGCGATATTCATCAAGGATTCAATGGAATTCCGGGCTTTATCCATCGAATATTTCTCCAATGCTTCACTGATGGCAAATAAGATGACGACAGTCGCCCCTTCGCCCCATTCACCGAGCACCGCCGCACCGATGATGGCAACTGTCATCAAGGTGTGCATATCGAAGCGAAGTTTGAAGAGATTCTTCAAGCCATTGAGAAATAATGAATACCCCCCAATTATGATGGCCGCCGCATACCCAATTACCGGAAAGATGCTTCCTTCCCCAAATTGGTTTTGCAATATCCAGCTGATCAGCAACAGGATGGCCGAGAATGCCACCTTAATATTTTCTTTTTGTTTCCAAAATGGCTCCTTAAGGGACACCTGTTCCTGCTCTCCCCGGATTCTCAGGTTATCGAAGGCTCCTGCCTTTTCTATCTCTTCAATCGTCGCACTTCCCTGTACGGAAATCTTTGAAGCGCCAAAATTGATTTTAGCGTCCCTTACTCCTTCCAGGCCACGAACATTATTCTCAAACTTAGCCGCACAATTCGTGCAGGATAGACCTTGGATGCGGTACGTTTTTGAAGCCGGTTCAGCCATCGGACCTCACCTCCCGCTGGTGTTCTGATGCAATGAGGATCAATTGCTTGATATGGTGATCATCCAATGAATAAAAAGCTAACTTTCCTTCTTTTCGATATTTAACGATGGCATTCTTATAGAGGGTACGAAGATGATGAGACGTTGTCGCCATCGAGGCACCGATGATATGGGCCAGATCGCACACACATAATTCCTCGTCTTCACAGAGTGCATAGGCTATTTTGGCCCTATTATCATCACCTATCACCTTAAACAGCTTTGATATGCTGGAAATATCGACCTGGTTCATTTCTTTCTGAATGCGATTGACCTTTACTTGATCATGCAGATGGACATCACATACATCTTTTTGTTCCATCATCTTCCCACACCCTTCATTCAAATCTTCATTTGATTAAAATATACCATAATTTGTTGAATATTCAAACCTATATTTGAATGATTACTTCCCCCTCATCGTGAAAGCGGCCTATATGTCTTTATATGTACCCTATCGGTTTTTGTTTCATTTCCATCGTTGTTACCCGCACGAAAAGGAAGGATCCTATTTTTTTCGGGCTTTCCTTCATGCTTTAAATAAAGGTCAGAGGGAACTTATTATTTCCCTATTCCTTCCTCGAAACGTACATTATATTTAATTTACTATTTTCTTGGAGAACTATGATATACTTAGTCAAACCTTTTTAAGCGATTTACTTTACTTGTACCGCTTTCCCCGTTCAATGCTGGACGGGGTTTTTTTGTCATCGGATTTTCCCACAAAAACAAAAAAGGCAGACCCCGCAACGGGATCTGCCTTTATTTGTTTTGAAATTATGCTTTTTGAACGTTAGAAGCTTGTGGTCCACGTTGACCTTGTTCTACTTCAAAAGTAACTTCTTGACCTTCGTCTAAAGATTTGAAACCTTCGCTTTGGATAGCTGAGAAATGTACGAATACGTCGTCTCCGTTTTCGCGTTCGATGAATCCAAAACCTTTTTCTGCGTTAAACCATTTCACTTTACCTTGTTCCATTGTTGTTGCCTCCTAGTGCATATGCACATTGTTATTACTATCCTTGCTCTAAGTCATCATCGAAAACGAAAAGTAGTACTTTTAGTATCCTTAGTACCGAACAAAAATAATTAAGACTAAGCATAACATTAAATGGCAGCGATTGCAAATGGTTTGCCCAAACTTTATTCAAGCAATTTTTAATACTCTTTGAATTCATTGACAAGCTAAACCCAAACACATCAGTAAAAAAAGTGCAAACACATTTAGTTTACGTCCAAAACTCTCCCTACAGTAGCGGAATGGTGCCTTATCTTGGAAAGCTAAGCACCTGCAATGGAATGCCATCTTCATGTTCAGGCCAGGTTGAATGAAAAGTTCAGCTATCAGAAAAAAACTGCAGACAAATTCGAGCGGAGTTTGTCTGCAGTCCGTTCAGCCATCATAGATAGCCTGCCATGGACCGTTTATTTTTCGGTGGTGAATTTTTCAACCATTTCTTCCAAGATGGCCGATTTGTTTGCCAACTCTTCATTTTGTTCCTTCAGTCCATTCATGATCGTACTTTGTTGAATGGCTGCCGCTGAGATTTGTTCAGTGGTTGCGACTCCCTCTTCCGAAATCGCTGCAATCTCCTGGATCGATGCTAAACTTTCATCAGATGACTCATTGATTTTTTTCGAGTGGGTGGCCAAGTGTTCCGTGCCCTTCAGCAATTTCTCTACGGAATCGAAAATCTTATTGAAAATCTCGCCGTTGTTTTCCACTAAGGAAACACCCTTGACTATATCCTCAAAGCTTTCATCGTTATTTTGGATGACCTTCGCCGTTTGTTCATTGATCCGCGTAATTGATTCGGAAATGATATCAATCGATTCATCCGTTTGCACAGCCAATTTTTGCACTTCCTGGGCGACTACCGCAAAGCCTCTGCCGGCATCCCCCGCCCGTGCCGCTTCAATGGAAGCATTCAAGGAAAGCAGGTTCGTTTGGGAAGCAATGACCCTGATTAAACCGATCACTTCATTTATCTTCACTACATCCTCTTCAAGGCTCACCAAATTGGCTTTATTCGCTTGGCCGTTTTCCATGATTTTACCCATCTGGCTCGTTACATCCTGCACTTGTTCACTTCCTTGCTCAGCAAGTGTGTTCGCATGCATCGTAAATTCATTCATCTTATTCGTTTGCTCATTCATTAAGCGGATGGTCTCCGTTAAGTCACTGATCATATTGGAAATCCGGTCAATATGGTGGGCACGTTCTTCTGAAGCCTTCGCTTCTTCCGTTGTCCCCGTGACGATCTGGCTATAGGACTCCACCATCTCCTCAAAGGATTGATGGATGGAAACGGTGGTTCGATTCATCGTATGCGCGTGTTCACGTACATTATCGATGATATGGGATAAACTTAATCTCATATCCTCAAAGCCATTGGACAGATCTCCAATCTCATCTTGCCTGCCAACCGGAATCGATTTACTTAAATCCCCTGCCGCCATTTCACTCGTGTAGCCAACTAGTTCATTGACGGGACCCGAGATCTTCCTTCCGATGACAATCGCACACAGTACGCCTAATATAATGGCACTCGCAAGAAATAAAATATTATAGAATATCATTCTGCTTTTCAATTCATCAATGAACTTCGCATCCATATCAATTCCTACAATGGCGTCCGTGCCACTGATTGGCGTAAAGTATGATTTGTGCGTCCCCCATTTATCTTTATATATTTCACTCAATACGTCTTCTTGTCCATTTATCGATTTAGCCTGCTCCGGCGTGAAGGGCGATTGCACCATGTAATCATCGCTTCCATTCAAGGCTACGATCGTATCTGCATCGTTCTCCCGCTTCAGCACATAAACATATTCTATACCCTTTTTGTCATCAACGAAGGCATCTAATTTTTGCCTGATATCTTCTCCCCGTTCCGCAGATTTGCTGATTAAAGTCGGATTGAGGCTTGCTGCGAGACTACGGGCATTTTCAGAAAGACGCTCATCGAATTGCGGAAGGACATTCTCATTGATCATTTTATTCGTTATATAGGAAAAGCAAAGTCCCATGGCTCCTGCAAAAAGCACGAATGGAATGATATAAAATAAGAATAGTTTTGCCATTAGTGAATTTTTAGGATTCAGCTTTGAAAATCTCATTCTCATGACCCCCTTAGGTTAAAGCCAGTTGTTTTATCGTCAAGTATGGAAGTAAGTCCAAGTGAAGCAATTGACGGTTCTTGTTCAAATCCTCGCTTCTATAAAATATGATCGACATGCTCCGGTCATTTTGAAAAGGAAGCTGCCTATATTCCAAAATCTGTTCGAATTCATGTTGCAGCCCTTCATGATCGATATTCGCCACTTCCTCCAGGTTTATTTCCAGCGGAACCTCTGCAAAGAAAAAGCTGTAAACCGCATCATCCATTTCTTCCAAAATCGAATTCCAATCTGGTTTCGTACCTAAGAAATAGTGTTGATACATGTTCATCCCATATGCATGGTAGCCTAAATCGGTTGTACCCGCACCGGCAAAACGAAGTGGGTTGATTTCAATCGGTATTACCCTGTCCCCTTTTTTGCGAATTTCAAAGTGAACAGCGTAGTTCCTAAGCGGTAGGACCGTTTGAATATTCTTCATGAACCTTCGTGCATCATCATAGATTTCGTTGATGGCTGCCTTCGAAGTATAATAAATGCGATCGGAGGTATCATAATCGTCCTTGAATAATCGTTTGAAGACATTCAGAATAACCGGCTCACCATCTTGATCGTAATAACCATCAATGGCGAATTCCTCCCCCTGTATCCACTCTTCTATCAAGATGGTCTGAGAACCGACCACTTCGGAATCATACAACCCATCCGAGAGAAGCAGGTCCTCTTTAAGCTGGGCCACGGCTATATCCCAGTCCTGCCCATTCTTGACTTTGTGTACGCCAACACTTGAATAGCCGATATTTGGCTTGATGACGACTGGAAACGGTATTTGTTCTTTATCCAGATCATCTATCATGGATAAATCAATATCTTGGAAATGGAAATCCGGATATAATGACTTCGTTAACTTACGTACCTCACTCTTATCCTTCAATAATTTGGACCATATGTATTCATTGCTATCTGGTTGGAAATGGCCTAATACCGTGATGCCATTTTCAGAGTTTGTAAGAATCCTTTGTTCCATCCCCATGGACTTGAAAAATTCTGTATCGTTTTGAACATTTAACTTTTCAGATGTTATCGTGTCTCCCCATTGCCCTTGTTCCAATACTGGAATTTGCTGTTCGACTAACACCTTTAGAAGAATCGGTGACACAATGGACTCATTCAAAATAATCATGTTTTCCACCTAACTTATACTGTTTTTTATATCCCCATATTTAATCGGCTAAAAGAACCATTTTTAAAGTCCGAATTAGCCTTTTATGCCTATTTATTGTTTTGAAATAGTAAAATCATCTAAAATTCGACATTATTGCACCTCTCTCCCTTCCTGGACCGATCTTTGGAACCAGTCAATAAGAACCGGACCTGATCCCTTGGTTTTTTGCACAGCGGAAAGCCCGGAGCTCTAACCCCGGGCCAACTTTCTATATTTTAACATGATATTATTGCTCCTTGGTCAATACGGTTTTTGCAATTTCTTGATCCAAGCCTTCAAAATCATGATAGGAGATCGTTTCATATAGTTCACTTCGTGTTTGCATGTCCTGTAAGGCGCCTGCCTGTGTTCCATGCTGCATGATTTGTTCAAAGACTCTCTCATATGCCTTTGCGGCAACCCTAAGGGAAGTGACCGGATAAATCACCATTTGATAGCCCATTTCTTCAAATTCCTTAGCCTTATAATAAGGCGTTTTACCGAATTCCGTCATATTCGCAAGTAGCGGCACAGTAACGCGCTTGGCAAATTGACGGAACTCCGCTTCCGATTGCAGCGCTTCAGGGAATATCGCATCAGCTCCTGCTTCGATATAGGCAGCGGCTCTTTCCATTGCTGCCTCCACCCCCTCCACAGCCCTTGCATCCGTACGTGCCACAATGACCAGCGAAGGGGCGGTTTGTTTTATCATTTTTATTTTTTGTGTCATCTCATTTATCGCTATAAGCTTCTTACCGTTTAAATGGCCGCATTTCTTTGGAAGGTCTTGGTCTTCCAGTTGTACAGCGGCAATGCCCGCTTCCTGCATTTCCCTAGCCGTACGCGCCACATTCAGGACACCGCCAAAGCCTGTATCAATGTCTACAAGCACCGGTAAGTCCGTCGCCCGGATAATATCCCTGGCCCGCTCCGCCACTTCAGAGGATGTGACAATCCCCAAATCGGGCAGGCCCCTGCTTGCCGTGTATGCTGCACCCGAAAGGTAAAGGGCAGTAAAGCCTATTTTCTTCGCTATAAGTCCAGCCATCGCATCATGGGTGCCTGGGATTTGTAAGATGCCCGGTGCTTCCATGAACTTCCGAAAACGAGCTGCTAATTCCGCTTGTCCCGACTGTTGATTTACGATCCATGTCATCTCTCAGTCCCCCTTAAATGATGAATAAGTCCATAAATTCGTTTACCTTCAAGTTCGAAAGAGCATCGGGCTCCAAGCACGCTTCCTGAATTCGGATTTGCTGTTTGTGCGAATAGTGCGTACTAATGTTATCAATGAATTTATTGGTTATTTTCGGAAAAGCTTCTTCTCTTCTAAACCGGTGCCCAAGCGGATATTCGCATTCGACGAACTCCGATACCGATCCGTCCTTATAGTAAATTTGGATGGCATTGGCGATCGAGCGCTTGCTCGGATCCAGATAATCCATTGTGTATTGCTCATTTTCGACGATCAGCATTTTATTCCTCAAGCGATCGATTCTCTCGTCGGCCGCCGCCTCATCCTCATAGTGGTCAGCTGTCACATCGCCGTGAATCAAACCGACTGCCGTAATATATTGGATGCAATGATCGCGATCGGCCGGATTGTTCAATGGCCCTTCCTTATCGATGATGCGAATGGCAGATTCATGTGTGGTGATTTTGATTTTATCTATCTCTTCAAGGCGATCCTTCACTTCCGGATGAAGTTTCACTGCACACTCCGCTGCCGTTTGCGCGTGGAACTCCGCCGGATATGATACTTTGAATAAGACATTTTCCATCACATAGGAATCGAGCTTGCGTGAAAGCTTCAATTCCTTCTTATTGAATAATACATCCTGGAACCCCCAGCCTGGCGCCGAAAGGGCTGTTGGATATCCCATTTCTCCTTTGAGGGCCATCATGGCCAACTGTACGGCCCTGCTCGTGGCATCGCCAGCTGCCCAAGATTTTCGCGATCCGGTATTTGGAGTGTGGCGATACGTACGCAAGCTTGAATTATCGATCCACGCATTGGATAATGCATTGATGATTTCTTCCCTCGTTCCGCCCAAAGCTTTTGTGACTACCGCCGCCGTAGCCACCTTTACAAATAGGACATGGTCTAGGCCAACCCGGTTCAGGCTATTTTCCAGCGCCAGCACGCCTTGAATCTCATGTGCTTTAATCATCATTTCCAGGACGTCTCTAACAGATAATGCTTTTTTCCCCTCCGCCATATTCACACGGCTTACGTAATCAGCCACCGCCAAGATCCCTCCCAAGTTATCGGAAGGATGTCCCCATTCCGCGGCCAGCCATGTATCGTTATAATCCAGCCAGCGAATCATGCAACCAATATTGAATGCACCCTTCACTGGATCCAGTACATATGAAGTCCCTGGAACGCGGGTCCCATTTGGAACGACCGTGCCGGGAACGACGGGTCCTAATAATTTGGCGCATTCAGGATAGTGAAGCGCTAAAATCCCGCAGCCGATTGTATCAAGAAGAACGTAACGAGCCGTTTCATACGCTTCATCGCTAATGATCTCTTTTTTCATTACATAATCCGCAATGTCTTCCAATAACACATCCGTTTGATTGATACCATTCGTTTTTAGCATTCTCATCTTCCCTTTCGTGGCAAATTTGTTTATTATAATGATGGACGTTGGTCAGAACGTCCATCTGGCGGGCTAGTAATCTACATTTCCTTAGTTGGAAATGACATTGCGGTTATGACGCTCGCCTATATAACTCACACGAGGTCGGAAGAGACGGTTGTTTGCGTGCTGCTCAATCACGTGAGCACATAAACCCACTGTTCTCGCACTGAAGAAAATCGGTGTATATATGGCAATGGGAAGGCCCAGCATATAGTAAACCGGCGCTGCATAGTAATCGAGATTCGGATAAAGGCCTTTTTCCCTTTCCATGATCACTTCCCCCGCTTCACACATTTTATAAAGCCGGTCATCCCCTTTGGCATCACAAAGCTGCTTTAATGCTTGCTTCATGATCAATGCCCTTGGATCCATTTTCTTCATATAGACGCGATGGCCAAACCCCATGATTTTTTCTTTATTTGCCAATTTCCCATCAAGCAGCCGCTCGAATTTCGCGACGGTACCCGCCTCCAAAAGCATGTACATGACCGCTTCATTGGCTCCTCCATGCAGGTTGCCCTTTAGGGAAGCTACAGCTCCCGTCAAAGCCCCATATAAATCGGAAAGCGTCGAGGCGATTACTCTTGCCGTGAAAGTGGAATTAGGCATTTCGTGTTCGCTATACAATAATAATGATTGGTCAAAGATTTTTTCTTCCATTGCCGATGGCACCTTGCCCGTGATCATGTAGTAAAAATTGGAACTATAAGATAGATCCTTATTCGCTAGAACAACCTCTTGCTTATTCAGGATTCGATAACTGTTTGCGACGATGGCAGGGACACTCCCTAATAATTTGTAAGCGCGCTCACGATTCACCGAGGAGGAACGATCATCAATGTTTGCATCATATCCAGCCAATGCTGAAATGCCTGTTCTGAGAGCATCCATCGGATGTGTTTTCCCCGGCAATAGCTTTAACAATTCCAGGATAGCTTCCGGGATTTCATATTCATTTTTCAAAGCCTGTTCAAGCCGCCCCCTTTCCGCCGCATTCGGGAGCCTATCGTGAAGCAACAAATGGACAATCTCCAAGTATCCCATCTTTTCAGATAAATCGATAAGATCATATCCTCGTATAACAATCTCACTCTGAACTGTATCCAGGAAAGATAGCTTTGTTTCAGCCGCTACAATCCCATCAAGCCCAGGGGAATAAGTTCCTTGTTCCTTCATCTTTCATTCCTCCTCTGAATAAGTCACTTTTTTGAAAGCGTTATCATAATTTGTCGGAATCTCTTGTAATTCAACGATTTTCCCATTAAACTGACATAAAAAAAACAACTTCCAGAGGAAGCTGTTAATTTACGAAGAGTACTCAAATAAACATGAGAAATGATCATAATTTTTCATGCCAAAAAGTCCGCAATTAACACCCCCTATCCTCGTAGGCACTTGATGCACATTAATTAGGCAGGTCTCCTGGCTTATGATCTTCGCTCTTCGAACCCTTCCCATTTCCAGTGCAGAAACAGTGGATATTTTTCGAATCGCTCCCAAATACAGTTGCGGGACAGCGTCGGAATCTAACCGACTTCCCTTTTAAGCAGATAAACAGGAAAATTCATCTGCACCTATTAATTTCATTATTTAATTTTCTACTTAAATATAACAAAATGTTCCAAATATTACAATTACCTTTTTTCAGTATCAAGCTCATGTTTGCATCGGCGCCTGCCTGTCCACATTAAAGGTAGCAAGGTGGTTCCTTTACCCATAACAAGCAAGTTATTAAAAATAGTTCATATTCAATTCATAACTTCTTTGTATACTACCGTTTATAATGAAGCTCAAGAAAGGATGTTAATAAATGAAACAGGAAAAAAAACAAAAAGGCTGGAGCCAGTTCATCCGATTGGTCCAACAAACGAAGCCTTCTAAAATAATGATCGGGATTGCATTACTATTAAGCTTAAGCACAACTGGCGTAAGTTTATTGGTCCCATTATTCACAAAAAATCTTATCAATGATTTCTCCCTCAGTTCACTAAATGCGGAACGGGTCACACTTCTCGTGCTTGCCATTATCGTTCAAGCATTGGCCAGCGGATTTTCCATCTATTTATTGAATAAGATCGGTCAATCTGTTGTCGCCGGCATCCGCGATCAACTATGGAAAAAATTGCTCGTATTACCCGTGGATTACTTCGATGAACATCCATCGGGCGAAACGGTCAGTCGGATGACAAATGATACAACGGTAGTGAAAGGCTTGATTTCGGAACACCTATCCAATTTCGTCACCGGAATCATTTCCATCGTAGGCGCCATGATCGTGTTATTTTTGCTTGATTGGAAAATGTCACTGTTGATGTTCATAGCCATCCCGCTCTCCGTTTTAATATTACTGCCACTCGGAAAAAAAATGCACCGGATATCGAAAGGGATGCAGGATGAAACAGCAAGCTTCACCGCAGTCCTCCAGCAGGTGCTTACGGAAATCCGGCTTGTTAAAGCATCGAATGCAGAAACCTTCGAATATGAAAATGGAAAAAAGGGAATCAGCCAATTATTCCAATTTGGTTTAAAGGAAGCAAAAATCCAAGCGCTGATCGGTCCGCTGATGAGTCTCGTCATGATGGCCCTACTCGTACTCATTTTAGGGTATGGCGGGATGCGTGTTTCTTCAGGGGCCCTGTCAGCAGGTGCACTAGTTGCATTCATCATGTATCTTTTCCAAATCATCATGCCCATGGCGCAATTGGCAGCTTTCTTTACGCAATTCCAAAAAGCTACCGGTGCCACGGAACGCATCATTGCCATCTTGGATTCTGAAGAGGAAGAAGATGCAAAGATGGAAGTTCAAAATTCCAGTCAAACCATCACGGTAGATCACCTGGATTATCGTTATCATGATGGTGAACAAGTGCTAAAAGATATCAACTTCACGGTTGAAGCAGGCAAGGTCACCGCGATTGTCGGGCCTAGCGGCAGCGGGAAAACGACCCTTTTCTCATTGTTTGAGCGATTTTATAAACCACAGCAGGGCTCGATATCCATAGGCGGGACATCGATAAACGATCTCACGCTTTACTCATGGAGAAGCCAGATCGGCTACGTTTCACAGGAAAGTCCGATTGTATCCGGTACGATTCGTGATAATATTTGCTATGGAATCGATCGCGATGTAACGGATGAAGAGTTAAATCAAGTCGCTAAAATGGCGTATGCAGATCAGTTCATTTCCGATCTTCCAAATGGCTATGATACGGAAGTTGGCGAAAGAGGGATGAAACTCTCAGGAGGCCAAAGGCAACGGATCGCCATCGCCCGGGCCTTTTTAAGAAACCCCAAAATCTTGATGCTGGATGAAGCCACCTCCAGCCTGGACAGTAAATCGGAACATGTCGTTCAGCAGGCATTGAATGATTTGATGAAAGGCAGGACAACGATCGTCATTGCCCACCGCTTATCGACCGTTATTGGTTCCGACCAAATCATCTTCCTCGAAAAGGGGAAAATTACAGGCAGCGGAACACATAAAGAGCTATATGAAACGCATGCATTATATCGTGAATTTGCACAGCAGCAATTACACAAGCTCGAGCTTGCTTAATTCATTCACCGAAAGGACGGAAGAAGGATGACAAAGATATTGATCGTCGATGATGATGCCCATATCCGCGAACTGATCCAGCTCTTGTTAAGAAAAGAAGGATTCGATCTGTATGTCGCCCCGGACGGACTTCAAGCATTGAGTATGATGGAGAAGGTGAAAATCAATTTAGCCATCATCGATATCATGATGCCTAACATGGACGGATGGCAATTATGCAAGGAATTGCGTGAATTCAGTGATATCCCGGTGTTAATGCTGACGGCCAAGGGCGAAACGTCGCAGAAGGTGAAGGGATTCGAACTCGGGGCCGATGACTACCTTGTTAAACCATTTGAACCGATTGAATTGGTCATCAGGATAAAGGCCTTGTTAAAACGTTATAAAATCACCAGTTCCCAAACATTGAATATCGGTGATTTACAGATGAACCGCAACACACATCAGCTGTCATTCAAAGGTGTGGAATATACGATTCCACTTAAGGAATTCGAAGTGCTATTTAAATTGGGAAGCTATCCTGGAAAAACTTTTTCAAGGGAAGAACTCATTGAAGACATATGGGGCTATGACTATGAAGGTGATGAGCGCACCGTCGATGTTCATATAAAAAGAGTGCGGGAGCGGTTCCCTGAATCAGGATTCCCGTTTCGGATCCGGACGATCTGGGGATTGGGCTACCGGTTGGAGCTAACCAAATGAATGTCCCCTTTTTTAAACGCATACTTGGCTTTTTGACATACACTTCCGTTTGTTTTTCAGCAGGTTACTTTATCATTCAGCTATTGCCTATAAAGCTATCCGGTTATGTCCAGTATTTACTGACAATCCTGACCAGCATCGCGATCATGATGCTCACAGGTTACCTGATCCATGCCTTCAGCCACAATAAACGCGTGAACATCTACTTGGAAATCATTAATGCATTAAGGAAGATTGCCAATGGCGATTATAATGTCCAATTGGACTTGAACATAGGTAAGAAAAACGAAATGACGGAAATCATAAGCCATTTCAACCATATGGCCAAGCAACTCAAGCAAATGGAGGAAATGCGCCAGGAATTCATCTCCAACGTCTCACATGAAATCCAATCGCCGCTCACTTCCATTGTAGGGTTCGCACAAGCACTTCAATCGAATAAGCTGACAATAGGGGAAAGCAATCATTACCTCCAAATCATTGAGACAGAGAGCAGGAGATTATCCAAATTGAGTGATAATCTCCTGAAGCTTACCTCCCTCGAATCCGAGCATCACCCTTTTGAAAGGGCGAACTGCCGGCTTGACCAGCAAATCCGCTCGATCATCTTGGCTTGCGAACCGAATTGGCTCGAAAAAGAACTCGAAATGGATATCTCCTTGGAAAAGGTTTCGATCTTCGCAGACGAAGATTTAATGAGCCAGGTATGGACCAACTTGATTCACAATAGCATCAAGTTCACCCGGCAGCATGGTACAATCACGATCAGGCTCCAACAAATTGATGATCAAGCTTCGATCACGATATCCGATACCGGCATCGGCATTTCAGAGCAAGATCAGTTCCACATTTTCGAACGATTCTACAAAGCCGACCTCGCAAGGGAACGCACAAAAAGCGGCAGCGGCCTAGGGTTATCGATCGTGAAAAAGATCATTGATATGCACGATGGATCGATATCCGTCAAAAGCGAACTCGAAAAAGGGACGACCTTCACGATCCTGCTTCCGATTTCGTGAAGGACACCAATAACCAGCTGACTTGTCAGCTGGTTTAATTCTATTTGTAAGTAAAGTTGCTTCAGGATGATATCCGACCATCGCTCACATTGAATGACTTCTGTCCTTTCAATGCCTTATAAATCTGAAAACCAAGCATTTCGAAGCACGGAAATTCCTTCTTCGATCTCCTCTTCAGAAAGGCCGCCAAAACCGAGCATCACCAATGATGGCTCCGTCTCCTTTCCATCCAGCCAATAAGAAGACGTCTCATATACCCTCACTCCAGCTGCTTTTGCCTTGTCCACCAATTCTGCTGTAGACGTATTTTTAACCTTCACCAACAGATGGACTCCCGCCTTTTGGCCGATGATTTCCACGAGGTTCCCCATATGCTTGTTTAATGCAAGTATAAGAGTTTGATGCTTCTTCTGGTACACTTTTCTCATTTTCCGAATATGGCTTGTAAAGTGTCCCTCATTCATAAATACATATAATGCTTTTTGAATGATCGGCGAAACCGATTGGCTATAAGGACTGCATCTGTGATGGTATACCCCCAATAAACGTTCTGGCAAAACAATATAACTCATTCGTGCTGCAGGTAAAAATGATTTGGAGTAGGTACCTAAATAGATGACGCTCCCATTCGTATCCAAAGCTTTTAAAGATGGGATTGGTTGACCTTGATATCGGAATTCACTGTCATAATCATCTTCTATGATAAAGCTGTCATTATGCTTGGCCCACTCCAATAATGACAACCGTTTCTGGATTGGAAGCACCATCCCATAGGGGAATTGGTGGGAAGGTGTAATGTAGGCAACTTTGGCTTTACTTTTCCTTAGCCTTTCTATATCCATTCCATCCTGTTCAAGACTTATCGGTTCAATGGACCATCCATGATTGTTGAAGACGGCTCGGGAACCGCCATAACCTGGATTCTCCATGGCGACGGATTGGCCTTGGGAATGGAGCAATTGAAGAATAAGGCTGAGTGCATGCTGTGTTCCTGAACAAATCACGATTTGCTCCATCGAGCAACGGACCCCTCTTGATTGAAAAAGATAATTAGTCAATTCAATACGAAGACCAACATCCCCTTGTCTTGGCCCGTACTGCAATAACTGTTCAGGTTCCTCCAGTAACGCTTTATTCAAGCACCGCTTCCAAAGCTGAAGCGGAAAATTTTCAATATCGATGTCCCCATATTTGAAGTCATACTTAACTGGTGTGTCATGATCGACCGATACTTTGGGATTCATTTGCTGCTCTCGGGAAAAAGGTGACAGAAGCGATTGCTCCAAAGGCAGCACCGTTAGCCCGATTCTTGGTCTGCTTTCCAAATAGCCTTCCGCCACCAATTGCTGATAGGCATTATCCACCGTATTTTTACTGATCTTTAATTGCGCTGATAAATAACGGATCGAAGGCAGGCGGGAACCCTGCGGTATATCCCCCTCTTCTATCCCTTTTTTTATGTATTGATACAGCTGAACATAAATGGATACGCCATTCTGCTTATTCAGTAAAGGATTAAGCTCTAACATAGTACCTCCAGCTGTCCCCATCCGTTTCAAAGAAACTGTCACTTTTTAGATGGACAATATTTTAATACACTCATTATATCTTATTTGTAAGGAGAGATAACAATGAAACAATCGATTAGATATCGACAAAGAACCTGCACGAATCAAGCACAGATCCATGATTTCTTATCAAAGGCCCAGACTGGCTTCTTAGGATTGGTTGATCGTTTAGAACCTTACGTCATTCCCTTGAACTTCGTCTGGAAAGAAGGAAGCTTCTTGTTTCATGGTGCAGCCGCAGGAAGGAAAATAGACATCCTGAATACGAACCCACATGCTTGCTTTACGGTAAGTGAGAATTACGGAACGATGGTCGATCCCATCCCGGCAAATACGGATACTGCCTATATGAGCGTTATTTCGACAGGAACCATCGAAATCCTCAAAGACTTGGATGAAGCCACCAGTGCCATGCAGGCTTTACTGGATAAATATGTACCGAACTATTATGACTCCCCCTTATCCAAAACACATGTGGATAAATACCGCTCATCCCTGGGCAGCCAAACCGTCCTATTCAAAATCACCCCTCTCACGATAACGGCAAAGGAAAATGGATTAGATGAACGAAAGGAATACTATCCTGGGCGAACGATCCATGATTGAACATACAATAACTTCTTTTTTACTAATCCATTCGTGATAAAATCAAACAATGAAACGATTACATTTAGGGGGAAAGATGGGGATGACAGAAACGAAGGATTGGAAGAATGGTGCCCACGGATATAAATTCATCGCTTCTTTTAGCGGAGGAAAGGATAGTGTTCTGGCCCTTCATAAAGCGATGAAGACCGGTGAAGCGGTCGGACTGATCGTCATGCTGGAGGAAGAAGGGAAACGGTCCAGATCCCATGGAATGCCGCCGGAACTCATCCAGGCCCAAGCGAGATCGATAGGCTTGCCGGTATACACGGCCGCTGCCAGCTGGACAGATTATGAAAAGGAATTCATGCGCCTTTTAGCGGATGCCAAGAGCCAAGGAGCAGAAGTGTTGGTGACTGGAGATTTGGATATGCCCGAACACGGCTGTTGGAATGATAAAGTTGCTGCGAATGCTGGATTGAAACTCGGGATGCCCTTATGGGAGATGGACCACCGCGAAGCTGTCGAAGAGTTCATAAACCTAGGATTTGAAACGATGATTGTAACGGTGAATCTTGCACTTGGAATGCGGGAGGACGATTTAGGCCGCACGCTGACCCATGAATACGTGCAGGAGCTTGTAGCCCGGGGAATCGACCCTTGCGGAGAAGGCGGGGAATTCCATACCACAGTAATTGATGGACCGCTCTTCCAAACACCGATCGCTGTTCGCAAAGGCGATATCCTCAGGGACGGAGAATACGCCTTTTTACCTTTGGAGCTAGACGAGACGGCGGATAGGGAGATTGTTTAAAGTATCCAACAATAAATCCTTCATAATCTCCGTGGGCGGTATTATATGCAGGCAAGCTCACCAAAAAAACTTATGCACCATGGATAAAGCCCAAAAGCGTTATGTTTTGGGCTTTAAAGTTTTACTGGAAATCCTGCCAGATGCTTTTAATTGCCAAACCGCATTTTCTTGAGCACTAACAGTCATCGGTTCCCGACCATTCATTTTAATGCCTTTATAATATAAAGTGTTAGGAGTATTACATACATCAAAAAAAACAAGGTAATGTATCTATCAAAGAATTTAACTTTTTCACTATGGAAAGAATTATTTTTTCTTATTTTTATAAATAAGTAAGTTGATATAGATAGAAATAATATTAAACCAGTTATCGTCGTAATTGGAGACACCATTACTTTAAAATAAGTTTCAGTAACCTTTTCAGGGAAATGCATGATGATCCTCATTATTTCATTCACTAAAAAGTGATAAAAGATAGCCGGAACGATACTTCCCGTATAGATGGTTAAGAGTGCAAAAGAGATACCCATGACAAATGCGAAAACCAAGTTCCCCACCGTCATATGATATAGGCTAAAAATAAGAGCACTTAAAATTATGGCCGGCTTTATGTTCATTTTCTGATATTGTTTTAATAATATACCCCTAAAAAGTATTTCTTCACTAATCGCCACTGAAAAGCCAATCATGATAATGCTGAAAAAACTTATGTTTTGATTACTCTCCATAAGTGTACCAACAATCATTTCCGCAGTAAGCCATTCGCCCGTTAGTAGATAATATTGGGTCCTATCAAAAAACATAGTGAGCATGTGAGCGATGATGCCCATTAAAATACCAAGAAGAATATATTTTATATGTACCTTTTTTAGCCTAATGCTGAATAGACTTATTTTTTTCTTTTTTAAGTAAACAAAAAGCATATAGATAATAATCAGTTTACTTATCAAGAAAAATGATGGCTTGCTTATTTGCAAAGAAAGTTCTTGTAATATAAGTTGTAAAAAAGGAAAAATAATCATAATTAGTATCGTTATATATAATATTAATATAAAGCGATGAATTTGCTTAATATCAGTATTCATTTTTACCCCTTTGTAAAAACCCTTCTAAAGCTACTTTTCCATTTCTTTGTTCTGTTTAATGGGAAAGGACATTAGAAAAGGAGGAGATTCTACAGAATTATTATACCTACGTCTTATCAATAACCAAGGCATAAGGAGTTTCAAATTTGGAACACTTTAATTCATAATAAAATATGGACCATATTCTTTTTCGTGTGTCATAATAAATGTCCATTTTCCCTCCCAATCCAAAACATAGATATCGCCGTAATACATATCTAAACGATCATGAGGTAAATCTTCAACCACTAAACTTTTTGCATCTTCTATTAAATATGCCTCGTCTATAAATTGATAAAAAATCGCACACTTTTTCTTATGTTGATTTTTGAAAAGCTCTACAGCTTCCATATTAACGGCACAATTGGTAGCTCCCCAACTACATAAATGCCATAGGAAACTATCTAAATAAATACTATCCTTCTCTGCATTGGTTAAGTGATTGGCAAAGGTATTTTCCCATGACTTACGCAAATATTTACCCCATTTAGGAATTTCCAGTATTTTTAATTCTTTTCTAAAGCTCATACTTATCCTCCCTCCCTCGAATGACTGGCTACACTCTTTTCAAAAAAATAAAAATAACCTCTATCAGCCATAATGCCGAAGAGGTTATTTTACATTATCTATCATCAAACTTTTTTACAATGCGACAACAATTACGCTGCACTCATTCCAAGCTTACTCAACCGTTACACTTTTTGCAAGGTTACGTGGTTTATCCACGTCGCATTCGCGGTGCAGGGCGGCGTAGTAGGCGATGAGCTGCAACGGGATAACAGAGATAAGGGGTGTTAATAGTTCGTGCACTTCCGGGATGACGAAACGATCATCCTCTTCTTCAAGCCCCTTCATCGAAATGATGCAAGGGTTGGCGCCTCTCGCAACGACTTCTTTGACGTTGCCGCGGATGCTTAAGTTGACGCCTGCTTGCGTGGCAAGGGCGATGACGGGGGTGCCTTCTTCTATCAAGGCAATCGTTCCGTGTTTAAGCTCACCGCCAGCAAAGCCTTCCGCCTGGATGTAGGAAATTTCCTTCAGCTTGAGCGCGCCTTCCAGGACAACATAGTAGTCAAGGGAGCGGCCGATGAAGAAGCAGTTTCTTGTAACGGACAGGTATTCATGGGCAATGGCCTCCATCTCTTCTTTCGAGTCGCATAGGGCTTCCATGGCTGTCGCTACGATTCCAAGCTCTTTTACAAGGTCGAAGTCATATTCCAGGTTACGGAATTGGCCAGTTACATTTGCAAGTATGGACAACACGGCCACTTGAGCTGTATAGGCTTTTGTTGAGGCAACGGCAATTTCAGGGCCGGCATGCAGCAAGAGCGTATAATCCGCTTCACGTGATAATGTGGAGCCAGGTACGTTTGTAATGGTCAGCGCTTTATGGCCGAGTGCTTTGATCGAAACCAATACGGCACGGCTGTCAGCCGTTTCCCCGCTTTGCGATATGAAGATGAAAAGCGGTTTTTTCGATAATAACGGCATATTGTATGTGAATTCCGATGCCACGTGGACTTCAACTGGAATTTGAGCCATATTTTCGAGGAATTGCTTACCAATCAATCCTGCGTGATAGCTAGTTCCGCAAGCGATGATATAAATGCGGTCCGCCTCACTTACAGCTTCAGTAATGTTATAGTCGATTGCAAGTTTGCCTTCTTCATTTTGGTACGCTTGAATGATTTTACGAATGACAGCTGGCTGCTCGTCGACTTCTTTCAGCATATAGTGAGGGTACGTTCCTTTTTCAATATCACTTGCATCCAGTTCGGCAGTATATGGAGCACGCATAACTTCTTCGTTGGAAAGATTCTTGATCGTTACCTTTTCTTTCGTCACGATGACCATTTCTTTATCCATCAGTTCGAGGAACTGATCTGTGACTTGCAGCATGGCCATTGCATCCGAGGCGACAACGTTAAAGTCTTTTCCGACACCGATCAGCAGCGGGCTTTTATTTTTCGCGACAAAAATGGTTTCATCATTTTTGGTATCCAATAGGGCAATCGCGTATGATCCTTCCAATAACGTGAGTGTTTGACGGAATGCTTCTTCCACTTCCATGCTATCATTTACGAACTTCTCGATAAGTTGAACGATGACTTCCGTATCCGTTTCACTTTTAAAGGCAACATCCTGCAAATATTCACGCTTTAGAATCGCATAGTTTTCAATGACCCCATTATGGACTAATGTCAAGCGACCTGAATTGCTTTGGTGAGGATGGGCATTTTCGCGGCTTGGAATACCATGAGTGGCCCAGCGCGTATGTCCAATTCCCGTATGTGCAACCGTATTTTCGTCCACGGCTCCACGCAGGTCGGCGATTCGTCCCTTTTCCTTAAAAACCGTTACGCCCGATTCATTCTTCACGGCAATACCAGAAGAGTCATATCCGCGATATTCGAGCTTTTCAAGGCCTTTTAATAGGATTTCCTTCGCATCATTAAGTCCAATATATCCAACAATTCCACACATAATTTCCGTTCCTCCAACCGATCCGAGGGAACAGGAATGCACGGGGGCATCCCTGCCCCCTCATCTCTAATATATATTTTTTATTAAGGAAATGCCCAAAAGCATTTATCCCATTGTGCATTTCCAATCCTTTGTGCAGTAAGTTGCCCCACTGTTTTAAAATTGGAATTACTGCGGCTGTGCACTTCAGCCGGGAGGTATCCGCCGAACATTCGATAAACCTCCTCCTCGTCAACTAAGCCATTCTCGACCAGGCTTAGTTCAGGCGCTTTTGTCAATCATTTCTCTCCTTGCCTACCCTCCTTTTTGATACAACCTTCATTTAGAAGAGCGGTTGTAAATCAGGATAATCATACCTTAAACAAGGGACAAAGGTCAATTCTTTATTATCATGGCTCATAAAAAAAACCATTCTTTATAAAAATATGCATAAAAGGATTTTTCGTTCCTTTTATGCATAAGATTGGTTATTCGTTCAATCCCATTTCCGCTCTAACAACTGCGACGATGCGATCGACATAATTCGTGCATTCCTCAGCAGTCGGTGCTTCGGCCATTACACGTACAAGCGGTTCAGTGCCGGATGGTCTCACCAAAATGCGGCCATTCCCGTTCATTTCCGTTTCAACTTCCTTAATGACTGCCTGTACCTTCTCATTATCGGTAACAGCATGTTTATCGGTTACTCTGACATTGATAAGCGTTTGTGGATACTTCTTCATCTCACCGGCAAGCTCGGATAGACTTTTTTTGGTATCGCTCATGATATTAACCAGCTGCAAGCCCGTCAATAGACCATCACCCGTCGTATTATAGTCGAGGAATATGATGTGTCCGGACTGTTCACCGCCAAGGTTATAGCCGCCTTTTCTCATTTCCTCAACCACGTAGCGGTCTCCCACTGCCGTTTGGGCACTTTGGATATCATGCTCTTCCAGACCTTTATAAAAGCCAAGGTTACTCATGATCGTAGAAACCACGGTTCCTTGTTTCAGGCGATTGTTTTCTTTCAGGTATTTCGCACAGATATACATGATTTGGTCGCCATCCACTACATTCCCCTTTTCATCGATGGCAATGACGCGGTCTCCGTCCCCGTCGAAAGCAAGGCCAACATCCGCCCCTTTTTCTTTAAGGAATTCAGCAAGTGCTTCAGGGTGAGTCGAGCCGACCTTATCATTAATGTTCAAGCCATTTGGCGATGCGCCCATCGTGGAGATGTCCGCATCAAGGTCCGCGAACAAATGCATGGCCAAGGATGAGGTCGCTCCATGAGCACAATCAAGCGCAACATGTATGCCCGTAAAGTCTTCGTCCACTGATTGTTTCAGGTACTGCAAATACTTTTGACCGCCTTCGAAATAATCGTTTATATGGCCTAGATCGCCGCCGACGGGACGAGGAAGTTCATCCTTATCCATATCTAACAGTGTTTCAATTTCCGCTTCTTGATCGTCGGATAGCTTGAAGCCATCAGGTCCAAAGAATTTAATGCCATTATCGGCGACTGGATTATGCGAAGCTGAAATCATGACGCCAGCTTCAGCACTAAGGGCCTTTGTCAAATAGGAAACTCCCGGTGTCGAAATGACGCCAAGGCGCATCACCTCTGCCCCAATCGATAAGAGACCGGCAACAAGTGCACCTTCCAGCATTTCACCTGAAATGCGTGTATCGCGCCCTATTAGCACTTTGGGTTTTTCTGTATTTTTAGTAAGGACGTAGCCACCAAAACGGCCTAGTTTAAATGCCAACTCCGGTGTCAATTCGCTATTCGCTATACCCCTAACTCCGTCTGTTCCAAAATATTTACCCATCTTAATCGCTCCTTCTTTAGATCTTACTGAATTAAATGATGTTAAAGGAAGTTCATGTCTCTTCGTCTTTTGGAGTTATGGAAACAGAGATCGTTTTAGAACCCAGCTCCCAATCCAATCCCGCGGGCGCATTTACCGCCACATCCACATCATGCGTACCTTCATCTAAATTGCTTAAATCTACTGTAAGATTAATGTCGTCTTTCGTGATATTCTTCAATTCGTCGGCCTCGCCTTGAAGCGTGATGCTCGTGACATCGGATTCCAATTTAGCATCTTGGCCCTCCTGTATGCCCACAGGCTCTATTTTGACATTGTTGAATGTCTTGGATTCAATGGGAGCCGGTTCATCTTCTTCGACTGGTTTTTCTTCCGGCTCATCTTCTTCGGCCGGTTCTTGCACTACCTCTTCATCATCCACTGGATCTTCAGTCTCCTGATCGACATCGACTTTTTCCGTGCGAATTTTGACCTTGGCCTTACCTAAGGACATTTTTTGAACACTTTCCGGTTTTGTAAGATCAAGCTCCAGTTCTGTATCCCCATCAATTTTGGAGATATTTACAGGAAGCTTCAATTGACTTATTTCTTCCAGGTTCGACTCCGATCCAAATAAGGTGACCTCGGCAGGGTCGACACTAATGCTCTTAATCCTGATGCCATCCTTTGCCTTCCCGGTTTGCTTTGGTGCGATGGAAACCGTTTTTGAAGGGATGCTCACCTTCAAGGATACGGCAACTGAAGCAGGCTCAATCGTCACATCCAACTTATTCAAGTCCCGGTCAAGTGCCTTGACGGTTGCTTTTCCGTTTACCGTTTCGTTCAGGCCCTTGCTTATTTCAAGGTTTGCCTTTACATAGGAAATTTGTTCGATGGCGTCTTTAGCGCCCGTTATTTTGACCGTTTGCGGGCTCACTGTCGGCTGCCCAGCAGTATACCCATCTTCAAGCAAGGAGGTATTATACTCAGCCTCAACCTTGAAATCCTTCGTCACTCGTTCCTGAACATTGACTTCTGCATATTCCGGATCGATTGTCGCCACCAGTTTTTCATTCAAATCACTTATTTTGAATGTGACCGTCCTATTCCCCATTGAAATTTCGGGATCTGACAGGTCTACATAAACCTTGAAGCCCCTTTGGTTTTTAGCGTTGATCAATAGGCTTTTGGCTCCCTTTAAAGTCACATCTACCGTTTCCGGCACTCCGCTTACCACTAGGTTTTCACGGTCATAATAGACTTCAACCGGCACATTCTCAATGGTCTCCGTACTGATTTCAGGGGCGGTGGATAAACCAAGGGATTTTTTATCCGACTCCATCTCAAAGTTAATGGAAATGAACAGAAGTGCTGCCAAGGCAAACGCTACGATTCTCATAAACCATGCACTATTGGTGAATTTATCCATTCTTTTTCCCCCTCCAATTCCAGATACCTGAGGAAGTTGTTTTGATGTTTTCCACTACGAGCTCACTTGTCAGCATCGCCCTGAAAGATTCTTGATCCAAATCCCTGTAGAGCTCACCATTTTTAGTAACCGATATCCCGCCCGTTTCTTCTGAAACGACGATCGTGAGACTATCAGTCACTTCGCTCATGCCGATCGCGGCCCTATGCCGTGTGCCGAGTTCCTTTGAGATGAACGGGCTTTCCGATAAAGGAAGGTAGCAGGCTGCAGCGGCCACCTGATTATTCTGCAGAATGACTGCACCATCGTGAAGCGGCGTATTAGGTATGAAAATATTAATGAGCAGTTCTGAAGAAATATAGGACTTTAGAGGAATCCCCGTTTCAACATAATCCCCAAGCTCCGTTCCCTTTTCTATCGTGATCAAGGCCCCTATCCGCCTCTTCGCCATATATGTGGACGCCTTCAGGATTTCTTCTACTAAACGCTCTTGCTGATTCTCTTCCGGTACGGTGCCCCTTGAAAAGAGCTTACCGCGTCCCAATTGTTCAAGTGCCCTTCTCAGTTCCGGTTGAAAAATGACGAGAATTGCCAATACTCCCCAATTCATGACTTGTGCCATTAACCATCCAAGTGTATTGAAACCAAACAGGTTGCTTAAGCTTTTTACAATGACAATCACAAAAATTCCTTTTAGCAGCTGAATAGCCTTCGTGCCTCGAATAATAGTTAACAATTTATATATCACAAACCAAACAAGGAGAATATCAATGAAATTTACTACATAGTCCCAAACATTCAAATTGGATAAAGACATGTTGTTTCCTCCAGTCAGTATTACTCCAAATAACAATTACAATCGTTATGTAATAACCTTAATAGTATACCATTTTTTAAATGAGACTTCTAAAACTAGTGTGAGAAATTTACTTGGCCGATTCGGCACACGTAAATAATTATCCCTCCCCACCCTTAAAAGGAAAGCTGAGCGGAGTTCATCGCATATGAAACACGATGTCCCCGCTCAGCTCTATAGCTCCTATTCATTTTTCCCCTCATGCGAAGGAATCAATGAGGTTGCCGTATCCTTGACCTTATACCACATCCACTCGAAAGCTTGGTCAATGACATGGATGCTTCCTGTCACATTTCCTGCCTTGGACATATACTTATGTCCATTTATGACTGTGACATCTCCCTCTACTTCACCATCTATTTGGATATTGCCATTTTGAACCACGACATTCCCCTCGATCGTTTCACCAGCAGGCACAATGACCGTTTCGCCTTCAACCACTAAATTGGGCTGCTTGGATACCGAAAAATGTTCGTCCTGATTATAAGTGGAAAAAACGGAGCCGGTCATCAAAATAATGAACATGGCTGCCGCTGTCATGAAGGGATGGCTTTTAAACCAGCGTTTGGCACCCGTTGTTTTCGTTTCCTTTGGCAATTGAGCCATAACCTTCGCTGTGAAATCATCCGGCGCCTTAATATGGGAAGTGCTTTGTACTAGGGCTACCGCCTTTTTCATTTCATGAAAGTATGCTTGGCATTCCGCACACTCATGCAGGTGCTCACGCAGTATTTCTTTATGCTCCGGTTCTATGTCTTCATCTAAATAATCATGCATATATTCAATGATTTCCTCATGGCAGTTCATTTTTCTCACCTACTCTTTATAAATGGCGTAGTTGTTTACGCAAGGCTTCCCGACCACGATGTATTCTTGTCTTGACAGTGCCGACTGGCAAATCGAGTATTTCACTTATTTCCTTTAAAGATAGCTCTTCAATATACTTCAATACGATGACCGATCGATATTTCTCGGGCAATTTCATGATTTCCTCTTGGATCGTTTCCTGCAGTTCTAAAGATTCAGCCTCTTCCTCGGGCTTTGCCATATTCGATGCAAGCTGGGAGTACATATTCAATCCCTCTGTTCCAGCAACTTCAGCATCGAGATAATAATCCGGTTTCTTCTTGCGAAGGCGATCAATACAAAGGTTAGTCGCAATGCGATATAACCATGTAGAAAATTTCATATCAATATTGAAGCTGCGGATGTTCACAAAGGCCCTAACGAAAGCCTCTTGCGCCAAATCTTCAGCTTCTTGCCTGTTTCCAAGCATTCTGAAACATATCTGGAAAACTTTGTCCTTGTATATTTCGACAATTTCTCCAAATGCATTATGGTCTCCCTTTACTACTTGATTAATTCTCTCTTTAATGAGTGCATCCATTTTCCAGTATTACCCCCGCTCATGCGGCTATACGATTATTACGAATCGTAAGCTAAAAGGTTTCAAAATTTTAATACATTAATTTTAACAAAGTTTTACATTTAATGTTTAAGAAAAAAAAAACAGGGTTATATAGTAAGAAATTGTAAAATTCAAGGGAGTGGATCTCTTTATGACTGCTGAACAAATTTTAGACCATATTGAACAATACAGACAAAAAATGATGATTTTGGCTTCCCGCTCTTCGATGGTGGATAATGAAGTGGTTGAAGTAAGCAGCAAACTCGATATATTGATCAATCAATACCTCCACTTAACAAAAGGCAGGAGTCTTAAGGACAGACGTGCCCTTTGAAAATGAAAATGTGTTTGCAGCCATTTATGTTTAGAAATGTTCCAGTTACATACACCCAGGAAAATAAACTTACGCCTTCTAGCATATAAAAAACAGTAACCCATTACAAGCAGGTTACTGTTTTTTTATATTTCATCGATTATAATAGCTTTTCACCAAATAGGGAACCCATTAGAGCAACGGCAACGATCGCCGTTTTATTTCGCTCATCCAAAATCGGATTCACCTCAACGAACTCCGCCGAAGTAATCAAATCGGCTTCCGCGAGCATTTCCATCGCCAAGTGACTTTCCCTATAACTAATGCCGCCAATTACCGGGGTCCCTACACCTGGAGCATCTGCCGGGTCAACCCCATCCAAATCGAGTGATAGGTGGACGCCGTCAGTTCTTTCCCTTAGATACTCTATGCATTCTTCCATGACCCGTGTCATTCCGATACGGTCGATTTCATGCATGGTGTAGACTTTAATTCCTTTATCCCGTATAAGCTCCTTTTCCCCGTCGTCCAAAGACCTTGCCCCAATGATCACGATGTTTTCAGGTTTCACCTTAGGAAAGGATCCATGGATATGGATTAGGTCTGGGTGCCCAAGCCCTATACTGACAGCAAGCGGCATTCCGTGAATATTCCCTGATGGCGACGTGTCCTCCGTATTTAAATCTCCATGGGCGTCGTACCAAATCACCCCGACGTTATCATGGTGCTTAGCTACTCCCGCGAGCGTTCCTATCGCGATTGAATGATCTCCACCCAATACGAGTGGAAAAGAGCCGCTTTCGATTATTTCATCTACTCTTGCAGCCAACTCACTATTACTCGCCGCAACAAGTGAAAGATTTTTTAAATTCGTTCCAGGATCGTTGGCATTCTCAGGGCGGCCCACCGCGATATCTCCTAGATCCTCTACTTCTATATTTAAATGTTCAAGGCGCTCGATAATCCCTGCACAGCGAATTGCACTAGGTCCCATATCCACGCCGCGCCTTGCTTGACCTAGGTCCATGGGCAATCCAATGACTGAAATTTTCTGAATAGACATATAATTCCCCCTTTCCCTCATTTTATATCGTAAGCACCTTATGGTTCAACCGGACACTCCCATGTATAAAAATGCAGGCTTCACAGTTCATTCTCTGCGGATCGCAGTGATACAAATAGGCCTTTTAAAAATAAAAAAAAGCCTTAAGCCTGGCAGGCTTAAGACGTAAATTTTGGTGTATGTAGATAATGGTGGAGCCTAGCGGGATCGAACCGCTGACCTCCTGCGTGCAAGGCAGGCGCTCTCCCAGCTGAGCTAAGGCCCCAAAGGGGTTATGGAATATAAAGCGGAAGACGGGATTCGAACCCGCGACCCCAACCTTGGCAAGGTTGTATTCTACCACTGAACTACTTCCGCATATGGCTGGGCTAGAAGGGATCGAACCTTCGCATGACGGAATCAAAATCCGTTGCCTTACCGCTTGGCTATAGCCCAATATATGTTATGTATTGATTATATTCAACAAAATAAAAAGGTGGTAATCATATATTTCCCCATTAAAGAGAATATATAACTAATCCACAGGATTTCATTGAGATGGTGGAGGGGGGCAGATTCGAACTGCCGAACCCTAAGGAGCGGATTTACAGTCCGCCGCGTTTAGCCACTTCGCTACCCCTCCGCAATATATGGTTGTACATGGTGCCGGCAAGAGGACTTGAACCCCCAACCTACTGATTACAAGTCAGTTGCTCTACCAGTTGAGCTACACCGGCAAATAAAGGTTAAAATGGTGGAGGATGACGGGATCGAACCGCCGACCCTCTGCTTGTAAGGCAGATGCTCTCCCAGCTGAGCTAATCCTCCGGATTTAAAATGATGAATGGTGACCCGTACGGGATTCGAACCCGTGTTACCGCCGTGAAAGGGCGGTGTCTTAACCGCTTGACCAACGGGCCGGACTTTATTGTGTTCATAGATAGATTGGGAAGCTCCCAAGCGGATTCGAACCGCTGACCTCTTCCTTACCATGGAAGTGCTCTACCTACTGAGCTATGGAAGCATATGGCTCCGCAGGTAGGACTCGAACCTACGACCGTTCGGTTAACAGCCGAATGCTCTACCACTGAGCTACTGCGGAATAATATAATGTTTCCTAAAACCCATTTAAAGATTCAAATGAATAGCCTGGCAACGTCCTACTCTCACAGGGGGAGACCCCCAACTACCATCGGCGCTGAAGAACTTAACTTCCGTGTTCGGAATGGGAACGGGTGTGACCTCTTCGCCATCACTGCCAGACCATATTCATTTTTGAAGAATTTTCATTCCTTCAAAACTAGATAATAAGAAGGTATTTCATTTTTTTCAGAAGCGTTGGTTAAGTCCTCGATCTATTAGTATCAGTCAGCTCCACATGTCGCCACGCTTCCACCTCTGACCTATCAACCTGATCATCTTTCAGGGATCTTACTAGCTTGCGCCATGGGAAATCTCATCTTGAGGGGGGCTTCATGCTTAGATGCTTTCAGCACTTATCCCGTCCGCACGTAGCTACCCAGCTATGCCTTTGGCAAGACAACTGGTACACCAGCGGTGCGTCCATCCCGGTCCTCTCGTACTAAGGACAGCTCCTCTCAAATTTCCTGCGCCCGCGACGGATAGGGACCGAACTGTCTCACGACGTTCTGAACCCAGCTCGCGTACCGCTTTAATGGGCGAACAGCCCAACCCTTGGGACCGACTACAGCCCCAGGATGCGATGAGCCGACATCGAGGTGCCAAACCTCCCCGTCGATGTGGACTCTTGGGGGAGATAAGCCTGTTATCCCCGGGGTAGCTTTTATCCGTTGAGCGATGGCCCTT
>NZ_PHNG01000652.1:0-3914 GCF_002803435.1 Bacillus sp. mrc49 | reverse complement strand
AAGTTCGGAAGCGATCTTTTCAGCAACCGCCTCCACTAACTTATAAGGTTTCCCTTCTACAACGCCTTTACACAATTCATATAATTCGCCGTAGTTAATCGAGTCCTTTAGGTCGTCACTCTTCCCCGCCTTGGCTAAATCGGTTTCGACTGTAAGGTCGACTTTAAACCGCTGACCAAGCTTCGTTTCTTCTGGAAATACTCCGTGATACCCATAAAACTCCATTTTATTCACAAATATCTTATCCATTTCATTCACCTTTTCCTAAAAGCGCATCCATCATCTTTGCAGTTCGCGCCATTTCCTTTACATCATGCACCCGAACCATTTGGCAGCCCTGCTGAATTCCATGGCAGATTGTAGCGGCGGTTCCTTCCCTTCGCTCACCTGGAGGCAAATCCAGAACATGCCCGATCATGGACTTTCTCGATGTTGCAAGCAAGACTGGGTAGCCTATTGCTACAAGCTTATCAAGATTCCGCATCATTTCCAAATTAAACTTCAAGTCTTTTGCAAAGCCTATGCCTGGATCGAGGATGATGTTTTCTTCCTTGACGCCAGCCTGCTTTACGATCATGACGCTTTCGAATAAGTCCTCAAAGACATCGCGAATGAAATGACCATAATCCATATTATCCCTATTATGCATCAAAATAATCGGCACACCAAATTCCGCTGCAACTTTTGCCATCAAGGAATCGGCTTTGCCTCCCCAAATGTCGTTTAATATATGGGCCCCTGCCTTAACAGCTTCCTTGGCCACCTTTGATTTATAGGTATCAATCGATATCGGAATTTCTATGTTCCGGGAAATCGCCTCGATGATCGGAGCGACCCTTTCTATCTCCTGATCATCCGATATCCTCTCATAATTAGGGCGGGTCGACTCACCGCCTATGTCGAGAATATCCGCACCGTCTTTCACCATCCGTTCCGCATGCTTCAAAGCAGCATCTACCCGATTATATTTCCCGCCATCCGAGAAAGAGTCAGGCGTAACATTCAAAATCCCCATAATTAAGGTTTTCTTGCTGTAATCCAATTCATATGAGCCGCATGTAAGTTTAGTCGCTCCTGCTAATGACATCCAACGTTCTCCTCCGCCTAAAGAAATCTATATTAAGAGTTTACCCATTTACACACGCATAGTGCAAGCCATCGGCGAAGATTAGCAGTGGCCTAGACCTTTTTTCTGCAAAAAGAAGAGCAAAGCCCACCGGGGACTTTGCTTCTCATTAAACGAAAGTATTATTACTCAAAGTTATATAGCGGAGTACTTAAGTACCGTTCGCCATTACTCGGGATGATGGCCAGGACCTTTTTGCCTTTTCCCAGTTTTTCAGCAACTTTAACGGCTGCCGCAATGGCGCCTCCAGAAGAAATCCCTCCAAGGATTCCCTCCTCTTTAGCTGCACGGCGGGCATAATCGAATGATTCCTCGGTATTGACTTGAATGATTTCGTCATATAAGTCCGTATTGAGGATACTAGGTACGAATCCCGCACCTATCCCTTGGATTTTATGCGGTCCAGGGTTCCCCCCGGATAATACAGGGGAATCCGCTGGCTCGACAGCAAAAATTTTGATGTCAGGATATTTCTCACGAAGAACTTCACCCGCACCAGTGATCGTCCCCCCCGTACCGATACCGGCTACGAAAGCATCCAGGCCTTCATCACCAAAGGCTTCGACGATTTCAGGACCTGTAGTGTTGCGATGAACTTCAGGATTGGCGACATTCTCGAATTGCTGGGGAATGAAGTACCCTTTTTCCTTAGACAGCTCAGTAGCCTTAGCGATGGCACCCTTCATTCCTTCAGGTCCAGGCGTAAGGACTAACTCTGCTCCAAAAGCACGAAGTAAATTGCGACGTTCCAGACTCATCGTTTCCGGCATGACGAGGATTGATTTATAGCCCTTCGCTGCCGCTACCATCGCAAGTCCGATACCCGTGTTTCCGCTAGTAGGTTCAATGATCGTGTCACCTGGCTTAAGGGTGCCGTTTTTTTCTGCTGCCTCGATCATCGCAAGGGCGATGCGATCTTTTACACTGCTGCCTGGGTTAAAGTACTCAAGTTTCAAATAGATATCCGCACTGTTTTCAGGTTGAAGCTTGTTCAGCTTCACGATGGGTGTTTGCCCAATCAAATCGATTACAGAATTAGCTATACGTGCCATTTTCTCCACTCCTCATCATTTCAATACCGAGTATTTTTGTAGGTTTTATTATTTTAAAGTTACCAGTTTCATTAGTTCGTTGTCAATGATTATCTATTATATTCTAAATTTTCTTACACATCCAACGAACTACTTTTGTTCCTTCAAACCATAAAACCATTCAACATCAAATTCATCCCAGAAAATCTTTCCGGATACCGGTGCCTGAATCTGTTCAAGAGCTATTTGGCGATGTATCTTATCTTTAACTTCATCGTATTCATACTGTTTGCCTTTAATTTTTTCGTGCAGATAGAGAACGGCCCAGCCATCTTCCGTCTTGACCGCCTCACTCCACTTATTGACTTGTAATTTTTCTGCCACTTCAATGTATTCCTTAGGGACCTGCTCGTTATCCTGGGATATATAACCCATGTCGCCCCCCTGATTGGCCGTGAATTCATCCAGGGATTTTTCCATCGCCAAAACCTCAAAGGAGACGCCTTTAGCCAATTCACGCCTGATTTTTTCCGCTTGCTTTTTCGTAGACGTGGTAATGTGGGATATATGATACGTGGTGGGAATCCGATAGATGTCCTTATTATCATCATAATACTTCTCCATGACGGCCCCGGAGACAGAGACGTCCTTGGTGAGCAGCTTTTCAAGCAGGAGGCTCGACTGAACTTCCTGCCTCAATTGATCGGTGCTTTTATTAAGAGTCTGACCTGCAGCTCCATACATCGTCTTCATCATTTTAAGTTCCCGGTCAACCTCTTTATTCGAAATTTTCACTTTGTATTTTTCTGCTGCCTGTTTCACGACCTCTTTATCCACCATTTCCTCAAGTACGTCTTCTCCATATCTCTTTTCGAGCTCATTAATCCATGCTTCCCGGGAAATATCCTTGGATCCAACCCTGGCGGCTGTCTCCTCTCCTATTACGGATTTAGAAGTGATTAATGGTTTTATGACAAAGATAATGATAGTCAAAAGGTTCAGCACAGCAAGGCCGGCAATGATCGCCCGAAGCTTTTGTTTAGGCAAGACCTTTTCCTCCGTCAATTATTTTTCTGTTTCTGCTTCCAGTTCTTCAAGATCTTCTTTCGAGAATTGGTAGGTTTCATTGCAAAAATGGCATTGCGCCTCCGCTTTTCCTTCTGTCTCGATAATATCCCGAATTTCATCTTTCCCAAGGCTGATCAATGCATTGGCAATTCTCTCCCTTGAGCATTGACAGGAGAATTCGACATCCATTTTTTCTAAAATGTTCACATTGCCTTCACCCAAAATTTCCGTTAGGATTTCTTCCGGCGTCAAGCCTCTTTGAATCATTTTCGAGACAGGCTCGATTGTGCTCAGGCGACTCTCGATTTTGGAGATCGTTTCATCGGATGTTCCAGGCAGCAATTGGATGATGAATCCCCCCGCCGCAAGAATCGAATTATCAGGATTCACCAGGACCCCTACACCCACTGAAGATGGCACCTGTTCAGAAGTGGCAAAATAATAGGTGAAATCCTCACCTAATTCGCCAGACACAATTGGCACTTGCCCTGAAAAGTTATCCCGAAGACCGATATCCTTGACAACCGTCAGCAACCCTTCCGTTCCGACAGCTTTCCTGACATCAAGCTTTCCGTGTTCGTTCAAATCAAAATGAGTTTGGGGGTGCGTTACATATCCGCGAACTTCGCCCTTTGCATTGCTATCGACAAGGATCGACCCGATCGGTCCTCCGCCCTCTATTTTAATCG
>NZ_PHNG01000651.1:0-8590 GCF_002803435.1 Bacillus sp. mrc49 | reverse complement strand
ATGGAAGGGCCATCGCTCAACGGATAAAAGCTACCCCGGGGATAACAGGCTTATCTCCCCCAAGAGTCCACATCGACGGGGAGGTTTGGCACCTCGATGTCGGCTCATCGCATCCTGGGGCTGTAGTCGGTCCCAAGGGTTGGGCTGTTCGCCCATTAAAGCGGTACGCGAGCTGGGTTCAGAACGTCGTGAGACAGTTCGGTCCCTATCCGTCGCGGGCGCAGGAAATTTGAGAGGAGCTGTCCTTAGTACGAGAGGACCGGGATGGACGCACCGCTGGTGTACCAGTTGTCTTGCCAAAGGCATAGCTGGGTAGCTACGTGCGGACGGGATAAGTGCTGAAAGCATCTAAGCATGAAGCCCCCCTCAAGATGAGATTTCCCATGGCGCAAGCTAGTAAGATCCCTGAAAGATGATCAGGTTGATAGGTCAGAGGTGGAAGCGTGGCGACATGTGGAGCTGACTGATACTAATAGATCGAGGACTTAACCAACGCTTTTGAAAAAATGAAATACCTTCTTATTATCTAGTTTTGAAGGAACAACGTTCCTCATATGTTTGGTGGCGATAGCGAAGAGGTCACACCCGTTCCCATTCCGAACACGGCAGTTAAGCTCTTCAGCGCCGATGGTAGTTGGGGGTCTCCCCCTGTGAGAGTAGGACGCCGCCAAGCCATTAGAAAAAAGATCAGCCATCCGGCTGGTCTTTTTTTGCGCCATTATATGATCGTTTTTTGGGGGGGGAAGGGAAATCAACGGATAATTCGTCCTTCAATTGAAATAAATCGTCCCAGGCAGCATATAATTCGGCCTTCGATGAGATGATCCGTCCCAGACAGTATATAATTCGTCCTTCAATTAAATGGTTACTTGATTGGATATAAAATAGGTGGATTTCCTGTATTTTAGTTAAACAGAAATTAATTCAGAATTTGGTAACAGAAAATGCAAATGATGTTTCAATGACCGGGCGTCTATTATAGGGGAAGATGCTTGAGCCCCAATTGTTTGCAAGCAAGGTATAGCATGATAATAAAGTCAAAGCGAATTTTGGGGAGACCTTCGAATTCATAAATGATAGTGCCAGTATTTATTCAGGCCTATTTCATAGGTTTGACACAATTAAATTAGAGCAGTATAATAACTCAGGTAGAACGATATACTTAATTAAGTTAACAACATTACTTGGTGAGTTCGTCATTCAAAATATGGGTAAAGAAACTAGTAGAACGATATACTAAAATGCTCTGGTAGTAGAACGATATACCAACCAATCATGAACATTTAGTAGAACGATATACTACCCATATTTTTAAGTAGAACGATATACCAAGGTTAGCTGAATGTAGTTATTGTTTTAATCGCCGTAATTTGGTTCCTGAATTCATTATATGGGGCGAGGGGAAAACTTCTGAACGATTTAAGAATCAAATTACATTTGAATAACTATCATAGGGGTGTGTTTCATGAAGAATCCATTTATTAAAATGGCAACAGGTTTATATATTAGCTATTTTATTTTAGGTATGATCAATATCATTATCGGGTCGAATATGAAAAATTTATCGGAGCAATTGAATACGAGTGCTTCAGGTATTAGTTACTTGGTCTCCGCAATAGGAATCGGTAAATTGGTTTCATTGTTTTTTGCCGGCAGGTTGTCGGATAAATTAGGAAGGAAGCCATTTGTAGTTGCTGCATCTTTTATTTATTTAATCTTCCTCGTAGGCATTCCTTTGGCTCCAAACTATACATTGGCATTCATATTCGCAATATGTGCTGGTATCGCCAACTCATTTTTAGACGCTGGTACGTACCCTGCACTTATTGAAGCGTTTCAAAAGAAAGCGGGCTCGGCTACTGTATTGATAAAGGCTTTCGTCTCCGTCGGGGCGGCCCTGCTTCCAATCATCATGGCATTCTTCATCGCCAGGGATATGTTTTATGGCTATACATTCTTCTTGATGGCTGCTGTATATCTCGTGAATGGATTTTTCTTGCTTAAGGTTTCATTCCCAAACCATAAAGCGCCGATTGAAAACCAAGGTGAAGAACAAGCTGCAACGTTACAAGGCCAGTTCCTTTCAAAACCTAAGTTTGCCCAGGAAGGATTGGCGGTCATCCTTTTAGGATTCACATCAACGGCTTTATTCATGCTTGTACAAGTATGGCTGCCGAATTTCGGACAAGAAGTATTGGGATTAAGCCAAGCCAAGGCTGTTCAACTGCTTAGTTACTATAGCATCGGGTCCCTCGTTTCCGTCATTTTATTGGCAGTACTATTGAATAAGGTAATAAGACCAATTACCGTCATGATCATTTATCCAATTGTAGCTGCATTATCTTTATTAGCTCTCATTTACATCCAGCAGCCATTCATGACTGTTTTGAGCACTTTCCTCATTGGACTTTCAACTGCAGGGGTGTTCCAACTGGCCATGACAATAATTACTGAATTCTTCCCAGCAAAAAAAGGGACGATTACATCATATGTAAACATTGCGGCAAGTTCTGCTTTTATCATCATTCCTTTCGTTACTGGGATCATTTCTAAAAGCGCCGGTTTGACTGCAGTATTCTTATTTGACGTTGCCATTGCGATCATTAGCATTATCTTGGCTGTATTCGTTTCTTACAGATATAAAAAAGTAATTAAGGTTCCAGCCAATTAAGAAGGCGAGTACCATCGATCGCATACCAACTGTTAATGTTTAAGGGGGAATTGTCCATGCAAACCATCACCATCAGAGACGTAACGATTGGAGAAGGAGTTCCAAAGATTATCGTTCCATTAATGGCGACAACTGAAAAAGAGCTGCTTAAAGAAGTTGAAACGGTACATGCACTAGCGCCGGATATCATTGAATGGCGAGCAGACGTTTACGAAGAGGTTGAAAATTTAGAGGCTGTTGCGGAAATGATTGCTAAGCTTAAGCGTTCATTACCGAGAACCCTGATTCTGTTCACTTTCAGAAGCCATAAAGAAGGCGGCAACAAGGAAATCACTGAGGAGCTTTATTTTAGGCTGCTTCATACAGCCATCAGAACAAAGGCTATTGACCTTGTTGATGTAGAGCTGTTTTTTGAAGAATCGAAAGTAAAAGAGACAGTGAAGATAGCAGAAGATAATGGGGTCTACGTAATAATGTGTAATCACGACTTCGATAAGACACCGGAAAAAGAAGAAATCATTTACCGACTGCGTAAGATGCAGGAATTTGGGGCCCATATTCCGAAAATCGCCGTAATGCCCCAAAGTGTTGGTGATTTACTTGTTTTATTGGATGCCACCCATACGATGAAAACAAAATATGCCGACCGGCCGTTCATAACGATGTCTATGGCGGGTACTGGTTTGGTCAGTCGATTAGCGGGTGCGGTGTTTGGATCTGCTTGTACCTTTGGGGCTGGAAAAGAAGCATCTGCTCCGGGACAAATACCGGTGAGCCAATTAAGAAGTGTACTGGAAATCATTGATCAAAATATTTAATCCGTCGAATTTCTTCCAAGAAGGAATTTATATAAACTTATCAATTTAAACCAGGGGGAATCAACATGGAAAATCTAGCACGAATTAATGGGAAAACGGAATTAGTCGGTTTACTTGCAACGCCTATCGGACATTCTTTATCACCTGCCATGCATAATATGGCTTTTGATCAATTGGGATTGAATTGCGCTTATTTAGCTTTTGAGGTAGGAAATGAAAAGCTTGAAGATGCTGTGAAAGGAATGCGCGCGTTAAACGTAAAAGGGTTTAACGTTTCCATGCCGAACAAAATGAAAATCCTTCCATATCTTGATGAATTGGCAGACAGCGCCAAATTCTCAGGAGCTGTTAATACGGTTGTCAATGTTGATGGGAAATTCGTTGGTCACAGCACTGATGGAATGGGTTATACCCGGAACCTGAAAGAACATGGTATAGACATTAAAGGAAAGAAAATGACGCTTATCGGTTCTGGCGGGGCTGCCACTCCTATTGCCATTCAATCTGCATTGGAAGGCATAGCTGAAATCAGCATTTTTGCTCGTGATGATGCATTCTTCCCGCAAGCAGAGGAGAATGTACGTATCATCAATGAGGATATGAAGCATTTAAACGTGAAAGCTAACGTTTATCCTCTTGAAAATGTTGAACAATTAAGGGCTGAAATATTAAGTAGCGATATTTTGGCAAATGGTACGGGCGTTGGTATGAAACCACTTGAAGGGTTAAGCGTGATTCAAGATGAATCCATGTTACGTCCTGACCTAATCGTAACCGACGTTGTTTACATCCCGCGCAAATCGAAATTGATGGAACAAGCTGAAGCTGCTGGCGCTACTGCCATTAATGGTCTTGGAATGATGCTTTGGCAGGGTGCACTGGCCTTTGAACTTTGGACAGGACAACAGATGCCAGTCGAATATATCAAAGAGCAATTGTTTGCAGAATAAGGAGCTTTCACTTTGGGATTGACCTCCATTTATCATAATAAGGTTTGATACTTGAGGTAAACCTCGGAGCTAAGAAATACAGGGAGTGATTCCTTGTATTTCTTAGCATTTTTTTTTGAAAGTGGTTTTTCAGTTAAATGGATATCATATAGGGGAGACTTAAATACATTCAGTTTTTTAGAATTTTAGGGGAGTAAGATCATTGTGATTTATTATAGGGGTGTAATAATGAAAAAGTATAAAGCCGCATCTGGCATGTACATCAACTATTTTCTACTAGGGATGGTAAATATAATCCTTGCCTCAAACATGTCTTCGTTAACCGAGCAATGGAATACGGATTCCACAGGCATCAGTTATCTCATTGCCGCGATAGGGGTTGGGAGATTACTTACTTATGGGCTCTCGGGAGTGCTGTCAGATAAATTCGGCAGGAAGCCATTAATCATAACCTCTTCGTTCCTGATGGGAGTTTTTTTGCTTGGGATTCCGTTTTCCCCCACATACGAAATCGCGTTCGTGTTTGCGTTGCTGGCAGGAGTTTCCAACTCAGCCATGGATGCTGGTACATATCCGGCGTTAACGGAAATGTTTCCTGAATCGGCTGGGTCAGCGAGTGTCATGGTAAAGGCTTTTGGCTCACTTGGTGCCACGATATTGCCATTCATCATCTTGTTTCTATCCAACAATCATTTATTTTATGGCTTTGCCTTTTTAATTCCTGCTGCGATCTATTTCATTAACTTGCTTCTTATACTTTCAGCTTCATTTACGAAAAGTAAATCGGATGCTGCCAGTGATGAAGATGATTTTGAAAGGAGCCGATTTATAACCGAGCCTGAATTCTGGAGGGAGGGCTTGGCCTTGATCATTATCGGCTTTACATCGACTGCATTATTTACCGTTTCACAAATCTGGCTACCGAGTTTCGGTCACGAAGTCGCAGGAATGTCCCATGCAGGGTCGATTAAATTATTGAGTTATTATAGTGTAGGATCTCTCGTTTCCGTCTTGCTATTGTCCATCTTATTGAACAAATGGATCAAGCCTGTGACAGTGATCTTACTTTATCCAATGATAACGTTACTTACAGTCATCATCATCTTAACGGTTCATTCACCTACCGTCCTAAGCATCACTTCATTTTTTCTAGGCGCCTCGACAGCGGGGATATTTCAATTAACCATTGCCATAATGACGGAACTATTCTGGAGAAAAAAAGGGACCGTCACAGGTATCGTCGCAACAGCTTCCAGTTTGGCAAGCGTCATTTTGCCGATTGCAACAGGGTTAATTGCCAAGGGCGGGGATATATCACATATTTTTTTCTTCGATTGTTTTATTGCGACTTTAGGAATCCTGGCTGCAGCATTCGTTAATTATCGTTATAAAAAATTGACAAAGCATGAGATGATCAGTAGCCATGGGTAATGTTTGGTGAATCGATCGTTGAAAACCATATGTCCCAAAAGGAGGGGTATGCTAATGGGAACAACTATATTATTATAGTAAGAACATGATAATCATATATACAATAAAAATACATTCAAGATGGTGATGGAACTATGAAGCAATCCAAAAAAGCCCGAGTCACATTGCAACAGGTTGCGAAACATGCAGGCGTGTCCACTTCCACCGCATCCCTTATCGTTCGTAATAATCCAAGGATATCCGATGCGACACGGAAAAAGGTTTTAAAATCAATGCAGGAATTGGGCTATGTATATGACAGAGTTGCCGCAAATCTACGGTCTCAAAGTTCTGATACTGTAGGGATCATCATTACTGATATTTCTAACACCTTTTTTTCTGAATTCTTGATCGGTGTTCACGACGCATTGGATGAAGTCGGTTATACGGTGTTACTGGGGACCACATTCGATTCGGTCACCAAGCAAGACCATCTCCTATCAACCATGCTGGAGCATAGGGTCGGAGGATTGATTCTTTGTCCCGTCTCGGAAAGCACACAAGAGACAGTTGAGCGATTAAATGACATTGACACGCCAATGGTCCTTGCCGTTAGAGAATTGCCTGGAGTGAATAGCGACTATGTCGGGATCAATTATCCAGAAGGTGCCCGAATTGCCGTTGATCATCTTATTAAGAAGGGACATAAAAGAATTGCACTGCTTGGCGGAATCAGGGAATCTTCTACATGGATTGAGAGAATGGAGGGGTATAGCGAAGCCCTTTCAAATGCAGGCCTGGAAGTGGATGAATCGCTAATGATAGATAGTGCACCTACACGCGAGGGTGGACTGGAGGCTGTATTGAAAGTGCTTGAAAATCCCGAACCTCCAACTGCCATTTTTTGCTTTAGCGATTTAATCGCCTTCGGTGTCATGCAAGGATTAAGGATGAAAGGATATACTCCTGGAAAAGATATGGATATCATAGGGTTCGATAATGTTCCAGTAGCAGAGATCTATCATCCTCCTTTAACGACCATTTCCTCATTTCCTAGACGTACGGGAAAAGAGGCAGCGAACCTTTTGTACCAGCAAATGGAACAAATTAAACGTGAGCAGCAGCGGATCATATTAACTCCCGAATTGATTGTCAGGGAGTCTTCCTAATAAAGAATAATGAAAAGATGATTAGCTTACAGGGGATGGTAAACTGCCGCTGTATCCTTTTCATCTGATCTACCATTCTTATTTAATTTGGATGGGATTTACTTTAGCGGTTCGTAAATATCCCAGGCCACTTTTAGTGAATCGACTATAAAATCAGCCACTTCGTCTACATCAAGGTCATTCGTATTCACTTTTGAGTGATGATAGGAGTATATCTCCTGCCTGGTGTAAAAAAGTTCTTCGATTTCTTCAAGGGTGCGGCTTTGTAGGACCGGTCTGCTATCAATCAGCAATCCAATTCTCTCTTTCCAATAGTCCCAAGATAAATCGAGGTAAAAGACAATGCAATTGGATAAACAAATATTCCTTATATCCTCTTGTAAAAATGCCCCTCCGCCGACGGAAATTATTTTCAGTTGTTGTTTACTAAAGCCTTCTATCATGCTTTTTTCTTTTTCGCGAAAAACTTTTTCCCCAAACTCTTTGAAAATTTCTGTAGTGGGCATATTGAATTCCTTTTCAATCTCCCGATCTATATCCACAAAGTCCCTATATAGCTTCTGTGCAACCTTTTGACCGATCGTTGTTTTTCCAACCCCCATAAAGCCAATAAAAACGATACTTTGCATCCTCAAAGGTGTGTTTTTATTAATCATTTATAAATCCCTCTCCCAACTATTTTATAATGATTAAAAGCCTATCCTGAAATTTCTAAAATAAATTTATTATAGTACAAGAAAGTAAAATTGTAAAAAAAATATTTTTTAATATTTGGACAAAGAAAAGGCTGGGCTATATCGTTGTTAATCCTGGAATTGATGCTTGGAAATCATGTAAAGGAAGCAAGTTGCTTTTGGCATTGGGGTGAATATATTAGGATAAATGAATGATAAAGAAATTGCATGAAAACTTGTTGACTTTAAGGAACAAAAGGGATAATATAAATAAGCACCACATCAACAACTTCATCAGCTTTTGGTAAAGCACTAAAAGGAATAATAACTATTGACTTCTTACTATGAAAATGATAAGATGAAATGGTCGCTGAGAAACACAGCGATTTAAAATAAGTTAAAAACTTCGCAGAAGTTGACAACTAATCAATAGTGTGTTATGATGAATAAACAAGCCGTCGATACAGACGATTGTGAAAATTGCTCTTTGAAAACTGAACAAAACAAAGCGCCAACGTTTAAATTTTAAGTGAGCACACACTATTAAAAAAGCAAATGAGCAAGTCAAACATTTCTTCGGAGAGTTTGATCCTGGCTCAGGACGAACGCTGGCGGCGTGCCTAATACATGCAAGTCGAGCGAATCGACGGGAGCTTGCTCCCTGAGATTAGCGGCGGACGGGTGAGTAACACGTGGGCAACCTGCCTATAAGACTGGGATAACTTCGGGAAACCGGAGCTAATACCGGATACGTTCTTTTCTCGCATGAGAGAAGATGGAAAGACGGTTTACGCTGTCACTTATAGATGGGCCCGCGGCGCATTAGCTAGTTGGTGAGGTAATGGCTCACCAAGGCGACGATGCGTAGCCGACCTGAGAGGGTGATCGGCCACACTGG
>NZ_PHNG01000650.1:0-3555 GCF_002803435.1 Bacillus sp. mrc49 | reverse complement strand
AGCAGCTTGAGCTACAGTTTTGCTATCTTTAGCACCGTTCAATAATTTTTGCGTATTGAACTCAGTCGTGTTACCGATACGGTTGATTTCAGAAGTTAGGGAATCCATTTCTTTTTGGATTTCGCCGCGGTCGTTTGTTGTATTAGTATCTGTTGATGCTTGAGTAGCAAGTTCACGCATGCGTTGAAGGATGTCAGTCGTTTCGTTTAATGCACCTTCAGCCGTTTGGATAAGAGAGATAGCATCTTGTGAGTTACGAGAAGCTTGATCCAATCCGCGGATTTGTCCACGCATTTTTTCAGAGATTGCTAGACCAGCTGCATCGTCACCAGCACGGTTGATACGCATACCTGAAGCCAGTTTCTCCATTGATTTGGATTGTGCGTTTGTTGCACTTGATAATTGACGGTGTGTGTTAAGAGCTGAGATATTGTGATTGATGATCATTTATGTTTCCTCCTTGAGTTTTAAGTTCCCACATCCATGTGGTTCATCACGGTGGGCAGTGAATAAGTCGGCCGCCTATATCACTGCCCATCGTTGTATAGTTAATATCGACATGCTCGGAAACATATTTAGCGGATTTTACGATTTTTTCTTGAAATACTCATTTATGTTTTGCAGAAGATGTGATTCCGTTTGGGTGGCTTCACTATTTTCCTGCTGGATCGATAGATAGATTTCCTTTCTATGGATCTCGACGTTTTTCGGGGCATTGATCCCGAGCTTGATCTGTTCTCCCTCAATCGAGAGGATCGTGATTTCGATATCATCGCCGATCATGATCGCTTCATTCGGTTTTCTCGTCAATACGAGCATCATTTCGCCCCCTGTTCTGTGGGGGTTTCGATCAGCCTATGTTTTGTGCGGTAATCAGTGCCGTTCATGATGAATTGCTTTCCCAATTTCTTTGAGCCATTTATGATGACGGGGGCCTGAAGGTTCGCTGTCGTTTCATTGAAGGGATCCGAAATCGTCAAGATCGCGAACGTAAGGACATCCTGCTCCGTTTCTATTTGTAAAAGCTCGAGCACTTCATCGGTAAGCTTCACTTCGTATTCACGAAATACATCAAAAGGGTTCGTCACAATGAAGGCAACCTCTTTTGTTTTTGTCGATTGCAGGACGAAAAAGGGTGTATCATCCAATGTAAGCAGGCAAAACTGTTTTTCCTCCAAAAAGCCCGGCAGCCCGCTTTCGAATCGATAGATTTCATTCGCCATTAATTCAATTTCGCCATGAAATTTGGTTTGTACATTCATCTCCGTTTTCACTCACCTGACTCATCGGGATATACATTAATGAAATCTATATCCAGCGTATTTTTTTGTAAAATCTCCACATCGACACTGCCCGGTGTGTATGTATGTTCCGGCCTGTTGATCTGGGCATCGATGATCGGCTTCTGGGCGGTCGCTTCAATCTCCACTTGTGCCGGCTCGTAGTCAAGCTTCACGCTGAAATAAGAGGGAATCCAGCCAAGATTGAATTGTTTTTCCGCCCCTTTGCTGTTTTGCTTGGCCTGATCGGCGAGCGGACTGCCGCCTCTTTCAATGTGCCTCAGCTCCGTCCCCTGCTGCGAACGCCGAGCCATGCCCGCTAGCCAATCCTGGTACCCTTGCTGGGCGAATTCCTCCACTCTTCTTGAGAGGCTTTTCAAGTCCATATCCTCCCTGGCCTTTGTCTGATCGATCGTCAGCTTGCCTGGGGTCGTATGGATTTCCAGAATGGCCTGCGGCTGCTCGATTCGTTGAACGGCCGCCTTTTGTTCGATTTGCTGTACTGGCTGTTCGATATCCAACCCGATCTTCATTGGGGCGGATTGCAATCTAATTTGCGGAATCTGCATCATCAACACTCCTTATAGAAAAAAGCTATCCATTTAAGAATAGCTTAGCGAAGAAAATCCAATAAACTCGGCTGCATGATTTTCGCCCCGATACTTAAAGCGGCACTATGGACGCTTTCCTGGGTCGTCAAATCCATGATCGCTTTTTCGATATCGACATCCTCGTTTTTTGAGAGGATCGAGGTGGCAAAAACCTCCTGCTGCTTAAGACGGTCCGTCATCAGCTCAATCCTGTTTTGCCTGGCGCCGACCTGGGCCTGCATGCCTAAGAAGGTATTGATCGTTGCGTCAAGCCCTTCAAGCGTGCTGGTCACATCGCCGCCGCTTTCCAGTGCAGCGATCGTTTTGTCGATGCTCCCGCCATTTGCGAGCGCTTCTCCAAAAACCTTCGAACCGTCCGTGTTGATTTTCAAGGAAATCCCCGAAAATACCTCAAGGTTTATATCGCCTTTGCCATATACGATATTCCCATTCGCGTCTTTAACGGATGAAGGCTTCACATTCGTATCCTGACCGTTGAAAATATACTTCCCGCCAATCTGTGTGTCACCGAGGGTGATGAGATGTTCCTTCAATTGCTTGATTTCCTCTGAAATGTTTTTCGATTGATCTCCTTCGTACGTGCCATTGCTTCCTTGAACCGTTATCTCCCGAATCCGCTGCATCGTGGAAACCGCTTCAGAAATGGTATCATCCGTACTGTCGATCCAATTTGTCGCCTCGGAAATATTGCTCTGATACTGTCCGATTTGATTCAAATTGGTACGGTATCCCATGCCCATCATGGCTGCAACGGGATCGTCGGATGGTTTGGAGAATTTCTTTTGAGAGGAAACCTGCTCTTGCAGCTTGGCCATCTTTTCGTAGCTGCCGCTTAAGTTGGTTAACATATTATTGGTTAGCATCGATTGCGTTACTCGCATGTTCATTCACTCCTCTTATCGGCCTACCGTGCCCATTCCGTTGATGATCTTATCGAGCATTTCGTCCATCATCGTCATCATCCTTGCAGAAGCGTTGTATGCCTGCTGGAATTTGATCATGTCCGTCATTTCTTCATCAAGCGATACGGAGCTGACGGAATCCCTATTTTGATTGACGGAAGTGGCAAGCACAACCGAGTTGGATAGGTTCTTTTGGGCGCTTTGGGAATCCACACCAAGCTTGCCGATGATACCGGCATAATACGTGTCGAAGCTTCCCGTCAATTCTTTTGAATTTTGGTCCTTCGTCGAGTACTCACTAAACGCCTTTTTCTTCAAGTCCGCCAGGAGTTTAGCGTTTTCATTGTCTCCGGATGCTCCGCCGCTTTTACCGCCTGCGGCAATCTTCGATGGATCTTTTATGATCTCGCCATTCACCTTGATGCTTTGGGCAGCGCTCTTACCTGATTCGATCTCGAAAAAGTTCAGGACTGATTGGTTGCCGTCGCCCAATGCATACCCCTGTTTGTGGATGGCATTGAACTCGTTCACGAAGGCAGCCGTCATATTATCGAGCTTTTTCAGCATATCCGGATAAGCTCCGCCGATCGTGCCATCAGCCTTTTTGTAACCAAAGCTGTTGATCAAGCCCGACAGTTCTCCTGAAAACTTGTAGTCCGTCAATGTTTTTGACCCGACTTTCACTCCATCGACCATGCCTGTCGTTTTGTCATAGCCGACTTCGACTTTCGACGTTCCCACCATCCCCGTTTGATTGACGCT
>NZ_PHNG01000649.1:0-7197 GCF_002803435.1 Bacillus sp. mrc49 | reverse complement strand
GCAGTATGATCTGAAAGTGACAGGAAAGCTGGATGCGAAAACTGCAGCCCATTTGGAAAGTGCGATTCTGGAAAAAATCCAAGATGAAGACAATGATATTCAGTTAAGAACGGCTTTGAACTATCTCGTGAAATGATAAAAGAAGGTGCCGCCCCTGAAGCGGTGCCTTTTCTTTGTTTGGTGCCAGCTTATTTCCGCATCATGAAAAGAATGCGGAACAAACTTGCGATAAAGCTACTTTTTCTGCATCTTGATAGGCATGGAGGTTACATTTTTGATAGAATAGGAGGTAACTGACAAGCACGAATTGCACAACTTACTAATTACCCATTGAGGATGGTGGAAAGAAATTGACAACGGATTGGCTGATTGCATGCTTGATGGGATTAGGAAAACTATTCCTTCATCCTTTGCTTTATATTTCGATTGCCTATTGTTTATTCATCGGCTATCTTCGCGTTAAACGGGAACGCCATGATTTTAATACGAAGGTCTACAGGGTTTCCATGGAAATGCGGTCGTTGTTGCCCCATGGATTGATATGGGGGTTGATTCTTTCATGCTTAACGCTTGCATCAGGAATGACCATTCCATTGGCAGCGATGTTCATCATGGCCGGTGTAACGATTTTGGCTGTATTGACCATGAACAGGAGGGTCATCTCACCCGTATATACAGTGGGAATCACCTTCTTCATCCTTTTCTTTTTATATGATAGGGACATCAAGCTGCCGATATTGCAGGATGCCATGAATCAGCTCGATCGTTCCATCTATCCGACACTTGTTATCTTGATAGGGCTTTTGCTTATTGCTGAAGGATTTTTAATGGTTGGCAACGGCAGCAAAAAGGTCTCCCCTCAGCTGCAGGTGTCAAAGAGGGGGCAGCCGATAGGTGTTTACGTTTCACAAAGGATCTGGCTAATCCCGATGTTCGTCATGATACCGGGAGGACATCTTCCGGCACCCTTCGATTGGTATCCGGTTTTTTCGATCGGGGATATGGCGATATCGCCAATCGTGCTGCCGATATTAATCGGTTTCAAGCAGAAAGTTCACGGAACGCTCCCAGAGCAGGCAATCAGGGCACATGGAAAAAAGGTCGGAGCTTTAGGAGTGGTGATTACAGGCATGGCTATCATTGGCTACTGGTACCCGGTGCTGGCGCTCATAACGGCCGTACTGGCAATGGTTGGACGTGAATTCCTGCATTACTCCCAAAAGGCGATGGATGAAAGGCTTCCTTTTTATTTTTCAAAAAGCAAGCTCGGTGTCCAAATCTTAGGCGTCATCCCTCAGTCCCCTGCCGATAAAATGGGACTAGTCAAAGGCGAGATCATTTCGAAAATCAACGGGGTCATCGTCAGGGAGGAAGAAGAGCTATACAGGGCGCTCCAAATCAACAGGGCCCATTGCAAGCTTGAGGTCATCGATAATAATGAACAGATTCGATTCGTGCAAAGAGCGTTATTTGATGGCGAGCATTATGAATTGGGCATCCTGTTCGTTGACGATCAACTGAAGGAAAGAGGACAAGCGGGTTAACGGCAAACCCGACCGTCTACAGACAAAAAAGGTCAGGATGGACTCTTTGAAAATAAAGTTTGGCAACTTGAAGGAGATGCTGTCTGTATTTTGCAGGCGGCATCTTTTTTAGGTTCCAGCGAAGGGTGCGAGACTGCCGCTTAGGAAATGCGCGTCTACGTGAGATTCCAGAGACGAAAGCGCCGAGGAAGCTCGCGGACCGCCTCTGAATAAGCGAACGTCTGTAGTGGAAAGAAGGGGTCTAAGTATAAACCTCTAAAACTGGGAGCATTCAGAATCTGATCATATAGAGTGCAAAGCAATGGAACGGTTAAAGTCCAATCCTGCAAAACCGTGGGTAATCGGAAGTCCATCGGAATTTCTCATAAACAAAAGCACCCTACAGGATAGACTGTTCAAAATGTCTATTCTATCGGATGCTTTTTTAGTTAGCTTTGCAGGATCGTAATCCTGGCTATTACTTTTCTAGCATGATTTTTTCTAGATCGTCCAACATTTTATTAGCGGCAATGACTCCACCCGCTGTATTCCATGTTGCGTCACTGACTTCATGCGCATTTCCTTTTTTGACTGCATCAAGGTTCTTCCAAAGCGGATCGTTCGTCCACTCTTTTGCTGTGCTGAGTGCTTGTTTGTCGCCTTCAGGAGCGTAAGTGAAGTAGAAGAGGATATCTCCGTCCATTTTAGGAATGACTTCTTTGCCTACCTCGATGGCAAGGTTTCCTAGTTTATTATCTGCAGTGAACAGTTCCTTCTGTTGTTCTGCACGTTTGAAGCCTAATTGATCGAAAATCACTCCAGAGAATGAATCCGTATAATAAATGCGTGTAGTGCCAGCCATGAAACGGACGATGGAAACTTCTTGATTTACCTTGTCACCCAATTTAGCTTTAAGATCTTCAACGTGCTTATCGAATTGTGCAATGACGTCATTTCCTTTATCCTCAAGGTTGACGGCTTTTGCGTAAAGCTTAAAGTTTTCTTTCCAATCTCCTCTAAGCGTTTCCGAAAAGACGGTAGGGGCGATTGCACTTAATTTATCATAAATCGCTTCTTGGCGGATTTTGCTGCCGATGATCAAGTCTGGTTTAAGTGATGCGATTTTCTCTAAGTTCACTTCATGTTCAACACCGACTACTTCGACCCCATCCATATCAGCTTTAATATGGTCATACCAAGGGTCGCCAAGCCAAGATTGTACGGCACCAACAGGTTTGATTCCTAAAGCGAGTAATGCCTCAGTACCTTCATTCGTCAAAACGACTACTCTTTTTGGCGCTTTTTTCAAATCAGTCGAACCCATTGCGTGCTCGATTGTATAGCTTGTATCCTCTTTTTTATCAGCAGTGTCAGTTCCTGACTTCTTATCTCCCGGGTTTCCGCATGCTGCAAGCAGGAAGACTGTGAATATTGTAAAAATTGTGAATAATGACTTGATCCTGAACATTTATGTATCCCTCCCAATAATAAGCAAATGATAATCATTCGCACTTAACAGCCTCATCATAAAATGAATATACTTTTCTGTCAATATATAATTGAAAATGATTATCAAAATCGTTGACATGATTCCGATGACGCCAGTACAATTAAGTAAACTAGTAAATAAACATGATTGGATAGGTAACTGGATATGTTATTGAAAAATACATGGCAGAAATGGATGGGGCTATTCATTACCATTCTTTTGCTGCTTTTTTTACTGTGCTCAAGCATTGTATACGGTTATACGAATACTACATGGCAAATGGCCATTGATGCTTTCACCCATTTCGATGGGTCGAACGAACATATCGTGATCCAATCTGTCAGACTTCCGCGTGCCTTGATCGCTTCGGCAATAGGTGCAAGTTTGGCTATTTCAGGGGTGCTGATGCAAACATTGACTAAAAACCCTCTCGCTTCACCGGATATATTCGGAGTCAACGCCGGCGCGGGCTTGGCGGTAGTCACGGGCATCACCATTTTTGGGGTAAGCAATCTCCAAATATTCACCTGGTTATCTTTCATCGGGGCCGCAATCGCGGCAACAAGTATATATATGATAGGAAGCATGGGACGGGGCGGTTTGACACCGATGAAGCTGACTTTGGCTGGAGCAGCGATGTCCGCGATGGTAGCTTCATTGACGCAAGGTCTTTTGGTTTCCAATGAGGCACTATTGGATCAAGTTTTGTTTTGGCTTGCCGGATCGGTTTCCGGCAGGAGTCTTGATAATTTAGTTGCGGTCCTTCCTTACCTTTTAGTTGGATGGGGACTGGCCTTGATCGTTTCCGGAAAAATGAATGTGTTATCCATGGGTGAAGATGTGGCAAAAGGTCTCGGATTGAATGTCGTTATTCTAAAATCGGTCCTGGGGCTGGCAATCATCCTGCTCGCCGGTGGATCCGTTGCGGTGGCGGGACCGATAGGGTTCATAGGAATTGTCGTCCCTCATCTTACCCGTTATATAGTAGGAACCGATCATCGCTGGCTGATTCCATTTTCCGGACTACTCGGTGCGGTGCTTTTACTTGCAGCCGATATCCTATCCAGGTATATCCTGATGCCCAGGGAAGTTCCCGTCGGAGTCATGACGGCGATCATTGGCACCCCATTCTTTATTTACATAGCTAGAAAGGGGTTCAGCAGCCGATGAAGTCATATAAGAGTTTTCGTTTATTTAATGAAAAAATATCATTCTTAATGGATAAAAAAGCGATGATTATCGTTTTCATATTATTTTTGGTCACTTCCTCAGTATTTGTACTCAGCACTGGATTGGGAGAAATGAATATCCATCCATGGAATGTCCTGCAGGTCTTGTTCGGAGGGGGAACGGATGGTGATCGCCTGATCATCCAATCCTTTCGACTGCCGAGAATCATCGTTGCCCTTTTGGTAGGGATGGGTCTTGCAGTAGCGGGAGGAATTCTTCAGGGGATGATCCGAAATCCGCTTGCCTCACCCGATATCCTGGGAATCACGGGAGGGGCGACAGTGGCTGTCGTTGGCTTCATGGCTGTTTTTAGCGATAAGAATCATTCTTTAACGGTGAGCATCAATTGGCTGCCGTTAGCTGCCTTCATCGGCGCCACAATCGTAGCATTGCTTGTGTATTCCTTAGCCTGGAAAAATGGTGTTCCCCCGATAAGGCTTGTGTTGATCGGAATCGGGATAATGGCTTTAATGAAGGCGCTCACGACGATGATGATGATTCTCGGCCCGGTCTATCAAGCGAGCCAGGCAAACCTCTGGATTACGGGATCCGTTTCCAACTCTACATGGAATAATATCGCCATACTGGCGCCATGGACGTTTCTGTTTCTGCTGATTGCCTTTCTGTATGCGAGGAATATAAATTTACAGGAGCTTGGTGATGACCTGGCGACGGGTCTTGGCGGGCATGTTCAAAAACAGCGGTTCATATTATTGATGATCAGTACGGCCTTGATTGGCGGTGCCACCGCTTTTGCTGGAGGAATAGGCTTTGTCGGATTAATGGCACCCCATATGGCAAGAAGGCTGGTAGGTTCGAGTTTTGGCGTACTGTTGCCCGCATCGGCTTTGCTTGGCGGCATCCTCGTCATGATAGCGGATTTGATTGGACGCACCCTGTTCTCCCCGCTGGAAATACCAGCCGGTGTCTTTACGGCAAGCATAGGGGCCCCATATTTCATATATTTACTTTATCGAACGAGAAATGCGTAAAAAAAAAGCAGCCGATCAACTAAGCTGTACACTGTGTAAAGGACATGAAAAAAAGATGATCCCTGTATGGAACAGGATCATCTTTTTTTATCCCACCGGCCTCTATACTTATTCCTGCAGTACGTTCAGTGTACAAAAAAAAGACCCTTAAGGGCAGCCACTTATTTAAGTGTCTACTCTTCAGGGTACAATACATTAAGCTTCTTTAGCTGCCTCGATGTCGAGGGTAAGAGTGATCTGATCGCCAATAAGGACGCCGCCCGTTTCCAATGCTGCGTTATAAGTTAAACCATAATCACTGCGTTTAACTTTTCCTTTTCCGCTAAATCCTGCTTTTTCATTTCCCCACGGATCTTTTCCTTGGCCTTCAAAGGTGATTGCAAAGGTTTCTTCTTTAGTAATTCCATTAAGGGTTACATTTCCAGTTACATCGTATTCGTCGTCATCCGTTTTCACGATCTTCGTTGACTTGAATGTTAATGTTGGATTATTTTCCACATGGAAGAAGTCAGCAGAACGCAGGTGATTATCTCTGTCTGCATTACGGGTGTCAATGCTGGCTACATCTACGGTAAAATCGATTTCTGCAGTAGTCAGATCAGTTGGGTCCGCTGAAATGTTTGCGCTGAATTTATTGAAGCTGCCTTTAACTTTAGCGATCATCATATGTTTTACGGAAAATTCAATCGTACTGTGTGTCGGGTCGATCGTCCAATTCGTGTTTGTCATGATTATTTATTCCTCCTAAAATTAATCTTGAAATTATTTATCTTTAATTTGAGATATTTGAACTTAATGTAAGTATAAGAGGTAATGAAGAGGGTGTCAACCGAAATCTTTTCCTGTATTTTGAAAACAAGGGAAATCCCTGTGCATCAAGGCGCGGGGGCTCTCCTTGTGATGCCCTTAAAATTTAATGAAAGTTTGTAGAGTGAAATGAAGGGAATAGGGGAAAGTAAAGAGATATTATGGTTTAAATTAACAAAGGAGGGATTTTTTTGTCTAACGAATCCAAAAAAACAAATGACGATTCCAAAGAAACATTGACGAACAGGCAAGGCCACCCTGTAACGAATAACCAGAGCCTTCGAACGGTGGGGAACAGGGGTCCAAGTACACTGGAAAACTACGATTTCCTGGAAAAGATCAGCCATTTCGATAGGGAGAGAATTCCTGAACGGGTCGTGCATGCCCGCGGTGCCGGAGCCCATGGCTATTTTGTTCCGACTGGTAAAGCAGGGGACGAGCCGATATCAAAATATACGAGGGCGAAGGTGTTTCAGGTGGAAGGCAAAAAAACACCGGTATTCGTGAGGTTTTCATCTGTTATCCATGGCGGGACATCTCCGGAAACGTTACGTGATCCAAGGGGGTTTGCCGTTAAATTTTATACGGAAGATGGGAACTGGGATCTTGTCGGGAATAATCTGAAAATCTTCTTTATCCGTGATGCGATGAAATTCCCGGATTTGATCCATGCCTTCAAGCCGGATCCGGTCACGAACATTCAAGATGGGCGAAGGATTTTCGATTTTTGCTCGAGTTCTCCGGAAACGTTTCATATGGTTACGTTTTTATTTTCCCCTTGGGGCATTCCAGCCAATTATCGCATGATGCAAGGTTCAGGCGTCAATACGTACAAATGGGTGAATGAAGAAGGCAAAGCCGTACTCGTCAAATATCACTGGGAGCCCAAGCAGGGCATCAAGAACTTGACCCAGAAGGAAGCCAATGAAATTCAAGCAACGAATTTCAATCATGCCACACAGGATTTATATGAAGCGATCGAACGCGGGGAGTTTCCCGAATGGGATCTGAATGTACAGATCATGACCGACCTTCACGATCCTGCTTCCGATTTCGTGAAGGACACCAATAACCAGCTGACTTGTCAGCTGGTTTAATTCTATTTGTAAGTAAAGTTGCTTCAGGATGATATCCGACCATCGCTCACATTGAATGA
>NZ_PHNG01000648.1:0-5557 GCF_002803435.1 Bacillus sp. mrc49 | reverse complement strand
AACCACCTGCGCGCGCTTTACGCCCAATAATTCCGGACAACGCTTGCCACCTACGTATTACCGCGGCTGCTGGCACGTAGTTAGCCGTGGCTTTCTGGTTAGGTACCGTCAAGGTACCAGCAGTTACTCTGGTACTTGTTCTTCCCTAACAACAGAACTTTACGACCCGAAGGCCTTCTTCGTTCACGCGGCGTTGCTCCGTCAGACTTTCGTCCATTGCGGAAGATTCCCTACTGCTGCCTCCCGTAGGAGTCTGGGCCGTGTCTCAGTCCCAGTGTGGCCGATCACCCTCTCAGGTCGGCTACGCATCGTCGCCTTGGTGAGCCATTACCTCACCAACTAGCTAATGCGCCGCGGGCCCATCTATAAGTGACAGCGTAAACCGTCTTTCCATCTTCTCTCATGCGAGAAAAGAACGTATCCGGTATTAGCTCCGGTTTCCCGAAGTTATCCCAGTCTTATAGGCAGGTTGCCCACGTGTTACTCACCCGTCCGCCGCTAATCTCAGGGAGCAAGCTCCCGTCGATTCGCTCGACTTGCATGTATTAGGCACGCCGCCAGCGTTCGTCCTGAGCCAGGATCAAACTCTCCGAAGAAATGTTTGACTTGCTCATTTGCTTTTTTGATAGTGTGTGCTCACTTAAAAATTTAACGTTGGCGCTTTGTTTTGTTCAGTTTTCAAAGAGCAATTTCGCTGTCGTTTACTTCGTAAGCGACTTTTATATCTTACCATGTCTTCAACCAAGTTGTCAACATGTTTTTTTATTTTCTTTGTTTTGATGAAGCTGCGAAAGCTGATGTCCCGCAGCGACATGTATTAATATATCACCTATATTATTATTGGTCAATAATAAAAATCAATTTTTTAAAAGTTTTTTTAAACGGAATAATATCGATGATAAACATCGTGCCCTTTCGTCTCCACTTTGATCACATCGATCACCTTTTTCTCTATCAAATATTCTATTAAAACGCCTAAATCGACTGAGTAATATTTAAGTTCCGGATGGTCCATGAGCTCCGCGATCGTCCACGCTTCCTCTTTCGTCCCCATTATTTCAACCAAATGCTGTGAACCTGCATTCGTCCTCGAATAAATAAGGAATTCACTCGCAAGGAAAAGGAGTTCCAATCTTTTTTCAAGCGTTTCTTCACTGCTGATCAATTCTTTATAGAGCTTGTATATTTCAGGTTCCATATGCTTCACTTGATTCCAGACAGTTACCTCCGGATAAAAACCTTGTTCGATTATCTCCAAGCGCGCCAAGTGGTGCAGGGAGTGGACAATATGATTATATGCATCAAGATAATGCCCTTTTTCGAAGAAACTTTTCCCGTCCATATACCTGCGTATCAGCTTCCCGAACTCCATCCCCATTTTTAACTTCCTTCCATAGAAGGGGAATTCCCTGATTTCGGTTTTCAAACGGTCCAAATATTCATTCCGGTCATAAAGGATTCTCCCATTATAGATCCAATCAACCACTTTGCGGTTGGTCCCTAATAAAAGCCATTCCTGCAACTGATCTTCCTTTACGATATGCAAAGCTGCCTTTTTATCCTTGTAAGTGTAATGCTTTAAGAACACGGCCTCTTCAGCTTCATCTGCTATGACAAAAAGGATGTAGTCAAATGTATCGGTAATCGGACTATTATCTTCTTTCTTTTCTATCAACAAGATCCCAAGTGTAGATTTTAAGCTTGCTCGCTCTTGATAAATCGGGCGAAGGATATCTTCCATCATTAAATTCCTCCAAAACCTTTTTTTTTAAACGTTCGACAAAACTCTTCAAAATCCTGCTTACATGACTGACCAGAACGCCAATCAGTTAAAAGTAATATGTATCCTTTATTTCTTTTTTGTTCCATCCTTAGTTTATGTTATAGTTAAAGTTATATTTTAGGAGGGAAAATCCATGGCTAAATATTCTAGCAAAATCAATAAAATCCGTACATTTGCTTTAAGTTTGATTTTCATCGGCTTTATCGTGATGTATCTTGGACTTTTCTTCAAAACTCATCCTATTGTCATGACGCTTTTCATGGGGCTTGGCCTTTTATTCATAATCGCAAGCACCGGGGTTTATTTTTGGATAGGGATGCTCTCCACCAAAACGATCCAAGTGGTCTGCCCTAACTGCGGCAAGCCGACAAAAATATTGGGGCGGGTAGACATTTGCATGCATTGCGAAGAACCGCTGACCCTCGACAAGAAGCTTGAAGGCGAAGAATTCAACGAGAAATATAATCGCAAAACCCTGCAAGACTGAATGGCATCCTTCCTTCATAACAAGAAAAAAAGTTCCAACCAAGTGGAGGAACTTTTTTTAATGGCTTTCTTTTTTCGCACAATCCGAACAATCACCGTAGATTTCCATCCGATGGTGGCTCACATTGAAACCAGTCACCTGTGCTGCGAAATGCTCGACCTCATCCAATGCGGGATAATCGAAATCCACTATCTTTCCGCAAGTTTGGCAGATTACATGATAATGATTCGTGGTTACGAAGTCAAACCTTGCTGACGAATCACCGTAAGTAAGTTCTTTAACCAAGCCGACTTCACGGAAAACGCGGAGGTTGTTGTAAACCGTCGCCACGCTCATATTAGGAAATTTGCTTTCCAGTGCTTTATATATATCATCAGCTGTAGGGTGTGACATGGAGTTTATCAAATACTCAAGAATCGCATGGCGCTGAGGAGTTATTCTTACACCGGTATCTTTTAATGAATCCAACGCTTCTTTCAACTGAACTTCAGACACCGTCATCCACCTCGTTTTCTAATTAAGTATGAATTCTTAGATTGTAATATTTATAAATAGTGTACCTTCTATCCGTTGATTTTGTCAATATTTCTATGACTTCCCGTTCTTTTTTAGTTTATTCGTCACCTCTTTGAATCTTTCCCATTTTCGTATGGTTTTAGTATCCCTTTGATAAGTCGATTGCGTTAATGAAGTCTTTTCCACCTTTCGAATATTCAAGCATGTTTTCTTCGAATATCGCAAAGGTCCTTGGTAAATATTCTCCGCTTTTACTCGAAAGGTGAGGCGTTACCGTTACATTCTCCATGCTCCAAAACGGATGTCCGTTCCTTAAAGGCTCCGGATCGAATACATCCAGGATGGCATGTGCCAGCTCCCCGCTTTCGAGAGCCTTTTGCAATACATCAGCCTTAACCAAGTCGCCGCGGCCAATGTTGACGAACACGGCCGAGTCTTTCATCGCAATAAAGTGCTCCATTTGCAAAAAATGCTTCGTCTCAGCCGTACTAGGTAACACGGACACGATATAATCCGCTCTCGGTATGACCTCCAACAAACAGTCAAGGGTATACATGCGGTCGATGCATTCCACTGTTTTCCCGCTCCGGTTCATGCCCAGCGTCGTCATCCTGAAGGCCTTGCCCAGACGGGCCACTTCCCCTCCAATCGCACCAGTACCGATGACGAGCATCGTTTTGCCATTCAGCTCCCCCACCTCGATCTTCCTGTCCCAGCGCTCCTCCCTTTCATTTTTCATGAGCAGCTTCAATTTCTTTTCATATTGTAAAAGCATCCCCATCGTATACTCGGCCATTGGTATTTTATGAATGCCTCTTGCGTTGGTCACCATAATCCCGCGTTTCTCAATCGCTTTAAAAGGCAGCAATTCCATTCCTGCGCTCATGACCATGATCCATTTCAGGTTTTTCGCCTTCCCGATGATTTCTTCCGTTAAATCCTCGCCATATGTAATAAAAACTTCCGCTTCACTAAGCGGCCCATCCGCCCATCCTGCTTGATAGACGAAGGTCGAATCCGGAAAACCTTCCTTCATCCTCGTTTGGATGCCTTCATCCGGAATGATCGTTGAAAGTATTAACATGTGTTTATCTCTCCCTTTTTAATGACATAAAAAAACACGGGCTCTGTATATCCCGCGCAACTTTCTCTGAGGAGGTATTCCCTTAATAAAGCATATTCAGGTGTCCCCTTTTTGAGTTGGACAAAAGCCTTACCCTTGTTAAAAAAGGCGCTATTTCATTCAATTAGGATTTAAATCGAGGAGCTCCGGCAAAATGAAAAGGCCATCCCTGCTGATCAGGACGTCATCAAAATAGATGTCCCCGCCGCCATATTCAGATCGCTGGATCAAAACCATATCCCAATGAATCGATGAACGGTTTCCGTTATCAGCTTCATTATAGGCCGCACCCAATGCCAGGTGCAGACTGCCGCTTATTTTCTCATCGAACAATATATCACCAATGGGCTTCACTATGTAGGGATTGATGCCAATGCCAAACTCGCCGATAAAACGAGACCCTTCATCCATATTCAGTATCTCGTTCATTTCAATCATGTGATTGGAAGCGGCTTTAATGACTTCTCCCTTTTCCAATGTTAATTCTACATCACCGAAGGCGGTTCCTTCATAGGTGGTGGGGACATTGAAGGATATAGTCCCATTGACGCTTTCCCTCAGCGGAGCCGTAAACACCTCGCCGTCAGGCAGGTTCTTTTTACCCGCACAGATGATTGCCGGCATCCCTTTGATTGAAAAGGACAAATCAGTCCCTGGTGAAATGATCCTGACCTTGTCGGTTCGTTCCATCAATTGCTTTAACGGTTTAAGTGCCGCCTCCATTCTCACGTAATCGATAGTACATACGTTTAAAAGGAAATCTTCATACTCGTCAAAGCTCATGCCGGCTTTTTGCGCTGATATGCTGGTCGGATAATTAAGCAAGACCCAACGTCGGTTGTTGACATAAAAAAGCGTAGCAGCATGCATCATCTCCCCTTGAAGACGATGCATCTCAACAGGGACATCCGCCATTTCCATTGTACTTTCATCACCGGTCATGATGATGAGCGCATCAATATCAGTATATTTTTTCATGGCCCATTGTGCTGAGGTGGCAAGCTGTTCTTTTACATTCCCTCGTAACAGGTGACGATTTATTTCATCGTCCTCCAGTTCTACATATGGAAAGGCCCCGACTCTGTAAGCTTCAACGATCAGCTCTTTAATCAGTGGCTTCGTGCGGATATGGCCCCTTATCAGGATTCTCTCTTTTGGCTTCAATCGTATTGAATGATGAATCAACTTGGCGGCGAGCTCCCTATGTCGCTCACCCTTATTTTTGGAGTTCACGAAGAGTTTCAAGAGCGTCTTCAACATGGCCTTTTACTTTTACTTTGCGCCATTCTTTGACGATCATGCCTTCCTTGTCAATCAGGAAGGTGGAACGCTCAATGCCCATATATTCCTTGCCAAAGTTCTTTTTCAATTGCCACACATCGAATGCTTCGGCAGCTTGATGACTTTCATCAGCCAGTAAAAGGAAAGGCAATCCATGTTTTTCAATGAACTTTTCATGACGCGCGGCTGGGTCCGGGCTGATGCCAATGATGACAGCATCCAATTCCTCAAAGTGTTCATTGTGATCCCGAAAATCACATGCCTCCGTCGTGCAACCCGGGGTCATATCTTTAGGGTAAAAATATAAAACAACGTATTTGCCCTTGAACTGCGAAAGGGAAACCATTTCACCGTTGTTAGCAGGTAA
>NZ_PHNG01000647.1:0-7196 GCF_002803435.1 Bacillus sp. mrc49 | reverse complement strand
CCGAGGCGGCATCTCATATAAGGGAACGGCGCTGCATAACAAAAGTGATCGCCTTTTAAAACCATACCGAAAAAACATTCAGGCCGTTTTGCAAAATCCTGCTTCCGCCCTGAATCCGAAACTAAAGGTAAAGGAGTCATTGATCGATCCTTTTCAGCAATTTGGGAATCAGATTGAAATGAAGCATTTTTCGTTTACTAGTGAAGGCGATTTTATTGCTCAGTTACTGGAAATGGTGGAACTTCCGAAGAATTTGGCTGATCGTTATCCCCATGAGTTAAGCGGCGGACAAAAGCAGCGCGTGACCATCGCCAGGGCCGTCAGCATTGAACCGAGCCTCATTATCCTGGATGAGCCTGCCTCAAGCCTGGACGTTCTCTCACAGGCGTCGGTGCTTGCGTTGATGGGGGAGCTGCGTGAAAGGTTGGATATGTCTTACCTGTTCATTTCCCATGATCTCTCGGCTGTACAGGAAATGTGCCAAAGAATCATGGTGATGAAAGAAGGGGAAATCGTGGATTCCTTCAAGAAGGAGCAGCTCTTTTCTGATGACCGTCATCCCTATACGAAAGAATTGATTTCGCTGTTTGAGTGAATAAGGTGGAACGAGTTTAATTTGTAAATCGAAATGATTTCGTTTTTTAATTTTGAATCCAGGGAGGAAGCAAGGTGAACCATCGATCATATTTGGCTTTGGCCATTCCTCTGACCATCTCGACGATAACGACGCCCCTCTTAGGTGCGGTTGACACCGCCGTTGTGGGGCAGCTGCCCGATCCTGCTTATTTGGGCGGCGTGGCAATCGGTACAATCGTGTTTAACACTTTATATTGGCTGTTTGGGTTTTTGCGGGTGAGCACGTCCGGATTTGCTGCACAAGCACTTGGGGCAAACGACGAAAGGGAAGGGAAATTCGCTTTCATTAGGCCCTTCATCTTGGCCTTAGTCGTCGGGATTAGCTTCATATGGCTTCAAGGACCAATTGAACGAGTTGCTCTAACCTTGATGGATCCTGATGCCGACGTCCGCGTATTTGCCGCAGAGTATCTCGGCATCCGAATATGGGGGATTCCTTTCACCTTGATGAATTACGTCATCTTGGGATGGCTGATGGGAATGGCCAAAATCAAGGTTTCATTACTATTGCAGGTGCTCATGAACCTCATGAATATACTTTTGGCCCTGGTGTTTGTCCATGTATTCGCAATGGGCGTGTCAGGTGTAGCGATAGCCACGCTGCTCTCGGAAGTGACAGCCTTTTTCGTTGGGTTATTCATTATTTGGAATGCTTTTGAGCATCGATTGGAAATGCCTTCTTTAAAAGAGATGGTCGATGCCTCATCGATTAAGAAAATGATGTCGGTCAATCGTGATTTATTCATCAGAACGCTCTGTTTGCTGACCGTTTTCAATATATTCACGGCAAAGGGCGCCTCGTATGGAACGGAGGTATTGGCCGCCAATGCCGTGCTTATCCAAATCCACTATATGATGGCCTACTTTTTTGATGGGTTGGCAAACGCTTCAAGCATTTTGGTCGGGAAAGCGGTCGGTTCGGGAGATAAGCGTTTATATAAGAAGACTTTGTTCCTGTCCTTGCAATGGGGAGTGATCACATCGCTGCTGATGGCCGCCGGTTACTACCTATTCGGTGATTCCCTTCTTACGCTCTTTACACGGATCCCAGGTGTCATTGAAAGGGCACAGGCTTATGGATTTTGGTTGATCCTGTTCCCGATCACAGCGAGTGTAGGTATCGTTTTCTATGGTGTTTTTACAGGGGCAACCGAGGCTGCGCCGGTTCGGAACTCGATGATTTACTCCTTGATTGCTTTTTTCGGGACGCTGTATTACTTTGTGCCGGTGTATCAAAACCATGGATTATGGCTCGCCTTTACGGTCTTCAGCTTAGGGCGTTCCATGTTTCTGGCACTGTATATACCGCAGTTAAGTAAAAAAATATTTCCTAAGAGAGGTGTTCGCCTTGAAAGCGATCAAATGGTCTAAAAACCAAGAAAAAATCATCCATACATATGTAGAGGCTTATGAAACCCTACGGAAAGAAACCGATTTATCTCCAAATAATGCAATCATCAACCGTGTATTATCCGAGCTTGTTTCGGTGGTTTCCAAACCGTTGGACCAGCACTTGGCAGCAGAAATCCTCAATCTCGATGAAATCCGATCGATACGGTGCAGCATGCTTGCTAAGCTGGCCATCGCTGAGACGTTGATGGAGGAGCACTTTGCCCAATCATATGTCGGCAAGGTGAGAACCCTGGAGGATTTTCATTCCTTCCTTTATTGGGAGAACTACAAAGAACTGATCAAAACGGAATTAAAAGAATTACAGAAAGTGAAGGGAGAAATCCGTTCCTTTGCCTTTGTTGGTACGGGCCCTTTGCCTTTGAGTCCATTGCTGCTTCAGCAAGAGCTTGGAGCGAACATGACTTGCCTCGATATTGATGAACAAGCCTATTCGCTAGGCAGGCGGATCATTCAGGAGCTGGATGATGGAAAAGCGCCTTCGAATTATGTCTTGAAGGACGGTGCGCTCCATGATTATGGGGAGTGTGATTTAGTCTGGATCGCCAGTCTGGTCCCTAATAAAGCGGAAATCCTGGAGCGGATTTTTCAGACACAACCTGAAGCGATTGTTGCCATCCGATCTGTGGACGGCATTCATCAATTATTATATGAACCCGTTGATGCGACAAAGTTTCGTAATGTGAGGTGTGAAGAAGTCGGAAGGACCATTGCGGATTCTTTCATCATCAACTCAACCCTTTATTACACGTTTAAACAATGACACCAAAAAACGCGTTGCTGCTATTGGCAACGCGTTTTTTTATTGAAACTAATGATATCCAACAAACTTACTTGACATTATAAACTTATTAAAATATAATTACTTACATAAAGTAACCTAACAAAAGGAGAATTCATACATGGATAAAAATACGGCAGCACAAGTTTTTTTAAGGGTAATTTTAGGTGTTACATTTTTCATTCACGGCATTGCTAAGTTTCAGGGGGGAATAGGCAACACGGCTGGTTTTTTCGATAGCCTTGGCATTCCCGGCTTCCTGGCTTACATCGTGGCGGGAATCGAATTGATCGGAGGACTTGCGGTTATACTTGGTTTGGGGACACGATTCGTATCCGTCCTATTTGCACTCATTTTACTAGGTGCAATTGTCACGGCTAAACTGCCTGCTGGCTTTCTTGGCAACGGACAAACAGCGGGCTACGAGCTGGACTTGGCACTGTTGGCCATGTCTGTCTATCTGGCGTGCGCAAACCGTACAGTTCTTTCTTTAGATCATTTTTTCAATAGAAAAGGGGGAGTGACATTATGAATGAACAATTTCATCAAAAGCCAGTTACTTTTGTCTCCGAGGTCAGTATAAATGTCATGAATTTGAATGATGCCATCATGTTTTATCAAGATATCATCGGACTTCAACTACTGAAGAAGACGGATAGGCAGGCTGTGTTAACGACGGATGGAAAAACTCCGTTGCTGACCCTTGAACAGCCCGCCGATGTGACTCCAAAGGAAGGGCGGACTTCGGGTTTGTATCACTTTGCCTTGTTGCTGCCGACCCGTGCGGATTTAGCGGTTTTCTTACGTCATTTATTGGAAACGAAATATCCGTTTGGAGCGGCAGATCATGCTGTAAGTGAAGCCTTGTACATTACCGATCCGGATGGAAATGGCATCGAAATCTACGCTGATCGTCCTTCTGTTGATTGGAAATGGGCAGCTGGCGAGGTCGCAATGGGCACGGATCCCTTGGATGGAAATGACCTGTTGGAAGAAAGCGATCGCGAATGGAGCCAATTGCCTGCAGATACGAGAATGGGACACATCCATCTTCACGTATCGGATTTACGAAAGACGGAGGAGTTTTACATGCAAGGACTCGGTTTTGCCGTCGTGAACCAATTCAAAGGGGCGCTTTTCATTTCCGCCGGAGGATATCATCATCATATCGGCTTGAACACATGGAATGGCGTCGGCGTTCCGGCTCCTAAGGAAAATAGTGTCGGCCTAAATTGGTATACGCTCGTGTTTGCAGATGAAGACGCGAGAAACAAAGTAACGGAGCAACTGAAAGCAATCGGTGCTGCAGTGACGGAAAAAGGAGCAACTTACGTTGTGGCCGATCCATCAGGAAATGTGATCCATTTAGTCGTCTAACATGGAAAGAAATAAAGCAGAAAGCAAGGGTGAGGATAATGGGTTTTTTAAGTAGGTTATTTGGAAATAAAGAAACAGCTGCAGAGGAAAATGGAAAAATGGCAAAAGTACTTTTCGTGAAAGTGAACGATCGCCCGGCAGATCAGGCAATCAGCTCGAAAATGTATGACACTTTCTTAAAATCATATAAAGAGTCACACCGTACAGATGAAGTGACCGAATTGGATTTATTCAAAGAGGACCTTCCCTATTATGGCAATACGGCCATCACTGGGCTGTATAAACGCAATCAAGGGCTGGAACTGACAGCTGAAGAGGAAAAAGCGGCCAATCTGGTTGACCAATATTTAAATCAGTTCCTGGCGATGGATAAGGTGGTTTTCGCTTTCCCATTATGGAACGGAACAGCACCAGCACCGCTCATCACCTATCTCTCCTATTTGTCACAAGCCGGTAAAATGTTCAATTATACGGCGGAAGGTCCAGTTGGATATGCCGGCGATAAAAAAATCATGCTATTGAACGCCCGTGGCTCGGACTATGCCTTGGAAGGAATGGCGGCTGGCGAAATGGCTGTCAATTTGGTCAAGACTATCATCAGCTTATGGGGAATCAAAAATCCTCAGACAGTCGTCATTGAAGGTCACAACCAGTACCCGGATCGGACACAAGCAATCATCGGCGATGGCCTGCAAAACGTTGCAAAAGCTGCCGCAGCATTCTAATCCTAACCGAAAGGCCCCCCATTTATGGCGGGCCTTTCAGACTGCTGAAAAATAGGTACAAAAGTCAGTTTGCCTTGAGTTGCACAAACCATCAATCGTCCTTGGCGGATAATAATCGACCTGCACAACGGAAGATCCGTCCATTCCAGCCGATAATCCGTCCAAACGACACCAAAATCCGTCCGTTCCAGCCGATAATTCGACCTATCCAAAAAAAGGCCCTCCATTTAATGGGGGCCTTTTTGGGGCAGGAATGATTCTATTTGACTTGATATTTCTTCAAGCGGTATTGGAGGCTTTGGCGGCTGATATTTAGGGTTTTGGCCGCTTGGGAGATATTCATCCCATGCTCCTTTAAGACTTTCTCCAAGTATTGCTTTTCGGTATTTGCTATATAATCATCCAGAGATAACGTTGACTCCTGTGGTTCCCGATTGGTATGGTCATCGTTTCTAGCGGCAGGTGCTTCCCCCAGATGGGCTTTTTTCTTGAATAGTGCGGGAAGGTGGTTGGGCGATATTTTAATATCGCCGGGTTCGAGCAAATTCATGGCACCCTCGATGATATGCTCAAGCTCCCTGACGTTACCAGGCCAGTCGTAATCATAAAAAAGGGCGTAGACCTCTTCGCTTATTCCCTCGATATTCAATTCGAATAGCGCATTGAATTTTTCGATGAAGGATTGTGCAAGTAAAGGAATGTCCTCTTTCCGCTCCCGTAGTGGGGGGATGAATAATGATACGACGCTTAGTCGGTAATATAGATCTTTTCGTAAATGATCATTTGCAATGGCATCGATTGGATCTTCATTGATGGTGGCAATGACCCGTACATCGATTTTTTTATCTTTTGTATCCCCGACACGGCGAATCGTCCTTTCCTGAAGGGCCCGTAACAGCTTTGCCTGCAAATTCGGATTTAAGGAGTTGATTTCATCGAGAAGGATGGTCCCCCCTTGTGCTTGCTCGAATAATCCAGGCCTTTCAATTGAACCCGTGAAGGCTCCTTTCTTCGTCCCAAACAGGATTCCTTCAATCAGGCTATCCGGGAGGGCGGCACAATTTTGGCTAATGAAAGGATGTGTCGAACGGCTGCTGCCATTATGGATGCTTTGGGCAAACAGTTCCTTTCCGGTTCCCGTCTCCCCGACGATGAGGATCGAGGATGTGGTCCTGGTCGAGCGTTTGCTCTTTTCTATGACCTCCAGGAAATTCTCGCTCGTTCCAATGATGCTGTCGAACGTGTATTTGGTATCTCCCTTATTTAAAATATTATCTTTAATGATTCTTTCCAGGTTCGTTATATCCTTTGCCACTTCAATTGCCCCGATAATATGATGGTTCTGGTCCATTATCGGGAAGGTATTATTGATGGTCGTGATTTCCTGGCCAAGATTATTGAAGTAGGTTTGCTTCGAGTTTTCCGTTTTTTTGCCAGAATGTAAGGCGCGAATCAAGGTACTCTCCGTTTCTTCCTTGAATTTAAAAATTTCATGAATCTTTTTCCCCAATACTTCATCAGATTCCATTCCTTCAATTTCAGCCATTTTCTTGTTATATACAATCGTCCGTCCTTTTGTATCAATGATATGTATCCCAATATCGATTACATCCACAAGTGAGTAGAGGATGGTTTGGAAACCTTCTATCTTTATGATTTGGTCTAAATACATGAATGCCTCCCAGTTTATTTCATATGTTAGAGATTATTGTAGAGCAATAGAACAAAAGGTGCAATGAAAATTTGCGCAGCAAGATTATTTGGCGGCAGGGTGCAAAAATATTTTGCGAAATAAGGTAAAAATGCTGCTTTTTCATGATGAATCAGTTTGGCACGAAAATTGCATCTAGTAAAAGTGTTGCGGTTGAATGTGCAAAATACGAATTAGAGCAAAAAATAATGGCATCTATGACGATTTTGCCCCGAACATACTGCTTTTCATGGCAAATTTCATGCAAAATATTAATTTTTTTAAATAAAATGAAAAGTTGGCACGGAAATTGCTTGTTTAATAAGCGAGAAGTAAAAATATAAATTAACTTTAGGGAGATGAGCCATAATGGTCCAACCATATAAACACGAACCATTTACTAATTTTAAACTCGAAGAAAACGATAAAGCTTTTCAAGTGGCATTGAATGAAGTAGCTAATGAGTTAGGGAAGAAATACCCGCTAATCATTAATGGTGAAAAAGTGTTTACTGATGAAGTCATTACCTCTGTAAACCCGGCAAATAAAGAAGAAGTTATCGGAGAAGTTTCCAAAG
>NZ_PHNG01000646.1:0-22673 GCF_002803435.1 Bacillus sp. mrc49 | reverse complement strand
GCAAGCCCCTGATACTCTATATAAGGCATTTTATACTTTCCTAATGTAAATAAGCTTGGACATTTATGAAGCGTCAACAATAAAATGTAAATTAAAGGAACTTCCATAGAAATCATCCGTATGTAATAGAGGAGGTGAAACATATGAAGAAGTATCTTTTCTTTACAATTAGTTTCCTATTGTTATTCACGATATTACAAGTGATATCCGGACTGATTCTAACTGCTGCATATACTCCTGATTTTTCAGGGGCAACTCTTATTGCCGGTTCTCCCGGTATGGTTTCACAGCCGCAATTGCCTGTCATGATAATGTCTGCGCTCTCAGCTGTAATGGCCTATTTCATTTCGAATCGAGTGATGAAAAGTAAGTGACTATAAGCAAAAAAAAAAGAACGTTCAATCGTTGATTGACGTTCTTTCTTTATCAATGTACTAGTGAGCGATCGCCAGCACACCGGTCGATGATACTCATAAGCTTATCCAATATGTTCCCTACAATCGATTTTTCTCCAGGAACAGTCCTATCCGTTCTGCCGCTTCTTTCAATCGCTCGGGTGGCTGGACCAAAGCCATCCGCACATAACCCTCGCCCTGTTTCCCAAAAGCATCTCCTGGGACAACGGTAACCCCTGCCTTTTCAATCAAGGCATAGGCAAAATCGCGAGACTTCCACCCTGCTGGAATCCGGGCCCAAATGAACATGGTGGCCGATGTCTTCGGCACATGCCACCCAGCTTTTGCAAGACCTGCTATCAAGGTATCCCGACGTCTTTCATATTCCCGAGCCTGATCGGATAGCAATGAAAAGTTGGAAGTAAGCGCCTTTGCGGCAGCTTTTTGGATAGGATAAAAAACTCCATAATCAATATGTGATTTCAATGTTCCCAATATGTTCAACGCATCGCTATTGCCGACTACGTATCCAATGCGGCAGCCGGCCATATTAAATGTTTTCGAAAGTGAATTGAATTCAATTCCCACTTCTCTGGCACCTGGGATCGACATGAAGCTAATTTGGGGATGATCATCAAAAATCAATTCGGAATAGGCAAAATCATGAACCACCAGTATATCGTTCTTTTTCGCAAACGCGATCACTTCTGCGAAAAAGCTTTCATCAGCCAGGGCTGTGACTGGATTTCCGGGATAACTGATGATCATCATTTTTGCTTTTTTCACTATTTCCTCAGGAATTTCGTTAAGCTGCGGCAGGAATTCATTCTCTGCTGTAAGCGGCATCGGATGTATGATTCCACCGGCAAGCTTTACACTAGCTTCGTAAATGGGATATCCCGGATCCGGCACGAGCACATAATCTCCCGGATTTATCATCGCCATTGCCAAGTGTGCTAGTCCGTCCTGGGATCCCATCAGTTGAAGGACTTCCTTCTCTTCATCCAGTTCCACTCCGTAACGGGCTTGATAAAAATATCGCACAGCCTCATGGAATTCGGTCGTTCCCGTTAACGTATATCCGTAGGAATAAATATCCTGGGCATACTTCACAAGCGTATCCATGACAAAATCAGGCGGTGGTAGATCAGGACTTCCTACACTCAAATCAATAACATCCACTCCTCGTTTCAACGCTTCCTGCTTGCGGCCGGAAAGCTCTGTGAATATTCCTGTTGTGAATTTTCGGACTTTTTCAGATGGAAGCATGCTGACCATGCGCTTCCCCTCCATTCATGAACTTTTCCCTATCATTATAGCAATCTTTTTACAGAATTTTATAATTTTATATAGCATTTGACAGGATCTGTTCGAGCGCTTCATCCAGATGATTTCCAAATCACCAATTATATTTGATGAACTTGTCCAAGCAAAAGTAAAGATTATTCATAAATTAGTAATGTGGAAAATTATAAAACAAAGGGATGATTGTATTGTCAAACAAGAAACTTAGAAGACTTAGTGATTCTGGAACTGGTGTTAATTCCAATCCTGAAAGCAGCAGTAGGGATGCTTTCATAAAAATCTTGAATGATTTACTCAACGATAATAAAAATATTTCAATCAAGAAAATTAAATCGATCAAGAAACCTAAATCAATTAAGAAGTTTAGGTAGGGTTAAGCTGTTGCTATTGTGGAGATTAACATGGACCCCTTTGGAAAAGTCTAAATGGGTCTCATGTTAAGAACATGTTAGATAGATAAAGGAGAAGTTAAGATGTATTTTCGAAGCTGGAAACCGAAAAAAGATAAAAAGAAACTTACGGATATTACGGTAAGGAATTTTCATGTTTCTCCTGATACAGTCGATGAGATTTTGCAGAAGTCGAATAAAGTACTTGTGATTTGTAATCATAAAGGAAAAATAGTCGGTTTTCTTTGTTATAATCTCTATTTATATAAAGTGGCTCATATCAATTATATCGTGCTTGAACAGAAGTATCGAGGGAAGGGAATTTTGCAATCCCTTTTACCAGAATTGGTCGCTTATTCTCGAAAACAAGGTATACTTGCAGTTTCCGGATTTGTAAACAAAAATAATCCCGAAGCATTGCAGAAATTTAAAGAATTTGGATTTATACCGATTTTTAATTACCAAGATGATATTCTAATTCAATCAATCATCTAAACGTTATTGGACTACTTAAGAATGGCTGGAGTTCCTAAAATCAGCAATTGGGAGTAATGGCAACTTTTTCAATGGGATCCCATCGAGAATAAATGTTTTATTGCCAAGTAGCCCCCATAATGAGCTTCAATGCCGAATAGTGAATGAAGAGGAGCTGCTAAAAAAGGCAGCTCCTCTTCTTCAAAATGATTTTGTGTGAATGGCCGGTCCTATCAAGAATATAGGGCGAAAAATGGGGCCCAACAAAACTAAGCAAAAACATAAATAGGAGGAAAAATAAGCTGATCATCGCCATTTTATTCTTTTTTAGGCGGCGATAGGTCTGTTTCCATAATGAAGCAGATTTAGCCTTCGTTCCCTTCTTCTCCTTATAGATTACCGGTTTAATTATCTCCATGTTCATCCTCCTATTTGAGCCAGATTCTTGGATCGACCGCTGTGTACGTAACGTCGGCCAGGAAATTGCCGATGATCGTAAGGCAGGAAAGAAACAAGGTGAAGGCCATCAGGACAGGGTAATCCCGGAAACTGACTGATTCAAGTCGAATTCTCCCCACTCCCGGCCAGTTGAAGATTTGTTCCATGATGATCGCACCAGAAAAAAGGCCCGGCAGTTCAAAAGCAAGCAATGTAATGACGGGAAGAATGGCATTTTTGAGAGCATGTTTATGCTTGCCCACCTCGAGTATATAGGCAAATCATTGAAAAACCTGAAGAATGAATGATCGATCTTCGAAAAAATGTTTCATGACTAGGAATTGGTGGAAAAGTATCATATAGGAGGGATAAGAAATGTTATCTAAAAAACCAGCAACCAGAATGCTTAGTGCCGCTATTCTGACCGGTTCCCTTTTAGGTGCAGGTGCATCCTTTTCGACTGAACCGGTTCAAGCCGCATCCACGGTGGAGGACTCCTCCAGCTTAGCGAAGACACACGCGATCACCACTTTACATGAAATCTACAATAAAGCCTTTTCAGGCGAAATGCCTTATACTGCCACAGACTTAAAAATTAAGGAAAATACCCAAAAAGACGTATACAATACATTCGGATCTCCCCCAGAACCTGGCAATGACGATGGAACTTTTGACTTTTATCATGCAGAAATGGGACACCCTGGATTCGCCTTCGCTTATGGCGAAGACAAGACCATTTCCCAAATCAGATATTTTGGGACAAATGTAGAACGAGATCATAACTTAGGAAGCATCACCCCTAAAGTATTGGGTGAACAGCTTGGCAGTGCCGATCAAATCCGTCATATTTCAAGCACGGATGAAATCAACTACATCTACAAGACGGGTGATTATGAACTACAATTCATAGTTGGGGAAGATCAAACTGTCAATCATGTCAATTTACTGGAAGCTAAATGATTTTTGTTAGGTGCAAAGAAATAATCGTTGCGAGCTGCCGGATCTCGGCAGCCTTTTTTTTTGGAAAATGAAAAATCATCTCCAAAATCGATGCTTTTATACGCGAGTTTAGCGATTTATCTGCAAAATCAATGCTTTTATCCGCGAATTAGGAATTTATTGATTTTTCGACAAAACAAGGATCAGGCAAGCAGGTCCGCCGCAGTATAATAATATCGCGCAATAGTTTTATGTTGATATGATTCTTTGGCGCATTGCGTTAGGTAAAACCAGGTATTTTTCCCTTAACAATAAGAACTAAACGGATTTTCACGCATTGAAACGAATTCGGTTCAATGCGTGAAAATCCGTATAATTCATCAAGATTCATTCACACTAATGATATAAGTTATTTTCATTGACTTTTTTCCTTTTCTTGTATAGTATCACAGAGTATCAATCCCTATCAGATTACTAGGAGGTCTACCGAAATGAAAAAAATGGTTGCACTTTTATCGCTATTGTTAGCTTTCACGGTTGTACTTAGCGCTTGTGGTTCAAATACAAAAAACGAGGCAAACAATACCGACAATAAATCTTCTTCACAAGAAAATCTATACGATAAAGTTAAAAAAGACGGCGTATTAACAGTCGGAACTGAAGGTACATATCCTCCTTTCACATTCCACGATGATTCGGACAAATTAACGGGCTTCGACGTTGAAATTGCTGAAGAAGTGGCAAAACGCCTTGGAGTGAAAGCTGAATTCAAGGAAACGCAATGGGACGGCCTGTTTGCAGGGTTGGATGCGAAACGTTTTGATATGATCGCAAACCAAGTGGGCATTAATGAAGACCGCCAAAAGAAATATGATTTCTCGGATGCCTATATTCAATCAGGTGCCGTACTGCTTGTACACAAGGATAATAAAGATATTAAATCGTTCCATGACTTAAAAGGTAAAACTTCGGCACAATCCTTAACGAGCAACTACAATGATCTGGCTGAATCCCATGGAGCTAAAGTTACCGGCATCGAAGGGTTCTCCCAAAGTGTTCAGCTTATTGGTTCCAAACGGGTGGATGCCACGATCAATGACAAATTGTCGTTCCTTGATTATAAAAAGCAGCATCCAGATGCGCCAATTAAAGTGGCCGATGAGGAAGAAAACGGAGCTGCAAGTGGTTTAATGTTCAGAAAAGACAGCGACAAATTAGTGGATGAAGTAAACAAAGCATTAAAAGCGATGAAAGACGACGGCACATACGCTAAGATTTCAGATAAATGGTTCGGTGAAGATGTTTCTCCTAAGTAATATTTTCAACGACCCTGAGCGTATGAACCAGCTTGTTTCCATCGCGCAAACCTCCCTCTATCCTATGATAGAGGGAGCTATTAAAAATACAATTCCACTAACTTTGATTACATTCGTTCTTGGTCTTATTCTCGCAGTTCTTACAGCGTTGGCTCGATTATCTTCCATTAAAATATTTCAAATAATTGCACGAGTATATGTGTCGATCATCCGTGGGACACCATTACTTGTGCAATTATTCATTATCTTTTATGGGCTGCCGAACCTAGGCGTCACCATCAGTCCTTTTATATCGGCTATCATCGGATTCTCACTAAGCGTTGGAGCATACGCTTCGGAAATTATCCGTGCATCTATTTTATCGATACCAAAAGGGCAATGGGAAGCGGGCTATTCAATTGGAATGACATATACCCAAGCTTTGAAACGTATCATCTTGCCTCAAGCGGCTCGTGTATCCATTCCCCCGCTTTCAAATACGTTCATCAGCCTTTTAAAGGATACATCGCTCGCATCACTGATCCTTGTGACGGAATTATTCCGCAAAGCACAAGAGATCGCTGCAAAAAACTATGAATTTCTATTACTCTACATCGAAGCCGCTGCCCTATATTGGATTTTATGTACGATTTTATCTTTCATACAAGGAAGTATCGAGGACAAGCTTAATCGCTATGTAGCAAAATGAGAACCACAGCAGTTAAAGGAGATTTTAACATGATCAACATTAAGAATCTTCATAAATCGTTTGGTGACCTTGATGTATTAAGGGGCATTGATTTGGAAGTGGAGCAAGGGAAAGTCATCGTACTGATTGGGCCTTCTGGTTCAGGAAAAACAACCTTTCTTCGGTGTTTGAATCTTCTTGAAGTGCCTACGGATGGGACGATCGAGATCGATCAAACGGTGATGGACTTCAATAAGCCGGTCAAGAAAAAATCGATTACCTCTTTCCGCAGTTTGACAGGGATGGTATTCCAAAGCTACAATCTCTTTCCCCACAAGACGGCCCTGGAAAATGTAATGGAAGGTCCGATCATTGTGAAGAATATAACGAAACATCAAGCGAAAGAAACGGCGACGGCTCTGCTGACAAAGGTTGGATTAGGTGAAAAAATCGATTTTTACCCTTTTCAATTGTCCGGCGGACAGCAACAGCGTGTCGGCATTGCAAGGGCCCTGGCCATGGAGCCGAAGGTCATGCTGTTCGACGAACCCACCTCGGCCCTGGATCCTGAATTAGTCGGAGACGTGCTGAAGGTAATGAAAGACTTGGCAAAAGAAGAAGGCATGACAATGATCGTTGTCACTCATGAAATGCGTTTCGCTCGTGAGGTCGCCGACGAGGTCATCTTCATGGATGAAGGAAAAATAATGGAACGGGGAACCCCCGACCAAATTTTCACCAATCCGAAAGAAGCGCGCACACGTAAATTTCTCAATCTGATTCAAGGATGACCTGGTGCATTCTTTTCGCAAAAAATCCCCTATCAAGAGATGGGGGATTTTTTGTGCTTCAACAATTATGGGGAGCTTCGATTCGATTAGCCCGGGCATGATAATTCTGAAAAAGAATCCATGCAAAAACGGAAAGAACCGCGCCCGATAAATATGGCAAGCCAATTAAAATGGAAAATAACCAGCCGCCTATAGGAGGACCGGCAATCCTGCCGAATGAATCGAAGGAAGAAAGCAGTCCGGTGACACTGCCATGTCCCGTATTAGACCTTTTCGTCAGCAGTGCCGAAATCGCCGGTCTGATGAACCCATTTCCCACACCGAAAATCGTAAGGAAGATCGCCGATGTCCAGAAGCCGGAAGAAAACAGAATGAGGGCGAATCCTACTGCGGAGATGATGAGCCCCAACTGGATGACCACACCTTCCCCGTATTTCTTGCTAAGCCTGCCCACCAAGCCACCTTGGACAATCGCACTGCCAAATCCCATGATCATGAAGATGTATCCTAATTGCCCAAGGCTGATATCAGCCTTTTTTGCCGCAAAATAAGCAAAAGTCGTTTCAAGTCCTGCCATCGAAAGCGTGACGATCATTTGCAGGATGAACAGGTAACTAAGAGGGCCTTTAAAGCCACTCCATCTAGACTGTTTACTTTTAGATCGAGGAGCTCTCTTCTCGACTGAAGTGATTCCTTCAATAGGCACATCACGAGCAGCAAGGTAATCATAGAGGAAATCCCCGCTATGTAAAAGGGTAAATTCAAGCTTGTTTTGGAGAATATTCCGCCAATCGCCGGTCCAAAGATGAAGCCAAGCCCAGTGGCTGCCCCGACGATTCCCATCCCCTTTCCCCTATCTTCCGGCTTTGTGATATCAGCTACATATGCCATGGCCGTCGGCATGTTTGCCGAGGATAAAACGCCGCCAACAATCCGGGCTACGAATAATCCCCATAAAGAATCTGCTAGAGCCATGATGAAAAACGAAACGGCCAATCCAGCAATGCCGATTGCCATGACTGGCTTACGTCCCACCCTGTCGGAAATGCGACCCCATATCGGTGCAAAAAACAGTTGCATGAACGAATACACAGCCATTAATAGCCCCAACTCCGTAGGACTGCCGCCAACCTTTTCTGCCAAAAAAGGGATGACAGGAATGATGATTCCAAATCCGACCATCACCAAAAACATCACCAAAAAAAGGACGGGTAACACTTTTTTCGTTTCCATTATTCTTTTCTCCTTTATTTTTTCCTCCAACCATACTACTTAGCATGAACCGCCCAGCCATTCTTTAAACAGTCCATCATACAAACTTCACCAATCATTAAGAACCTTCATGCCAAAATGCTGCTTCCTAAACAGCAGGCATACAATGCATCGGAGTAAAAAACACTGCAGATACCTTTGATACAGTCTGCTTGTGCACTATACTGGAGGGTAAGAGCGATGTTAAGGAGGCAGAACGATGTCTAATGAACAATGGATTTTAATTATTGACGATGAACAAGATTTGGCACATCTCATGGAGACCGTTTTACATAAAGAAGGCATGGCTAATATTGTGACGGCAGGGACGCTTGCAGACGGATGGGCTCGATTCCAAGAGCTTGATCCCGCTCTCGTCTTACTCGATATCATGCTGCCTGATGGCGAAGGCTATGATTTATGCAGGCGTATTCGTGAAGTTTCCAATGTACCCATTTTATTTTTGTCGGCAAAGGATGAGGAAATCGACAAGCTTTTAGGGTTGGCGATCGGCGGCGATGATTACATTACCAAGCCATTCAGTCCGAAGGAGGTTGCCTACCGGGTGAAGGCGCATCTGAGACGAGCTGGTTTTTCAGACGAAAAACACGTCCCGAAAAATTTGCTGATTGGTCCGTTTGAGCTTAGTGCAAATGAAACCGAATTGAAGAAGGATGGCAAACCCATTCAGCTCACCGCAAAAGAAATCGGATTGATGAGCTGTTTCATGCATCATCCGAATCAGATTTTAAGCAAGGAAACTTTGTTTGAACATGTATGGGGCGATGAATTTTTTGGCTCGGATAATACCGTGATGGTCCATATTCGCCGCTTACGCGAAAAAATCGAGGCAGACCCCTCAAAGCCAGCTTTTATCCTAACCGTAAAGGGACTTGGGTATAAATTGCAAACCAAGGGCAAACAAAGATGAAGTGGAAATTGACAGGCCGCTTTTTAGGATCCGTTGTGACAATTGTAGTGATCGTGGGGATTGTGAATACCATTTTACTTATATGTTTACTTTTTGTTCATATAGACACGGAAGAGGAATCTGCGGAGAACTTCAGCAGGCAATTTTCACAATATGTAGACCTCAAAGATAATAAACCAAAGGTAAATGAAGAAGGACGAGAAAGTCTGCGGAATAATAACGCCTGGATACAATTTTTGAATGACAAGGGGCAGCAAGTTGCAGCCTATTACACCCCTCAACAATTGAAAACCTTATATTCTCCTGCTGAAATCGTCCAAATGTATAAGTATAAGGAGGTTGATTCTGAAACGACTGTTTTTGTCGGTGAAGCCCACAATTTCAGCTATTTTATCGGAGTTAAAGATCGAGGAATAGGCCGCTATGTACTGTCCTATAATTATGATAGCCTTTTAAAGTACATCAACATCATCCTTTTACTATTTCTATCCGTCGATATCATGATTGCATTAGTCATTGGTTTCTTATTTGGAAAAAAATTAACGAGTCCGCTCCACATCTTAATAGAAGGAATACAGCAGCTTCGGGATAGGCGCTTTAAAAAGATGAGCATACCAAAGGGCGTTTATGAAGATGTATTTCGCAATATGAATGAACTATCGGTAAAGTTGGATCAGTATGAAAAAGAACGCAATCAACTCGACAACATGCGTGAAGAATGGATTAGCAACGTTTCACATGATATGAAGACTCCACTATCTTCCATCCTTGGGTATACCGAATTGATGAGGGAAAGCGCCGTGGATTTGACGCCGCAAGAATTGGATGAGTATACATCCATTATTAATAGACAGTCCATTTATATGAAGGATTTGTTAGATGATCTCAATTTAACGATGCGTTTACGAAATCAACGACTACCTATGCAATTTGAAGAAATTGATATCGTTGGATTCATACGCGAAATGACGATCGAATTGTTAAATGATTCATCATTTGGTGATCGACAGATTGAATTCGAGGCAAATGTCGATAAAGCAATACATCAAGTGGATAAAAAATTATTGAAACGGGCAATTTTCAACCTAATCTACAATGCGCTCGTACATAATGATGAAAATGTCGTCGTGAAAATACAAATTGATGCCATTCATCAACAATCAGATACTCATACCCAAATTACCATTGCCGATAATGGCAGCGGCATTCCCGCCAAAGATTTGGCACAAATTTTTGAACGCTACTATCGAGGTACGAATACCGCCAACACACACGGAACAGGCTTAGGAATGGCCATAGCAAGGGATATCATCCTTGCCCATCATGGCAAAATTGAATTGTGCAGCATTGAAAATAAGGGAACGACCATTACAATTCTTTTATAATCATTTATCTTATAGGGAAAGGGCTGTCCACAGCTTACGGACAGCCCTTCTTTCCTATTTGAGTTTTTCTTGTGCCTTCTTAGGAATTTCCTCGAATTTCACTTCATCATAGGAAGATACCTCATCTTTACCCTTCACGTACAATTTCAAGTAGGCATCTTTCCGCAGATTTTTTTGTGCTTTGAATTCAAGCGGCTCCGTTTCACCATCAGCATTTGTTGCCTTCAATCTATATGAATAAGAAGTCATCACCGAACCATCATTCAATTTGGTATCATGCTGTGTTCCATCCTCCGTAATTTGTACATAATAATGGTCTGCATTCATCCGGTTAAAGTCGATCTTGGTTAATGCGAAGACCCCTGCCACCCCTATTAGGAATATGATCCCCACTACCGTCAGGAATTTTTTCATTTCGATCACCCTTCTGTTTTATTATTTCGTGTAATGATCCGATTGTAAGAAGCTACCGTCAAGACATAATACAGACCGTAGATGACCGTATAAGCCATCATCCAGATCATCACAGGTTTTGCCAAATCCATCATCAATAAACTAGAAAATGCTTTTAAAGCGACAGCACTGTGGCATAATCCTGCTGCCAAAGGCACAAAGAAGATGACGACCACTTGCATGGCAATCGATTTCCGCATATCTTTAGCGCTGACGCCCATTTTGTGAAGCATATTGTATTGTGATTTATCTTCCTCCGCTTCAGTCAAAACTTTAAAGTAGATGATGCTTCCTGTCGCAGCTAAAAAGACAAGACCAAGAAAGCTGCCGATAAAGAGCATTGATCCCACGCTTTCGAGGCTCTTCTGGAAGTCTTGGGGCGCACTGGAAAATAGCCCTTCTTCAGGTATCTCCTTGGCAATTTCCCGAGATATATCTACGGAAGCCTTGTCCATGCCAATGACACGATATGTTAGCGTCTCTCCAGCCTTTTGCAACGCTTGAAATGTATCATGAGATACGACCACCGTGATGCCTGCCGTCCCTGCATTTAAAACCGTTTGAGTCTTATATCCTTGAAATGTGATTGCCTTGTTGTTTTCTGTCGTGATGGTCTTTCCCTTGTATTCGGGAGAGAACCTTTCGTCAAAACCAATATCGAGAATGACAGCATGGTCATCCATCACACGAAGCACTTCCTTGCCTTGGATTGCCGCCAGCCGGTTATACGTTTCTTCGTCGATAACCGTGTAAATTCTTTGACCCGAACCATCCAAGTCGTCTAATTCTTGCGCATTAAAGGTGACGGACAGTGCTTCGATCGCTTCATCATACTTTGCATCAGGCAAAATGGCGCTGACCTTGCGATCACTGTTTGCATCAGTTTGCCGATACATGAATGTATTCGGATCAGCGGTCAAAACCTGATCGTTCGTGTTGTAATAAAGTCCGTATACCGCACCGCCTGCCGTTACCGTCGTAGCACTTAACACAGCAATCACGGTCAGTGTACGTGCATTGCCCCGAATCCGATAGAGAAGCTGTGAAACTGTCACTATATGAAGACCTTTCCATAGCCATTTTTCATTTTTCTTGATCAATGTCAACGCGAAACCTGTCACACTATGAAACAATATAAACGTACCGACAATAACTGTGGTCAATATAATGAGGACAGTCATTACAAAGCCAATTTTATCCCACATATTGGAAGTTAAAGGGTCCTGCAGCGCCAGCCAATAACCGCTGCCAATCAGCAAGATTCCAAGAATGGCTATACTTGTCGATGGCCTAGGGACAGCTTCCCCTTTTTTTGAAGCGTGAAATAAATCAATCAATTTAAATTGATAAATTAAACGATAGCCCTGGAATGATGTCACCAAGAAGATAAGGAGGAATACGATGGCTGTGTTCAAAGCGGCCGATCCCGAAAATGTAAAAGGTGCAATGGCATCATAGCCCATTAAATAAATCAAGATCGTCATGAAGCCCTTCGAACACAAAAAACCCAGTACAATCCCCACCACTAATGAAACCAAGCCTAATAATAAGTTTTCAAAGAAGAGCATAAAGCCAATTTGACGATCACGCACGCCAAGCAATGCATATAATGCGACTTCCTTTTTACGTTTTTTCATGAAAAACGAATTCGAATAGGCAATGAAAATGGCTACGAAGAAAACCAGGATGACTGCCGCCGCACTCATTAGCGATTGCATATTTTGGGATGACTCCGTTTTTTCCATAATCGTATCGCTGTATTTCAATGTCACGAATGTAAAATAGATGATGATGCTAAAAATCATGGATGCGATATATATAAAATATTGGGATAGGTTTCGGGCAATATTCTTTCTTGCCAGACTAAATAACGTCATCTACCTCACCTCCAATGGTTGCAAGGACATCGATGATTTCCTGGAAGAACGCTTTACGTGTTTGGCCACGACGATGAATTTCCTTGGAAAGTGTACCATCCTTGATGAAAATGATGCGCCTGCAGAAGCTTGCCGCATATGCATCATGTGTCACCAGCATGATGGTGGAATGATTATTCTCATTTAGTTCACTTAAGCTTTCCAGTAAATCGGTCGCTGATTTCGAGTCGAGCGCTCCTGTCGGTTCATCAGCCAGGATCAGGGCTGGCTCAGTTACAAGTGCCCTTGCTGCAGCTGTTCGCTGTTTTTGTCCACCGGAGATTTGGTACGGATATTTAGCTAATAAATCTTCAATACCAAATACTTTAGCTATGCGGTTCACCGAGATATCGATTTCTTTTGCTGGCATTTTAGCAATCGCCAGTGGCAGCAATATATTTTCCTTCACGGTCAATGAATCGAGCAAATTGTAATCTTGAAAGATGAATCCAAGATTATCACGTCTGAAATCCGTTAAATCGGCCCCCTTCATATCGTGAATGCTTACATCTCTCATATAAATTTTGCCTTCAGTCGGTGAATCAATCGTTGCCAGCATATTAAGCAAAGTCGATTTCCCCGCTCCTGATGGCCCCATGATTCCCACGAACTCCCCTTCATGAATGTCAAAAGATATATTCTCGAGCGCCGTGTAAGCAACGCTTGACTTCCCATATGTCTTTTTGATATTTTCCACTTTCAGTAATGGTTCCATTTTTTTCACCTCATCATGATTGTTGATATTCATACTATATAAGCTCATCCTTACACCACATTTATGCCAACCTTACAACAAGCTTACATCCATAAAAAAAACGCCTTCCATGGAATGGAAGGCACCTTCTGGAAATCGCTTTATAGAAAAATGACGATTGAGGCCTGCGTCGCCATATGGGGTGGTTAACTTTGTTTCAATACCTTTCGATCGATTACAAAATTCCCAAACGGGATAAATGAAACGATGAAGATCAGTGCCATTTTTACAAAGGACCACTTTGATTGAAGACTTACATAAAGAAGTAAAAGACCGAACACGACGAATAAGAATCCATGGATGCTGCCCAAAATGAGTGTCGCTTCACCAATATTCAATATGTACTTAATGGGCATGCCAATAGCCAACAAGAGAACATAAGAAATTCCCTCTATTATTGTAATGAACCTGAACCATCCGATAGCTGTCGAAAACATTCGCTCATCCCCTCATTCATTGTACAAGTACGGTTGTTATCCAAAATATGTAACCTTATCATATAATATTACTGGGCGAACCTCCAATAACATGTACAAAAAAATAAATGCAGGAAAAAGCCCAATCGAGTGATTGGGCCCGTTAAACACAACAACATTATTCAACACTTAACAGTGGGGCGTTTTTCATTGCTCAATTCCGGAACCAATTCGCTCCCTCATCCATATGCACGAACGGAATATCCGTATCGATTACACCCCTGACCCGATCCAGCTCAACATCTTCTCCCTCTAGCCACTTCCCAAAATCGATTATCGTGGGCTCCTGATTGCCCCCTAAAGCAATCCAAGCCTTCAATTCCTTCGGCAAATAAGCGGAAGTATGAATCGTGCCGGCCCAGCTGCTATATAAATCCGAAAAGACCCCTTGGTTGGAATCATTGAACAGGCGATATGCCTCGTAGGCAGACGAAAGGCTCCCTTCTTGCTCTTGAATGATCCCCAACCGGCGTTTTGAATCTATCAGATGGTGACGATTTTCATTTTTCATGATTTCAAAGTGATTCGTGCAGGCACTTGCCGTGCGCACCTCCACATTTCTCGGAGATGTTTCCACAATATATGTACTGCCGCTTCGATCATAGACGACGTACGTGAAAGAATGCCGATGGGGAATTTCCTTCAACATCGCCACCGCTTCCTCTACGTTCGCACAGACTTCCACAATCAGCCTGCCGATCATGCAACAAATGAAGCCATCTCCAGGATTCTTACGATTCATGAAGTTATACCCAATCACCAAGCCCTTTTCATTCATCGCATCCATCCTTCCAGTCCCCCGCTGGCTTGGGCCGATGCTTGAATATCCTTGATCGGTTGGCTGGAATAACACATAACGTCCTTCATATGTCTTTGGATGGTAATCATAATTGCGAATCAGATAATCATCACCTGTCATGATCGAGCATCCAGACCGAACATAATCCAAGCGGTACCCTCCAAATTCTTGGAGCACACGCTCAATTGGCCATTTCAGCGCATCCTGCATCCCAAGCAATTCCTCCCACACTCCAGGAGCGAACTGTGTAATCGCCCGTTTGACCTCACCTTCCTCGACCGTAAATCGCGGCTGCCTGATCTTCCACTGATCTTCACGATTCTTTACCGTTAATGAATCCTTAAACTCCTCCCCCTGCATGTATCCAAACTCATAATGTGTTCCCCTAAATTGTATGATATCACTATATATTTGCTTCACGCCTTATCCCTCATTTACAGTAGATGCTATTCAAATTAAGAATACTTGATGTATGGTTGAAAATAAAGAAGATACGCCTTTACATTTATGTAACAACCCACTTTTGGAGCTCTGCGGCTCTGCTTAAAGCCTTACACTATCCATGCCCCGCGCGGAGATTTCATGGGAACTGAAATTCTTATTCTCAATTTATTAATTCATGCCTATTGATAAATCGAAGAATTCCATATTAGATCGTGTCCCATCTTACTTTTTGGATTGGCACTCAAAAGAGAACTCATTTGTAAAACGATTGTGGATTTCTAACATCACGTTCCCATTATTTTGATAGCACTGACTTGTTTCCGACTGTATTTGTTTGCTATTGAAATAACTTGAAGAAACAATCAGAACGGAAGATACAAATAGCGCAGTTGCAAAAACGATTGAAATGCCTTTAAAACGTTTATTTTGTAGCATTTTTAAAAACCCCTTCTTTTTCTGTTCATTTGTATATTTTAACATTATTTAGTGGCATGTTTGACAGCCTAGTCATCAAGTCCAAACAAAAACGTGTTCAATCCGACGTTAATCAAGGCGTGTAACTTAGATTTGTAGTGTTTGTGCTAACAACCTACTGAAGCTATCAGCGGAGAACTGTAATAAGAATAGCAATAGATTAATCCATAAATTAATTGTCTTAATAGGAATTGATAAAGAAGCTTGCAACCTGGAAAATAGAGATTTCCAGGATTATTTAGATTTCACATTTAAGATATTTAGATTAAGTCAGATTGGATATTAAAATGGAATCTGTTCTTTACTACCTAAAGGATAGATAGCTTACTCTTCCATATAACGCCTCCCCCCAACCACTTTCATAACTTGTTGCCAAGGGGTGTAGGCGTTATTTCTTTTTGTCTTATTCCTTGACCAATAGGTACTATTCTAAAATACATTTTTATCTGGATAAAATTGAGAAACTGTTTTAAAATTGGTAAGGGTTTCTAGTAAACTATTCTTTGATGTTTGTTGGTTTATTTATTCTAGGGGGAAACGTATTGAAAAATTTAAAAGTTCTATTTGTAACAGTTCTGATCTTATCTTTATTTACAGGAATCAAAACAGCTGAAGCAGCAAACGATGTAAAGGTTCACTTCATTAATGTTGGTCAAGGTGATTCCATTCTAATTCAAACCGGGAATGAAAACATTTTAATCGATGGTGGCGGAAAAGGAAAAGGCGATGAAGTTGTTGCCTATCTAAATAAGCAGAAGGTAAAGACCCTTAATGCAGTAGTATCCACTCATCCGGATGCCGATCATGTAGGCGGATTAGCTTATGTGATTAAAACACTCACTGTAAAATCTGTATATGCTCCTAAGGTTTCTCACACTACACAAGCCTATAAAGATTTTTTGACATCAGTTAAGAAGAAGAAGCTTAAAATAAAAACTGCGAAGACTGGGGTAGAAATCATAACGAAAGCAAAGAATACGTCAATGGACTTCATTGCTCCGGTTAAAGATTACGCTAAGTCAGATTTAAATAATTGGAGTGCAGTTCTTTTACTTAAACATGATAAAAAAACATTCCTGTTCACTGGTGACGCCGAGGAAAAATCCGAACAAGATATGCTAGCCAAAAAGCTTGTACCACGTGTAGATGTACTCAAAGTTGGCCATCACGGAGCCAATACATCTTCAACTGCTGCTTTTATTAACAAGGCAAAGCCTAAATACGCTGTAATTAGCGTTGGCAAAAATGGTTATGGGCACCCTACTTCTACAGTGGTCAAAAGATTAAATTCAATTAAAGCCAAAACATACCGTACCGATAAATCAGGTAACATTATCTTTACTTCTACAGGCAAGCAAATTAATGTAAAGACGGTGAAATAAATGCAACAAGGAATCATCGATCGCTTTGAGGGAAAGATTGCTGTCGTTGAAATCGATGGCGGGGAAATGAAGGATATACCTAAGCATTCTCTTCCTAAAGGAGCCAAAATCGGGGATATGTTGATAATTGATAATGACAAAATCACTATTTCCAAAGAAGGCACTGAAAAATTAAGAAAAGAAATTGATGAGCTAATGGATGAACTATTTGAAGATTAACGATACAGCCCCTCTCACTTGAGAAGGGCTTTTCCTTATGGTTTGGAATAACAACCAGTACTTTTCACTTAACTTTCTAACAGTTATACAGATACTTGGTTCAATGCGGGTTAACTTTTTATAAGCTGGATGTTCAGGTTAATCCAGGAAATTATTCTAGTTAGTTCTTCAAACACCAAACTTACTATTTCCCTAACATGAGTGAAGGTTATTGGGACAATGCAGTTAGGTCTTCATTTGTAAAATTCAGGGCGAAAAATTGCCTCTTTGACAAACTCAAGATTTTAAATTCTTCAAACCACTATCTAACCATCATCACTTTCTGTAAACTTAAGCAGCCTGCATATTATTTAAGGTTATTATCAGGGGGTCTAAATTAATGCTTTAAGAAGGTGACCTGTGTGGCTGAATTTCCCGCTTCTTCGCCATATTGTTCCACCACAAACTTAACATAGTCATCTTTGGAAAGGCCTATAGGTAAACCGTTGATTCTGTCGACTGGAATACGCTTAGGATTGTCAAGGTTTGTATAACCATTATCATACCAAGCAAGGGCAAGAGATTTTAAATCTTTATATCCATAGTAACTGGATTGTACTTCAACCTCTACGCTTTGAGCTGAAACCTTTTGATTCGGTAGTTCCTCCCAGATCCCACTTGTCATAATGCCTCCAGCCACTGTGAAAATTGTCAGTCCTGATACTAAAATTTTTAACATTTTAACTCCTCCTTTTTAATGGTACTAATTAATAGACGTTTGAAAGGTGAATAAAGTCTTCAATGAAAAGGAATTATAATACTTTTTCAATTAAATAAAACAATACACTACTCGTTTACAGAAATTTGTGCCGATCAACTCTCAGAGACCATTGTTAATTTCAATGGCATTGTGAATAAGCTTATGCGATCTTTACTTTGATGATAAATTTATGAACTTTCTTATTGAATTTCAAAGTGCTCTGAATTGGTTGTGTTGATGTAAAAGATAAGTTCCTAATTCTTTTAAGTATTGACGTATACCCACAAAGCTATCAATCTTCGTTTAGGTTTCTACGCTTGTTCAAATATTCAGCAACAAAAGGAAATATAAAAACCCTGACAAGAACTAGCTAATTTCTTGTCAGGGTTAGTAAATATCTTTTCTTGAGGGAGAATTTACTTTTTTCTTATAGTTCATTGATTTGTTCCATTAAACAAGTATAACAATAAGATAAATAAGAAAATTACCCAGTAATAAGAATGTCTAGTTTTTTTGTCTTTTTGTTTTTTTTCTATAATTTGATATAAACAAAACACAATCATTGCACTTATAAAAACACCTTGTAAATAATTCATCATATTAGTTTATCTATCCTTTATTTTAATAGATTATAAGCCTCTTTCATATCTGCCTTAGCTGAATTGCTTGCACTATATATTTGATATGCTGCCAAGCCTGCAGTACCTGTTGCGCCAATTAAACCAACAACTGTCCACCAATAAAGGGCACCAATACCCGCAGAAATCATGGCAGCTGACGATTCAAGAATAGTAGATTTTGCACTTGATACATATTTAGATAACTGTTTAAAGTCGACTACTTTTGCTCCATAACTAACATTTTTCTTTGTTCTTGGTGATCCTTTTCCACCATCTAAAAATGCATTAGTTGGTTCTTTAAATGCATTTAAAGTGTATTTTTTACACCAATAATATGACCATCAACATTATTAATATCAATGGTTTGTGTATTACTATTTTCTAAATTTCTAAATTCTTCAAAAGTTTCATTCAAGAAATCTGCTTGATTGTCTACCGTTGTTTCAGCCAAACTTTTAGGGATAAAGGCTGTACTAAAAAAACTAACTATAATGCCATTACAATTACGCTTATCTTATTTCCATCTCCTCTAATCATGTAGTCGTTTAGTACACTACCATATTTTACAACAACAAGTAATCTTTGGATTAATTATTTATTTATTCAAAAAAAGTTGTTCCTTCTCTAAGGTAGATAAGTATGAACATACATATCAAAGTTTACTTACATTCAAATGATACGAAATTTTCACAAAGTGAAAGCTTTCCTGTGCCCCTTAAATTCGCCAAACCACTCACCACCATGATCTCCCTTCATAATCTGTAACTAGGCACATTTATGAGGGGGACGAATCATGGGACTGGAGTTGACAGCACTACACTGGATTTATGTTGTATTCATTGCATTGATCATTGGATTTATGGTAAAGCGTCGGGATACGACCCTCATTTGCATCATTGGAATTTTTCTATTGGCGTTGGTGGCTACAGGCAGTTTAGCTTCGTCGATAAGCGGGATATTCAACAGCTTCATTTTTGCCATCACGGAATTAATGTCGACGATATTGATCATCTCCATCATTGTCGCCATGAGCACGGTGTTGACCAATTCTGGAATCAACGATGTCATGATTGCTCCTTTTGCTAAATTCATTAAAAATCCTGCACTTGCCTTTTGGATAATCGGAATCATCATGATGATCATATCGTGGTTTTTTTGGCCTTCACCGGCGGTTGCCTTACTTGGTGCGGTTCTGCTTCCCGTAGCGTTACGGGCAGGTTTGCCGGCACTCGGCGTGGCGATGGCCATGAACCTATTTGGCCACGGTATCGCACTATCAGGGGATTTCATCATTCAAGCGGCACCCAAACTGACGGCAGACGCGGCTTCAATTCCAGTCGGTGATGTCATCGCCGCCAGCATTCCCCTTGTGATTACGATGGGGGTTGTCACCACCCTCTCCGCTTTCATCCTCTTGAAGCGGGATATGAAGCTTGGAAGAATCAAAGCAGATGATAATGCGGGCATCGTCCAGGATCAAGCAGGAAGTGAAGAATTGCTCACCTTGGCGCAAAAGAAGTTTTTTGCCGTATTCATCCCGCTTGCATTTCTGCTCGATGTGGTGGCGTTGTCTATCTTGAAGCTGCAGGGCGGAGATGCGACGGCGTTGGTTGGCGGTACGGCGGTTTTCATTTTACTGATTTTATCTCTTGTGGCACATAAACAACAGGGCCTTGAAAAATCGACGGCCTATTTGATTCAAGGCTTTCAATTTGGCTTCAAGGTATTCGGACCGGTCATTCCAATCGCTGCATTCTTCTATTTAGGTGATTCCGGCTTCAATCAAATCATCGGAGATTATTTACCAAAAACGTCGCTCGGCATCGTCAATGACCTCGGTGCCGCCTTAGCGGCCGCTGTTCCTTTGACGAAGGAGATCGCTGCCGTAACATTAACCGGCATCGGTGCCATCACTGGCCTTGACGGGTCGGGATTCTCAGGCATTTCCTTGGCAGGGTCGGTTGCCAAATTATTTGGCACGGCCATCGGCAGTGGAACAGCTACCTTGACTGCACTGGGGCAAATCACTGCGATTTGGGTCGGCGGAGGCACCTTGATTCCCTGGGCATTGATTCCAGCCGCGGCAATATGTAATGTCAGCCCCTTCGAGCTGGCGCGCCGGAATTTACTGCCGGTGGCAATCGGCCTTGCAGTCACAACCATCGTCGCAATGTTTCTTATTTAATTGATGTATGCCAGATTTGTGTGAGGTTTGAAACACGGAACAACCTCTTGATTTCCATATCATATTTAAAAAAGGACTGAATAAAAAAATCAGTCCTTTTTCAATTCAATCGTCAATATAACTATGGATTTCGGCGATATTTCCCTATTTTCGAAGATATAAGTATGGATTCCGGCGATATATCCCTATTTTCGGCGATATAACTGTGGATTTCGGCGATATTTTTTTCCTTCATCCTCATCTTGCTGGACTCACATTGCCGCTAACCGGACTTACATCAAGTATGATTCTACAGCCGAGGAGATTAGTGCCCTGACTATTGTTATATTCTAAAAAAAAGCAGGTAAACTCGATCATTACCGAGTTTACCTGCCATCAGGGATGCCGTTTCTACTGTCGTTCAGCCGTTAACCTGCTTTAACATCCGTTTCTTCAGTTGTTTGAGTATCCACAGGGACACGCTTGCCCATTCCAAAAGCGTAGAAACTAATGACTACAATGGCTAAAAAGACCATTCCGGCAATGAGCGAAATACGCGTTTCATTATTGAACCACATGCCTACCAATACCATAATTAGGTAGGCGATGGTCAAGTAGTTTGTTACAGGTGCAAAAGGCATTTTGAATGGGTGATTGACCATTTCAGCTCTTTTGATTTTTCTGAATTTAATTTGGCTTATCAAGATGACAAACCACGGAATCATTCCAGGCAGTACACTTGCGCTGTATACATACACGAATAGGTTTTTAGGAGCAATATAACTTAACACGACGCCAATGGCCAATCCGATGATTACACCGAACGTACCGAATAGAGGAACGCCGCTTTGAGAAACTTTTGCAAAGGATTTAGGTGCTTGTCCATTCATTCCTAATGTATAAAGCATCCGTCCTGCACTGTATATGCCGCTGTTGCAGCCGGACATGGCCGCTGTGATGACGACAAAATTGATGATGCCAGCTGCTGCCGTGATACCGACTTTAGCAAAGGTGGCCACGAATGGGCTTCCAATTGCAGTTAGTTGGTCCCAAGGGTAAACGGTTACAATAACGAAGATGGCACCGATGTAAAAGATCAATATACGCCATATCGTACTTTGAATCGCTTTGGTGATCGTTTTTTGCGGATCCTTCGCTTCGCCAGCTGTAATCCCGATCAGTTCCACGCCTTGATAGGCAGCCACAACAAGTGATAGTGCAAAGAAGAAGCCTTTCCAACCGCCTGTAAACCACCCACCGTGTTCCCAAAGATTTGATAGTCCGATTGCGTCTCCGCCGTTACCTAAGCCGAAGAAGATAAGTCCAAATCCTGCAACGATCATCAAGACGATCGTTACGATTTTAACCAATGAAAACCAGAATTCGATTTCACCGAAAGATTTAACGGAAATCAAGTTCGCCGCCCCTAGGATCACCATTGCAATCAAGCCTGGTATCCATGGAGGAAGGTGAGGGAACCAATATTGCATGTACGTCCCGACTGCGATGATCTCGGCCATCCCGACAACAACCCATTGGAACCAGTTACTCCATGCAGTCATATATCCTGCCAATGGATGGATATATTTATAACCAAATGTCGCAAATGAGCCTGTACTTGGCTCTAAATATAGCATTTCCCCCATCGCACGCATGATCAAGAAGATGAATAAACCTGAGATTGCATAAGCTAACATGACAGACGGGCCTGTCCATTTGATTGCGCTGGCCGAACCCATGAATAAACCAACACCAATTGTCCCGCCCAAAGCGATCATCTGAATATGACGGCCTTTCAAGTCCCTATTCAAATCTTTGTTTGCCATTCCATTTCCCCCTACACTGCTAATCAGTCAATTTTGCTGCATACTCCCAATGAAAACATATCGTACCGAAGTGATGAGCAGGCGTCTTCACACGCTTCAAAATCATTTCACACTTTAAATTCAAGC
>NZ_PHNG01000645.1:0-80105 GCF_002803435.1 Bacillus sp. mrc49 | reverse complement strand
TTATTAAGGATTGGCATTACGAAAAAAGGGGGTTTTAAGATGATATTAATGGTCGTATTCGGACTGGTGGCTATATTGGGAGTAGCTGCTGTATTTACCTCATTAAAAAAGAGAAACTTCTTAGGATTCATTTTTGCAGCCGGCAGTGCGGTCGTATTCGGCTGGTTCACTGTCATGACGATCATCAACAGCGGCTTTCCTGTTGCCCATTAACGAAAAAAAGGTTTTGGAAGGATATCCCTTCCGAAACCTTTTTTTATTCCCCGATTGCCTAAAGTTTGGAGTATCTGTACTTAGACCGCTCCGTTCCGTTCCACTCGGCGTGAAAACTAAGGTTAGAATCGAAACGATATGGATATTGTTTGGGGGAAGTCTCAACGAAGGTTATTAAAATACATTAGTGTTTCTATTCATATGGTCCTAATGGATCGGGGTTACGTATTAAGAAAACACCCCGTACATGTTAGTTTGGTGTCTAACATATACGGGGCAATTCATATTGAGTCAAGCGAACTTCCTATGAATTCAAAAACAAAAAAACCTTAGCGATAAAGAAAATAGGATTACGATAGCACAAATGCTTACAATAACAAATGAAATTTCAGATTTATTCTTAAAAGCAATATATGTAAGTGTAGAGGTGGAAAATAAAAATACTACTTGCATCCAGATAGGCTGTTCAAAAGGTCCCATACGCAATAAAAAAGTTATCGCCATTGCAGAAACAATATATAAAGAAAGGTATCTTTCACATCCAGAACGTGAACAACTTCCACCAGTCGCTTGAAAACTTGGATTAGGCGTTTTCAAGGTGTTATAACCAAATATCTTGACAATTATCTGTATTGTTTTAATACTCTAAATTGTTAAACATTGAACTTTGAATAACAGGTGGAGCAAATGCTTATTTCATCCTGCAAAAAATCTAACTACTTAACAGTTAATGCGTATAGATGTGCTGTGTAATTAAAAAAAGGATAGAGAAAATTCTCTACCCTCGGTCTTTCTCTTTCAAATAGTTTTCTTAAGCCTCTTTTGCTTTTTCGGGTTTTGGTGCATCTTTTGGTAGTCTTTTATGTATGTCATTTAAAAGATAAAGCCCTCTAAATAAGGTGCCAGCAACTATCCCAAAAGCAAGGAAGCCACCAACCAAAGGTCCCATCATAAGCAATAGATAACCTAATATAACAGATAAAATAATTGATATTAACAAATACAAAGTAAATTCCCCTTTATTTTATTTATCAGTAAATAAACTTAACCTTTTATTACCATAATTATATCACATCTAAAATTCATTAAAAAAACAGCAAAGTTTACTAAAAAAACCTATCCATTTGAGCTATGTAGTAGTAATATCCAAATACTATTAATGAAATAGACACAATACCAACTATACTATTCATAAGTAACTTACTCATCCTATTCCCCCTTCAACTATTGCGTATGGAAAAAATGCTTAGCGCAGAAAGAGAGCAATTCATCCTCCCTTTCTGGTAATTAGTAACTTTTCACACTGCTTTTAGGAGGATTGTCAGCGTAGTCTTTACCCGTTCCTGTAGAAATTCCGTATGAAAAACCAGTTGCGCCACCACCTATAGATGGAGCTATCGTTGTGAAAGCATGAGAATATTCTACTATTGCCTGTAAAGGTCCATTGTCTTTACTTGAAGCGGATTTAGGCAGATAAATATATTGTGTGAATTTTCCGATATCATCATGCGATCCAGCACGTAGATCTACTTTCCAAGACATACCCGCTTTTAAAGAAGGTTTAAAAACAGTAACAGATTCAGTAATGGGAATTGCACCATAATAAGTATGAGATAATTTACTTGTAGATTTATACCAAGCATTATCGGTCCAGGCTAGAGCAAAAAGATCCACATACCGATTTTTTGGCATGCTATTCCAATTATAACTACCATTTATTTTAAACTGTTTTTCATTATTATTCTTGATCCCGACATAAGACGCACTTACCTTTAGAGTAATACTTCCACCATTTTTTAAATTTTGAGCTTGAACATCCCCACTAATTTCATCTTCCGGTACAAATGTATAAGTCGTTTCAGAATAGTCAGGATTCATTGCTCCTTCAGAAATAAACTCTTTCAATTCTTCTTTAGTCGTTCCATCGATAGCTTCTTCTGACCAACCTGCTTCAGTTAGAAATGCCAATTCTTCTTCGTTTAATTCACCTTGTTTTGAATCTGTTTGGATGTTATCTGGATTGTACGCTTCTACATATTGAGAGATAGAAGGATCAACATTTACCAAATTATATTTTTTTTGATTTTCTAGTTTTGTAGCGTAGTTCTTTAATTTTGTGTGTATTTCTTTATTATCAAGGTTTACATTTTGTGACCAAAGAAGGGCTGCAGCTCCTGAAACATATGAGGCAGCTATGGAAGTACCACTTGCAGTTATATGATTGCCATTTAAATCTAAAGTTTGAATATTTACTCCAGGGGCAACCAATTCTAATTGATCGCTATAATTAGACAGTGAACTCATTTGATTATAGAAGTCTGAGGCTCCAACACCAATTACATGATCATAGGCAGCCGGATAAGTAACTTTTTCAGTCCCCTCATTTCCAACTGAAGAAATCATTAAGACTCCTTGATCATAAGCTTTATCAATTACATTTTTCAATATTTCAGATCCTTTAATACCACCGAAGCTCATGTTTATAATATTGATATCTTCTTCAATTGCCCATTCAATTCCTTCAATTATATCACTATATTGTCCTGAACCATTTTGATCGAGTACTTTCCCAACATACAATTTAACATCTGGAGCTACTCCGTGGTAACCAGAATTTTCATATGAAGTTGCAATTACACTAGCTACTGCTGTTCCGTGACCGTTTAAATCTATAGCATCTTCTTCACTATCTATAAATGAAGCTTGCTTTTCTATTACTATCCCAGAATGCTTTGAAATTCCCGTGTCTAAAATGGCAAGTTTAATGCCTTTTCCAGTAATACCATTTTCATGAGCTTTATCTGCATTAATTCTTTTTGTTCCCCAACTATATCCATTTTCAAGATATGTTTCTCCATTTAAAGGAGTAGATTGTACGGTTACATCTTCTTCAATTAATTTTACAGTTGGATTTTTCTTTATTTTATATAATTCATCAGTTGTTAATGATGCTTTTGCAGTCTTAAAATGCTTGTATTTTCCTTTAATTTCCCCTCCCTCTTTTTCTATTAATTTAGTATCCAATTTTTTATTAAACTCTACTAAGTAGTTTTTTTCGCTTTGATTCTTTGCCTTAGTTTCACGAGGCTGTAAAAAAAATGCAAATATTAAGATGAAAACCGCAATAAATGAAATTATTTTTTTCAACTAATACATCTCCTAGTTCTTTCTTGTCTTAAATTAGTTTTTTAACAAATTCACTAATGCGATGGAATGTTACATATCTATAAATCATCTGGAGTATATGAAACAGAAACATCGCAGAGGTAATAATTGTTTTCAGCCCTCCCTAATAATACAAAACTTACTACGGTGTATTTGTTAATAATCAAATTAAATCATGTAAAACTACACCATAGCGTTCCAATTTTGAATTGTGCATTCTCAAATTTGGAATTAGCAATACGAACTAGTAGGTTTATATGAGGACTTTTCATTATCATGGGGCCCGATTTAATAGTTAGGTAATTTAGCGAAGAATCTCGTGAAGTCTCGGAGCCTATGTCAGTATCGCAAGTGCCTACACTATTATTATCCAGGCTAATCATGTGGATTAACTGAGAACAATGGGAATTCCATCACACGCAAAGTGGATTGAAACGGAGGGGCGACACTCCTGCGGGGAATTTGAGATGTTATCTTCATTTTCACGCAAAGTGGAATGCAACGGAAGGCAACGAGACTCCTGCGGGAAATGCGTGTCAACGTGAGACCCCGCAGGCTGGCTCACGGGCCGCCCGCGGAAAGCGAGTGCCTGAAGTGGAATGAAACGGTCTAAGTAGAAACCCGATACTGTGGGCAGAGATGTTCTTTCTATCTGTTAAATCTAAGTGTAATGGAACGGAAGGCAACGACTCCTGCGGGAAATGCGCGTCAACGAATGAAACGGTCGATGGACAGAAACTAACGTGGGTAATAGAGGATTTATAATAGTTTTCACGCAAAGTCGTTTGAAAAACAGGGTTCAGATTTTCTGAACCTAAAAAATACTGCAAACACACTCCATCCTTACAGAGTCTGTCTACAGTATGAAAGCTAAAGCTCGCCATTGTGGCGAGCTTTTAATTTAGATCATCATTGTTTTTTAAATAGTCTTTGTATTTGATGGGTTTTCATATCGATGATTTTCTCGAATTGATATCCATATAAGCAGAAGTTGCCATCAAGCGAACAGCTTAACGGTTCATTTTCCATGTCCTTCATCACTTCTTCTTGTGTGCCTTTTTCCCAATTTAATTTAGTCAAGGTAAACCTTCCCTCATATTGATCCGCGTCTTTTGATTCATTTGGAATGAACGTTATGAATTCCTTGTTTTTTTCATTGAAATCATAGGAAGGAATCACCCAATCTGAAAAGCTTTTCAATAGCGGCACGGAAAAAGAGTGAATCGGCTCGTTAGTTTGATCATAAAAAGCGTATGTACCCCGATCATGTTTTTCTGTCTCCACTTGAATCGTCATCAGCGCATGCTTCATTTTTTTAAAGTGAATGACATCGAGCATAAGGCTATCCGCCTTATCATCATTCAGCGCCTTCCTTACTAAGGGAGCCGTCAAAGCAGGTTCATCCCGGTCCCAATCGAGAAACATCAATTCCTTTTCACCTGCCCATTGAGCAAAGGGCTGAGGAAAGTCCAGTGTTTCCATTGATTGATCATCTGGGTTCAGCACATAAGAGCTATATGTCCAATCTTCGTTAAAACTTGATAAAAACAGCATTCCATCTCGATAGGCGTTCCACTCATAAGCTAATTCATAGGCGGGTATCGCCATAGAATACAATGGATTGCCTGTACGATCGAGAATGGTGATCGATGCTTTGCCCGAAGACGTGAAGGACGAAATCAAAATATGCGTTCCAGATGGACTGATTGAAACTTCGGAAAACGCAATGGCGGGCTGATAAAAAACGGACGTTTCATTCGTTTCCAGGTCCCAAGCCATTAGCTGGGGGACTTTATTGCCATCCCGCTTCTCAGCAAATAAAATGGTATTGGTATCAAGCCATCCATAGATTTGGTCGATTTTTTCGGTTTCATCAGTCGGGATCTTCCAATCACGTGAAGAGTTCCCTAAGTAGGATGGGGAGTGTTCTTTTTCCGTATCAGTTACGGGTTTACTAAGGTCCTTGGAAGGCTCACAAGCCGAGATAAGAAGGATAGTGGAGATAAATAATGGGACGATACACAACATCTTGCATATGGTAAGCCGCATACAAAGCGCTGCTTTGATTGCTTTAATCTCCACACACCTCCAACTTCAAAACTAAAAACGCCTGGCATATGTGAGCGAGACATTAGAAAGAGCAAGGGTTATTCTAATCCTTACGACTTTCATTATAAAGTAAAAAAGAGAAAATGTGGCGAATAATTATCTTATATTTTTGTGGAAGTATATTCCTTAGTAAAATGTAATCACATATAGAGTCCTGCCATTAAAATCTTCACGGAATCTTCATAAATTCCAGGAAGATGCGACAAAGGAAGTGGGTTGATTCCCGTACCCAGCTCAATCGTGAAGCCAGGCCGTTTGAATTCCTGTATGAACCAATCTTTATACCCCGCATGGCTATCAACGTATTGAACGGCACGATATCCGCTGCGCATCTCGAACTCCTTCGCCATACTCGCCGAATGCTCGGGTTCATGTCCTTCATATCCCCAATAAAATTCCTTCCCCTGTGTATGAAGGGCTATCACTCTTTCAAAATTCCGTCTTTCAGCCAATTCCTTCATGGCCAATGCTTCTGGCTCAGATAAAGAATACTCTCCTGGAAAATCCCTCGGGGCGGGAGCTTTTGGAAGCTTTCTTCGCTTCTCAATCTCCCAATTCGCTGGATATTGATTATTCAGGTCAACACCGCGGATATTGGCTTTCCAAGCGTAAAAGGCGGGATTTCCGTTATTCATCTTTAAAACATCAAATCTCCCTTCAGCGGCTTGCTCTCCTTTTATGACTAGGTCGACTCCATCCGGATCGACCATCGGAACAATTGAGATGGTCACATTTTGATAAAAAGGCATGCAATCCACACTGCAAAGCGTGCGATCATTCGTAACTGCCAACAGCAAATCATTCAGCCATTTCATTAAAACGGCCGAGGTGATCCACTCGTTGGCATGGAATGAACCGTTATAATGGATCACCTTCTTCCCTTGACCGACCCTTACTTCCAAAAGCTCTTTTCCTAATACACTCTTCCCTATCGATTCAACTTGAATGAAGGGATAATGAAAAGAAAGGATGTCAAGGCCATCAAGAAGAGATTGGTAATCATACGGTTTTTCGATGACAAGCAAGGGGTTGATGATCCTGACCGGTACGGAAACCGTTTCCTTCTCAACTTGATTCAATAATGATAAAGCATCGAGGGGCAAGTGGGATCGTAACGCGATATCTCTCAACGTGCTCCCCGAACGGGATTCTTTATCCGTTACGAACCCGGGAATCTGAACCTCGATGTCTGTTGGCAAATTTCCTCCAGAGATGTTGGGATTGGCATCCTCCAGTAAAACTTGTGGGATTTGAAATAATTCGCTGTAATAGGCCAACGTATCCCAGCTTCTGCTCACGACTTTCATTTAATGCTCCGCCCCCTTCCTAGTCTGATTTTATGAACCGATCTCCGAAAAAATGCGATACCAAAAAAACCTGGATTGCTCCAGGCTTCGTTTTTTCAACGTTTCTCTCAGTCCTATCCGAACAGGGCTGCTAAGAAAACGGTTCAAGAATTCTATTGATTTTTAATTAGCCAAGCTGCCCCTATTACCCCAGCATCATTGCCTAGTGTTGCAAGGCTTATTTTCGTTGATTTGCCAACTCGTTTGAACGCATACTTTTCAAAGGCAGCACGGACCGTATCAAGCAAGATCCCTCCCGCCTGGGAAACGCCACCGCCAATTACGATTTTATCCGGATTCATGACATTCCCTACATGTGACAGCGCAAGTCCTAAGTAATTGCCTACCTTATCGACCACAGCTTTTGACAAGGAATCACCATCTTTTGCGCATTGGAATAGCAATTTGGAAGAAACGCCATTTCCTTCGTTCACTTTTTGCTGCAGCAACGATGTTCCATCGTCCTCATTCAATGCCTCTAAAGCCAGCCGGACGATTCCGGTAGCTGAAGCAACCGTTTCCAAACAACCTGTCTTACCGCAATTACACGGAGCTCCGCCGTCGGCAATAACCGTTATGTGCCCTATTTCACCTGCAGCACCGCTTGTTCCATGGACGATTCGGCCATTATGTATGATGCCCCCGCCTACACCCGTACCAAGTGTTACACAAACAAGGTCTTTGGCTCCATTACCGGCACCTTTCCACATCTCTCCGAGAGCAGCCATATTGGCGTCATTATCAATGACCGCAGGCAATGAGGTCTCGACTTCCAATAAATCCTTCAATGGATAGTCTTTCCACCCCAGATTCACTGCTTCGTATATCGAACCGTTGACAAAATCCACAGGGCCAGGAGCCCCCATCCCTATCCCCACTAACTTACTCTTCGGTTCATTCAATTCTTCAAGCTTCGCATCTATTGCCTTGGCAATGTTCATCGTGATGAATTTCCCCTTTTCGGAGATGTCGGTGTTGATTTCCCATTTATGAATGATCTCCCCATATGTATTGATTAAAGCCAGTTTGGTAGTTGTACCGCCTAAATCGACACCCATCAGCCACTTTTCCATCATTCTCACCTTTTTTCATCAATTTTTTTCTGTTTCTCCGTCTCATGGGCCAATTGCTGCCTAATCAACAGGATTGCCATTTGATAATCTTTCGTATCCATCATCTGCATTCGATGGATTTCCCTGATTTCGGTCTCCATCATTTCAAGCTCGGCGACACGATCGCCCATATAAATAAATGTACCAAATCTTTTCAAATATTGTTGAAGATCATAATATGTTTTCATAATAGGCCTCTTTACTCTTTTCTATAAGAAAGTATATCGAATCAACCGTTTTGTAACAAGCGTTCATTTCCTCATTTGATAATTTCCCGCTCCCCCTCATACATGTCCAACTCCATTCATATGATGGAATACAAGACAAGTGAACGCCTAATCTAAAATTGTTTCGATTTTTCATATTTCAGACAGACGATGCATCCCGTAAAGGCTTGCATCATGCGCTAAAACGGAGGGGAAAAATGAAATTACAATTGAAGTATACCGTTTTATTACTCTTGACTACGATTTTTGTCATCCTTTATTTTTCAAATAATGAGCGGGCAGAGGAAACCATCATTTTTTTCCCCATAGATTCCTCGCTCCATTTTGAACATGCTTCCACACATCTTACGCCAAAGGAAAACGCGGGTTCCAGCTATACGATCACTTGGAGGGTGAATTCCGCATTGGACCGGTTTGCCTACCTGCGTCAAGACGTATCCCTCTTATATACCAATGGAAAATTGACAGGAGCTTTAAAGAATTGGCGGCAAAATAAACAAGAACTCTCCCAAAAAGCGAAGGCGAAAGAAAGTGAAAGCGGACGTTATGATGCCGTCACTTTTCATTATGCAGAGGTTCATCCAAGTGAAACCATTTTCACCAGTGCCCAGCAGCTCAGTAAAGATAAAATATATGCCATAACGACACCTTCCTTTCAATATTTCCACCGTCCGCTTTCGGAAGAACAGATTGAATGGAAAAAAACACTGGATAGCTTGACCGAGCAAACGGTTCAAAACGGCTTGGAAAAAGCCAGTCAAGCGTATCACATTAACTTGGATCAATATAACATCATCTCATTGACCGACCTCCCTGACAAAAAAAACCAATGGCTTTCCGCATTCCCTCCATTCAAGCGGGAAGAAATTGTTGGCAGGCTTTGGGAGGGCCTTTATAAAGGTTATGTATTAGGAATAAAGAAAGAGGATGGCTCCACCGTTAATGCACAAGGCAGCACCATCCCCTTATTGCTTATGGCGAAGAATCAACGTGAATTACTTGTCTTGTTTACACTGAAAGACGGTACCCCCATCATGCTGCGCCAAGATTTATAGTTGGGTTTCGATCTTCTTCAGCAGTTTGGCATATGACTTATTGTCCGGAGCAAGCTCAATCGCCTTTTCTGCTTGCTCCTTAGCTTGATCGTATGCTCCAAGATTCATTTCGACCAAGGCTAGGTTGTAATGCGCTTGATGTAAATCCGGATTCGCCGCGATTGATTTTTCGTAATAATCCTTGGCTTTGTCAATGTCTTTTTTTTCAAAGGCTAAATTTCCGAGCATGAATAGCGAAAAAGGTGCATCCGGTTTGTCACTTACATAATCGCTCAGCATTTCTTCCGCTTTAGCTTCCTCTTCATCATCGATATATTTTTGGGCAAGCAGCGCCATCGTGTTATCATTGACGGCCGAGCTGTTTTGATGATTGAAGCCGTACTGGAGCAGAGTATAAGTCAAAATCACCGTTCCCATTAAAAAAAGCAACTGCCGCAAAATGTGTTTGTTTTTTGGAAGATGGACCACTCCAGCAGCAAGGAAGCCACCAATCAAACCTCCGATATGTCCTGCATTGTCAATGCCTGAAACGGAAAAACCATATATCAAGTTAATGATGATCAAGACGATGACGGATGATCCCATCGAGCGCATGAATAACTTCGGATAAACGATTCCAAAGTACAGCAGTGCTCCGAAACAGCCAAAAATCGCTCCGCTTGCACCAGCCGATAGGTTCGGGGTCATGATGAAGCTGCCTAGCGTCCCGGCAAAGCCAGCGAATACATAAATGAAAAGGAACCTGGCATTGCCGTAAATCCTTTCTACTTCAGCACCAATTAAATACAGGGAAAAAGTGTTCATCAGCAAATGAAGGAAGCCAATATGCACGATCATCGGGCTAAAGAACCTCCACCACTCCCCCTGCATGATCAATGGTGAGGATTTTGCCCCGAACTCGATCAACGTCTTGGAATTGGTGCTGCCCCCATTGAACTCCATCAACATGAACACAACTACCTGAATCGCCATGAATATATATGTAAAGAATGGCTTGTTGGCATTTTGAAACACTTTCTGCTCTGCCTTGGCCTTTTTGACTGACTCGGAGATGGCGTCCTTCTTTAAAGCAAGTACTTTTTCTTCATCTATTTCATCTTCTTGAAGAACTTGAACGGAAAGTGATTTTTTCAAGACATGCTCAAGGTTCTGAAGCGACTGTTGAAATGCTTCAGAAGTGAGAATGAATGTGTCCACCTTCGTTTTTTTATAGGAAGCAACCTGCAAACTGAAATCATGATCATCGACAGGCGTAAATTTACTCACATAGATGCTTAATATGTTTATTGGTTTTTTGTATAATTTCTGCCTGATTCTTTCCCCATTCTGCAAAGTCCGTTCGATATCACGCTTCAGCCAGTTTGCCCAATCCAAATCATGCCGGATCAGCCTGATGACAGGGAATTCCTTATTCGTATCGCTTTCAAGCCAAATCTCCTGATGGTTTTCCGTGACGGTAATCATTCGATAATCATAATGGGCCGACAACTCCCTTATGGTTCCCCAAAACAAATAATCCTCTTTAAATCCCAATGCCTTCCCCACTTTCCAATCGATCTCAAGCTTCTGATTTTGTTACTTAAAACTATAGACGATATCATGAAAAAAGTAAAAAAAGGAACCTTGATGAGGTTCCTTTTTAAGAAATGCAGGCATATTCATTTGGTCTGACTGAACATGCTTTGCATCATTTTGTCCCTGAACATGGGCATGCTCAAGGATTTGGTCACTAGAAATCTTCTCAGGAAGCCATTGGATAGCGCCGCATTGACCAAGCGGTACCGGTTTTTATAACCGGCATAAACCGCTAAACCAACCAAGAAGATGTGAATAATGGATCGAAGCATAGCAATCCCTCCTATCATTAGTGTGATACAGGAGAGGATTTTTATGAGCTAAAAGTGATAAAAATCAAACATCTTCTATTGGACGGACGTTTGCAGGACCTTGGATGGGGTAATGAGCTTACAGACTGCCATATCATGCATCTCTATCGGCAGCTCATCCACAAGCTGAAGTTCGTATGCAAGGGCCACCGTGATTCCTTTGAAGCCGGGAAGGTAACGGTCATAATAGCCGCCCCCGAAGCCGAGGCGAAACCCCTCTTTCGTAAACGCGAGACCTGGGACGATCAAGACATCCATTTCGCTTTTCGTCACCTTGGCTGTTTCGGCTACAGGTTCAAGCAGCCCATGATATACAGACTCCAGCTCATTGAAGGAGGATATCTTTTTGAATTGCATCGTCTTTTTATCGGGGTCACATTTTGGTACCGCCACTTCCTTGCCTTCACTCCACGCTTGTTCGATGATCCGTTCTGTTGGCACTTCGGGATGGATGGAAATCGTGATGCCGATTGTTTTTGCCTTTTTCCATTCTTCCAGCGAAAATAAGTTTTCAGCTATCTTGTTCGATCCTTCTTCATGCTCCCCATCGGTCACCCCCATCAAGAGGGATTTCACTTCCTGTCGGAGCCTTTTCTTGTTATCCTTCATCGTTACCCACTCCTTTGCTCTGCTGCTTTATTATTCCATAATAGCTGTTCGTTTACAGAACGTCGGTAAGAACGTAAAAAAAAGCATAAAAAAAACAACAGGAAAAATCCTGTTGCTTACTTTGTTTCACGGTGAGTCGTGCTGCGTTTTTCTCTTGAGCAGTACTTTTTAAGCTCAAGACGGTCTGGATTGTTACGTTTATTTTTTTTAGAAATATAGTTACGGTCTCCACATTCAGTGCAAGCTAATGTAATATTCACGCGCATGTGTATTTCCCTCCAAACATATTGACTTTTTCACATAGGACTTTTCTATAATAGCATTATTCCATGTGAATTGCTAGTATGTTTTTTGGGAAATCGCACATTAACTTTTATCCATTTCAATTCGTAACGTTTTGCATTGTAAGTAGAAGCTGATTATTGATGACTTTGGCTTCCTCCTTCGTTTCAGCATGAATCGCCCAGGCCACCGCTTCGACACATTCCTTCGGCAGAATCTCCGTCTCCAACGTGAACATGCTCGTCACTTCCCCTTTCGCAAGCGGTGAGTAAGCAAGCAGCCCTTCTTTCAATGATTTGAAACACCCCTCCTGATAAAGGCTTCCTTTGCCTTGAATGCAATATTGAGAGATGCTTTTCCCTTTTACGAGACCGCCTAATAAGGCAATGGAACGGGGCGCTACATGTAATATGGCCCGTTCATTTGGGCTGTAAAAAGCCACTGCCTGCTTTTCGAAAGCGTTTTCATAGTGAAAAAATACTTTTGGACGCTTCGTCTCGAATGAGGTATTCCTGATCGTGAACTTCGAAAAGGTCACCTGGCCTTGTGTAAACGTTTGTAACAGTGTCCGTAACTCCCCATTCGGATGACTCATCATATCTTCCTCAGGATACCAATCAAAACTCTCATCCATCCATAAACCAGCCTTTAACCCCTTACGATACAGATCTTGGTTACCCTGCGGCATATATGCGTATAACGAATTCATATAATCATCCCTTCTTTTTCTCTATTGGTAAACAGCTTATCGTTAGGCGCTGACAGTGAAAGAATCCACGCTTGGATCTGCACACCATTTCCTTATGGTTTCAATGAGTCTAAATATTCAAAATATTCGTTTTTCGATTTATTCTACCTTCATGTTAGCACTGATTGGGCTGATGGACAATAAACACATTTTGTCGAATTTTATGCAAGTTATCTAGCAAAGGTTTTATGCCCGTTTTCATGGCCATTTTTTTTTCATGGCTACGGTCTTGATACGTTTCGACATTATTTTAAAACAAGACAAGCAAAAAAAATGGCGGGTGCTGCCCCTGTAAAGGATATAAAAATATGAAATTCTCCATTTTTTTTAAAATAGGTGTAAAATATAAGTATATGTCGAAAATTATCTTCTGAGGTGAAAACATGGAAACCCTTATCATCCTTCTCTTCTCGTTGGCCGTCATCCTTCTTATCCTTTCGTTTTTCAGCAAAGATAAGGTGGCCAAATTAGAAGAAGATTTAGAACAGATGACGATAACCTATATGCAGGATATCTATCAATTAAAAAAGAAAGTGAAGATCCTTGAAGAGGAATTCGTCATCGAGGGTGATCCCCTTCCTGCCGTAAAAGCCCAAATTCCACAGCCACCGGTCACTTCCAGGAATTCCGAAGCGATTCATGAAATTCTAAAGAGCCAAGTTCTATCCTTATACGGGCAGGGGCTTTCTTTGGCCCAAATCGCTAAACAATCCTCCTTAACCGAGGAACAAACCCTATCGGTCATCGAACAGCATAGAATGCGGGGAAACGAAGATGTTTAAGGCAAGACTGCAGGGCATTTCCGCCGGAATCATCTTCACGACTTGCATCTTTGCCGGCTGTTACTATGGAACCGGATTAATGAAAGAAACCAATGTGCCCCTTGGGGAAGCGAAGGAAATGCTCGAGAATGACGGATTCGTCGTCTCGCATCCCCATGAAGAAGCGAAGCAAACTGTCCAGCCGTCAAAGGAGACCGATCAATCTCCGAATGCGGAGGAATTGGCTATCGTCTCCTATACCATAAAAGTCAAATCGAATATGACCACAACCGAAATTGCCAAGCGGCTTTTCGAGCAAAAGATCATCGATGATGCATCTGAGTTTGAAGCTTACATGAACGAGCATGGCTTCTCGAAAAAAATTCAAATCGGTGAGTTTGTGGTCACGAATACGATGTCTTATCGGCAATTGGCCAATACTTTATCTCATTAATCAATAATAAAAGAGGCTTTGGAAAAAGCCTCTTTTTTCATTTACGGATTGTATCAGTCATTTCTGCCGATGTATCTACCTCTTACAAGGAAATAAATATTTTCGGCGATATTGGTCGTATGATCCGCAGTCCTTTCCAAATAGCGGGCAATGAATGAGAGTTGCGTGACCTGCTGAAGGTTCTTTTCATCAGAAAGCCGGAGAAGGCTGCGAATCATTTCTCCATAAAAACGATCGACTTCTTCATCCATTTCGATAATTTCCCTGGATAACACGACATCTTCCTTCTCGAATGCTTCTATCGAGAGTTCGATCATCTTTAGCGTGATATCATACATCTGTTGCAGCGGCGTCAAAGGGAGGATGAACTCCTGATCGCCGATACGGATTGCCGCCTTGGCGATATTGACGCCAAAGTCTGCCATCCTTTCAATGTCGGAGGCAATTTTTATGGCAGCAATGATCCTTCTGAGATCAATGGCAACAGGCTGCTGCTTAGCAATCAGCAAAATCGCAAAATCATTGATTTCCTCTTCCAGTAAATCCGCTTTCGTATCATCTTCAATGACTTCCAATGCCGCTTCTGCATCCCTATTTTCCAGCGCAGCGAATGATTTTGAAATGGCATCAGAAGCTAGGTTGGCCAATTCGACCACTTTTTCTTGAAGCTCTTTCAATTGAAGTTCAAAATTTTCACGAACGATCATGCTATTATCACCCTTTCTCGTTAACCGAAGCGCCCTGTAATGTAATCTTCCGTTCTTTTATCATCCGGATTGGAGAAAATGGTGTCGGTATTGGCGTACTCTACGACTTCCCCGTTTAAGAAAAAGGCCGTTCTATCGGAAATACGCGCCGCTTGCTGCATGTTATGGGTGACGATGATGATGCTGAAGTCCTTTTTCAGTTCCTGGACCAATTCTTCTATTTTCAAGGTGGAAATCGGATCAAGGGCGGAAGTCGGTTCATCCATTAAAATGACATCCGGTTCGATTGCCAAACACCTGGCAATGCAGAGGCGCTGCTGCTGTCCGCCTGAAAGTCCATAGGCATTTTCGTGAAGCCGGTCTTTCACTTCATTCCAAATGGCTGCCCCTTTTAAACTCTTTTCAACGATTTCATCAAGTATCTTTTTGTTTTTGATGCCATGGGTTCTTGGTCCGTAGACCACATTATCGTAAATGGATTTAGGGAATGGATTAGGTTTTTGAAAGACCATGCCCACCTGTGTCCGTAAATCTTCAACCTTGTATGACTGATCAAGGATATTTCTGTTCCTGTATTTGATCTGACCTGTCGTTTTGACATCCGGTACCAATTCGATCATTCTGTTCAATGTTTTGATATAGGTCGATTTTCCGCATCCAGAAGGTCCGATGATGGCTGTCACTTCATTTTGATGCATATCGAGGTTAATATTTTTCAAAGCATGGTTTTCCCCATACCATAAATTGAGATCGGACGTTTCATATACCTTTTCCGGTAAGGCGGCGGGTTGTACAGCATCCGTCGCGATGGCGGTTGACTCTTTTTCTCTCGTTAAGGTCATATTCATTCTTCCTTCCTCCTCGTTCAGTATCTTTTCTGGAATTTATTTCGGATCAGGACCGCGACTGAGTTCATAAAAATCAACAAGATGAGCAATATGATGATTCCTGCGGCAGCGACCTGCTGGAATTCCTCCTGTGGACGAGATGTCCAGTTATAAATTTGCATCGGGAGCACGGTAAATGTATCCAGCACCGTTTGCGGCAAAAAGGCGATGAATAGTGGGATACCAACCACAACCAATGGAGCCGTTTCTCCGATTGCCCTTGATAAAGCAAGTATTCCGCCCGTCAATATGCCAGGTATTGCGGCTGGCAGGACGACTTTCCGTATCGTCTGCCATTTTGTTGCTCCCATCCCAAATGAAGCTTCCCTTAAATCACGCGGGACGGCACGTATCGCCTCCTGGGCAGCCACGATGATAACGGGAAGGACGAGGAGACTCATCGTCAAGCCTGCCGCCAATACGGACCGATCCAATGCTAGAGCCCGGACGAAGACCGTTAAGCCAAGCAATCCGAACACGATCGACGGAACCCCTGCCAAATTGGAGATGTTCACTTTGATGAAAGTGGTGATCCAATTCTTCCTCGCATATTCCTCTAAATAAATGGCCGTTCCTACACCAAGCATCAGCGAAACGGGCGCAACGACGGCCATCAACCAGATGGACCCGATCAAGGCCGCTTTTATCCCAGCTTCCTCTGGCTTCCTCGAAGCGAAATTCTGCAGGAAATCCCCATTCAGATGGCCAATTCCTTGAGTGAATATCCGATAAAATAAGATGGCCAATACGATAAGGCCAACCAGTGTTGCCAAGAAAAACAATCCTTTACATATCGTGTTGACCGCCAGCCTTACGGGCATCTTTTTTGCAACATGACTTTTATTTATCAGCTTCATGTCTTAATATTCCTCCCTGAATCTGCGAGAGATGAACTGCGCCAGTAAATTCATAACAAGCGTAAAGACGAACAGTGTCATTCCCACCGCATAGATGCTGTAGTAGATCGTTGTTCCATACCCTGCATCCCCCGAACTGACCTGTACGATATAGGCGGTCATCGTTTGAATCGATGAAGTGACATCCATATTCATGCTCGGGGTCGAGCCCCCTGCCACACTCACGATCATGGTCTCGCCGATCGCCCTGGATAAGCCAAGCACGATGGATGCGACAATTCCGGATATGGCCGCCGGCAATACCACTTTAATGGTCGTTTCAAGTTTCGTTGCACCAAGCGCATACGCACCTTCGCGAATCGACTTTGGGACTGAAACAAGGGCATCTTCCGACAAAGAGGCCACCATCGGCATGATCATGATTCCTACAACGATCCCGGGACTTAAGGCATTGAACATGTCAAGGGAAGGAAATAGATCCCGCAAAACCGGTGTTACAAAAGTTAAGGCAAAGAAGCCGTAAACGATAGTCGGAATCCCGGCTAAAACTTCTAATATCGGCTTGATGATCCTCCGTGTTGTCTCAGATGCATATTCACTCAAGAAAATGGCTGTTGCAAGCCCTATCGGAACGGCAACCACCGCAGCTATCACCGTAATCTTCAACGTCCCAACGACAAGGGGCATGATTCCAAAAGAAGGAACAGATGCAAATGGGAGCCACTTGCTTTCCGTGATAAATTCGACGATCGAAACCCTGTCAAAAAAGATGAATGTTTCAAATATGAGCGTCAGGATAATCCCGATTGTAGTGAAAACGGAAATGGCCGCCATAAGGAACAAGAGCTTCGGTATAATTTTTTCTACATTTATCTTTTTCTTGCTTTTCTTTTCAAGGATCATTTGTTGTACAGAATAGGTTTCTGTTTTTCTCAGTTCCAACTTGCATCCTCCATTTCAGACCCGCAATATTTGGATTTACAAGCCGTTGCCCCCGCCTTCACCTTGCCAAGGCGGGATTTTTGATAGCCTGTAATATCAATTATTTTTTAAGTTCCTTCAATTTATCAAGATCTTTCTGGTACTCTTCTTCCGGAAGGCTTATATACCCTACCTCTTCGGAAAGTTCCCCTGCATTTTCAATGACGAATTCTGTATAGTCGGCCACTTGTTCTTTTTCAGCTACAGACTTGTTGGCGACATATGTGTAAAGCGGACGGGACAATGGTGCATACTCCCCGCTTTTAATCGTTTCATGAGTTGGCTCTACAGCGCCTTTTCCGTTATCGATGGAAATGATCTTCAGCTTATCTTTATTTTCAGCATAGTAGGCAAATCCGAAGAATCCAATCGCATTCTTATCACCTTCCACGCCTTGTACAAGGACGTTATCGTCTTCGGATAGCGTCGCATTTTCCACCATCGGTTTTTCTTCCAGGATCACTTCATTGAAATAATCGTATGTGCCCGAATCTGTTCCCGGGGAGTAGAATTTAATTTCTTCCTTCGGCCATTCAGGGCGAATATCGGACCACATCTTCACCTTGCCATCATCAACCCACAGCTTTTGCAGTTCTTCAACCGTAAGTGAATCGATGAAGTCATTATCTTTATTGACGACGATTGAAATGCCGTCAAATGCCAGTTTCAATTCTGTATATTTAATTCCCTTATCATCAAGCATTGCACTTTCTTCTTCTTTGACCGGACGTGAGGCATTACTTAAATCCGTCTCACCGGCGATGAATTTCTTAAAACCGCCGCCAGTTCCTGATGATCCAACGGAAACTTTGACATCAGGCTGGGCACTCATATATTCTTCTGCCACTGCCTCCATGATCGGAAAGACCGTAGAAGAACCATCCGTGATCACTTCCCCTTGCAGCTGGCTTGACCCTTTTGCTTCACTGCCGCTTGTCTTAGCATCATCAGATCCACAACCCGCAGCCACTGCAATTACTCCGCCCATCACTACAGTCATCGCCACACCTTTGAAACGTCTCATTTGTAAGTCCCCCTAAGAATTTTTTATATGAATATTTTGTCCTACAACCAAATCATACTTTTAGTCTGTAAACCCCGTTTGAAGGGATTGTAAATATTCAGTAAATTATTGTGTGTTAATTGTAAAGATGCCGGATTCTCATTGATAATGGGCAAAATAGCAAAAAAAAACACGTCTTCGGTTTATCCGAAAACGTGTTTTGACTTCATTCATTCATTTTCCTGGCTTTTTCTGACCTCTGCCTGATCCTTTTGAACGTCTTTTCCATTCTCCACTTTCAATTCAGTCGATTTTTCTGCATCTTTATTCGTTTCCTTCTTAGCCCGTTCTTTTTTCAGTTTGAAATACGTGTCCATGATATCCCTACCTATTTCTTTACTCATGTCATGACCCGTATGGCCCTGATATGCCCACGGTACGACGACCGCAAATGCAACTTCAGGATTTTTAGCAGGTGCATAGCCCACCATCGTGATGTTCATCGTATCTTGAGGCTCACTGAACTTCTCGCGGTCCGGTCCATCATAAAACGCTTCAGCCGTCCCTGTTTTAGCAGCGACTGTGTACGGTTTATTCCCGAAGAACCTATAAGCTGTCCCGCCTTGTTCCATTGAAACCTTCTCGAAACCGCTTTGTACGCGCTTGATCCAGTCTTCCTTCATATCCAGGCGATTCATGACCGTCGGCGAAACGTCTTCGGCGACAGGTCCCAATTCCTCATTATTATCGACCGGATCACGGATTTCCTTGACCATATGCGGCTTCATACGGTTTCCGCCATTGGCAATGGAGGAAACGTATTGAGCAAGCTGCATCGGTGTGTACGTATCATACTGCCCGATAGCAAGGTCAAGCAGCTTACCTGGTGATGTTTCCGAGCCTTTGAACCCGCCCATTTCATTTGGAAGGTCGATTCCCGTACGCACACCCAAGCCAAACTGTGAGAATGAATTACGCATCGTCGAAAAGGCGCTTGAACTGATATTCAATGGCTCATTCGGCACATAGTGGGCACCGGCGATATTGATCGCCGTCCTGAACATATAAACGTTTGAAGACACCTTCAACGCCGTCAAATCATTGATGTTCCCGAAATTACTGTAAGATCCTTTAGCCTTTGTACCCTTGATCTTCAATTTCGTATCATAAAAGACGGTGCCCGGCTGGATAGCTCCCTGCTTGTATCCCGTTAGGACGGTGGCACCTTTCACGGCAGAACCCATCGTATAGGAAGTCGTGATATTGCCTAAGGCGAAGTCTTCTATGGAGGATTTACCGGTCTTCGGATCCCTCTCAATTTTCTTGCCCGCCATCGTCAAAACTTCCCCTGTATCAGGATCCATCATCACGACGAACGCCCTATCGAGAAACTTGGTGTTCCCCAATTTTTTCTTGGCAATCAATTGCTTTTCAATGATTTCCTCGGTTGCCAGCTGTAAATCCATATCAACCGTCAGGATAAGATCTTTTCCGCGCTGACCCTCAGAAACCACCTCGGAGTCGACGACATTTCCCGATTTGTCGGTCACGTTCCTTACTTTCGCTTTCTGCCCTTGAAGGATGTCCTCATATTGGAGTTCGATATAACTCTTTCCTACACGGTCATTCCGGCTGTAGTCACGCGCCAGATAATAATTGAGACTTTCACTCGGCAAACCTTCTTCGGAAGAAGATACTTTACCTAATACAGATTTGAGTGTCTTATTATACGTATAAAAACGATCCCAATCCGTCGATATATCCACACCAGGCAACGAATCGAGGTTTTCACTCACCCTGGCGAATTCTTCTTTCGATACTTTCTTGTTTTTCACAATCTGCGGCGTAAGAGCATATCCGCTGGCAAATTCCCTGTAAATAGCGAGGGTTTCCATATCCTTATCGGAAAGTTTTATTTCATCCTCTGTAATCCGGTCGAGCTGAAGCTTGTACAAATCACTCTCTTTCAGCTCACCCTCTTCGACTTTCTTTCTCTCTTTATCGGTAACCTTTTTCTCCGCCAGCTTTGGATTATTCATTATCCAAAAATCCTTCTTATCGCGCTCAGTCACTTTATCCGTATCTTTTTCGATCAACTTCGCAAGTTTCTCGGCGGTTTCCACCATTTCTGCTGGTTTCGTACCTTGCTTTCGTGTATATGTAATTGCATCCAGTGGTTGGTTGTCGACCATCAATTTCAGATTTCGGTCATACATCTTCCCACGGGGCACCGAATTATTCACGGTCACTTCCTCTGTTCTTTCAATCTCACGCCGGTAATCATCGCCATACACAATCTGCACGACACCTAATCGTAAAATGAGAGCGGAAAACAAAACAAACACTAAAAAGAAAAGAATATTCAATCTGAAAGGCACATGCGTCTTTTTCTTTTTCTTTTTATTCACACTAAGCCACACATCCTTTTTACATAGTCATAATGGTCCTTTACTATTCTATAGAACATTCTTATTTTTTTCTACCTTAGTGTTCTAGAAATATTAAACATCTGACCCACTTTCGACAAAATGTGACTTACGGCTCATACTTCATGGAAAAGAGGCCTCTTTAGGCCCCTTTCTCAATCTTGGTCGTTGATATCGATTTTCCGTACAAACCAATATATCATCGTATGCCCTGCCCCCACGATCAACAAATAAATCGGCAGGACTTGTTTCAATTCGAAAAACAGGACGGACAAAATGAACCCCAAAATGGATACGATCCTTCCAAAATGGACGAATAGCTCCCGGACGACAATATATTCAATCCTCATGTCCGCAGCTTGCCATGCCCGGCCTATGATGTCATAGGTCAAGGATATGTATGGGACGAGCAGGATCGGATAAGCGGTCGCCACAATTGCCCCATAAATGAGAAGCTTTCCGAAGGTGACATCAAATGCGATTAGCAAAACCCCCGCATATAACAGGACTCCGCCGATAAAGATCGCTTTTTTTCGCATCGGTTGTTTTATATACCGAGAAGCGAGAAAATACGCAACGAATGATATGGCGGAATTCAATAAACCATAGCTCCCCAAAGCAAGTTCACTATCCGTCTGGATGTAAACGATAATTGAAATGATGAACATGAAAGTACCCTCTCGCAGCCCTTGAAAAAAGTGGGCGCGAGTGATCAACAGCCAATTCCGATTGTTTTTCCGCTCTTTCAATATCCTTAGGAAAAAGTATTTCCCATGAGCAGGACGCCTTTTTAACGAAAAGCTAAGAAAAACGGCAACGGAAAACAAAAGCAATGATAATCCGAATACAATGGAATATCCCGTGAATTTTTCAAGCCTCGAAATGATGAACCCTGAAAGGATCGGACCAATCATTCCTCCAAGAGAAGATAAAATCCCCAGAAAACCATTGAAGAAATCCCTCGTCTCCGGCTCGGTAATCTCGAAAGTCAAGACATTATACGCCAGCCAATAAAACCCATACCCTATCCCAATCAATGCACCAAGAAGCCAAATGAAATCCGTGGCTCTCGTCCCGACCAAAAGGACAGCTAAATAAAACAGGGCCAAAAAGATAACACCAAGACGCAATACAATGATTCGATCCACTTTCTTCGCCAGCCTGCCGGCAAAAACAAACGTCAGCGGTTGAAAAAGCACCACGGTTAGATTATATACAGCAATATCAACAATTTGACCGGATTGTTTCCACAAGTACACATTAACGAATGTATTGGACAAAGCAATACTCAGGCTGTACAGTCCGCCGATAAACAAAAGCAGGTGCAGATCCTTCTTCCCTCCCGCTTCACCCAACCATCTCTCTAAAATACCCATTGTTTTAACTCTCCTTTAAATTCCACTCTAGTGTTTGAAAAAACAAGGGGATTTATGTAAAAAAAAAGTAAAGAAAACTCTTCGATTGGCGAGACGAAGGCGACGACAGAGAAGTAGTTGCCCTTATACTGTTTTCCTTTTCGCTCTTCCAATTCAAAACAGTGCAAAGAAAACTCTTGGATTGGCGAGACGAATTTTTGTGGGGTTACTCGCGAGTTGAAGCGGTTCTCGTGATTTGCTAAGAGAAGAAAGCAAAAAGACAGGATCCCACGTAAGGGGATCCTGTCTTTTTTTAATTCCGACTGCTTATTTAGCAGCGTTGTAGCGTTTTGACACTTCATCCCAGTTTACAACATTCCAGAAAGAATTGATGTATTCAGGACGGCGGTTTTGGTAGTTTAGGTAGTAAGCATGTTCCCAAACGTCCAATCCAAGAAGTGGCGTTTTGCCTTCAGATAACGGATTGTCTTGGTTCGGAGTGCTTGTTACTTCCAACTCGCCATTGTTGACTGCAAGCCAAGCCCAGCCAGATCCAAAACGAGTAGTAGCCGCTTTAGCGAACTCTTCTTTGAAGCTGTCGAAGCTGCCGAATTTCGATGTGATGGCATCTGCTAATTCACCAGTTGGCTGTCCGCCGCCGTTTGGTGAAAGGATTTCCCAGAATAAAGTGTGGTTAGCGTGTCCGCCGCCGTTGTTGCGAACAGCAGTGCGAACCGCTTCAGGTACTGCATCCAGGTTAGCGACGATTTCTTCAACGCTTTTGCTTAGAAGCTCTTCGTTGCCTTCAAGAGCATTGTTCAAGTTTGTCACATATGTGTTGTGATGTTTTGTGTGGTGAATGTTCATTGTTTCTTTGTCGATGTGTGGTTCCAATGCATCATATGCGTACGGTAATTGTGGAAGTTCAAAAGCCATAATAAAATTCCTCCCTATGTAAGCTGTTTTTTTTGAGGGCTTCAGATAAGATACTGAAGCTCGCTAGCATTAGAGTATCAAATTTTTGTAAACGTTTCAAACCTTATGCCTCGTTTTGCGATTTTATTTCCTATGAGAATACCACGAATAGGAAATATCCAATCATCAGTAGTTGGATGATGCCTTTCGTGATCACACTGCTAATAAAACCAACGACAGAGCCGAGTCCGATTTTAGATGCAGTGACCGGATCTTTTCTATGGACGAGGATTTCTGCCAGAAAGGCACCGATGAAGGGGCCGATCAGGATTCCGAGGAATGGAATCACGAACGGTCCGACAAGAAGTCCGATCGTACTGCCCCAAATACCAGCTTTCGTGCCGCCGTATTTTTTTACACCAACCATGTTTGCGATATAATCCGCCGCGAACAAAAGGATCACGAACAAAATTTGGACCGTCCAGAAAAACCAGCCAAACGGGGCAAAGGAATAAAAAAGACCATAAAGCACGATTCCGCCAAATATGAATAAAACGCTTGGTATGATTGGAAAAATCAGACCGACAAAGCCCATTATGAACATAAGGACAATAATTATCCAAAATAGTGTATCCACAATCAAAACGCCCCTTCTCATTTCATTTAAGTTTGCCTCTATCTCTCCATAATTGCCTCTTTATTGTTAGTTGAAACCAATGACTCTTCATACAGGTTGTTTTATTTTCCCCATATAGTTAAAATTGGTTAGGAATCTTATAAAGTTAGGTGCTGAAAAAATTGAACATATTCAAACAAATTTGGGTAAGCTTATATTCCCCTAAGGATATCGCTTCCTTTCAAAACCAAGGTATCGGCAAAACGATTTTATACGTATTTTTTGTAAGTCTCATTGCCTTTCTTCCCTCTGCCTTTTATTTCGGTACAATGATCGTTGATGGGATAGATGCCATGCACGAAACAGTCTCGGAAGACTTACCGGAATTCAAGATCCAAAATGGTACATTGACGACAAAAAATGATGAGCCATTTAGCTTGAATAAAAATGGATATCAAATTTTCGTGGATGGAACCGGAACTATGACCCCGGAGGATGTGGCTGAAAAAGCTGACGAGGCTGTGGCCCTTTTAAAATCCGATCTTGTTTTCGTATCCGGGGGCAACGTGCAATCTTCCCCCTATTCTCTGCTGGAAGGAGATAATCAGGAAATATCAGCTTGGCTTGATTCCGTAGAGTCTGTACTGCCGATCATCCTCCCGTTGCTGCTCCTTATATTATACCTGTTCACTGCCAGTGGAATCTTCATAAAAGTGACAATCGTAGCCGCTTTCGGTCTTCTTTTCAAAAATGCCCTTGGCCGGCCGCTTTTATATAGGCATCTTTGGAGGATCGCTGCATACAGCATTACACTTTCGACCATTTTCTTCACCGTCATGGATTCGTTTCACGCCACGGTTCCATTCGCTTCATTCATCAGCTGGTTCGTCACATTGATGATGCTTTATTTATCCATTAAAGAAACTTCGGCCGATGCCTCCATGGATTGACAAAGAACAGCACAAAGATCAAGTCACTTATGACTATCCGATCTTTGTGTTTTTTTTGCTTTTGAGAGGATCATCAATTCCCTTTTCTTCATATGACTGCAGTCACATTTTTTTATATCTCCTTAATTCGACAAAATACTCGGCTAGTTTTACCTATACTGATGTTGATAAATGAATTAGGTTATAAGAGGTGATAAACGTGAAGACAAGTTATCTTGATTTGCAGTGGTTGTCACTCATCATGGAGGCAAAAGAAATAGGTCTGACTCCTAAGGAAATCAGTATCTTTCTTGACTCCTGCTCAAATAAACAGGATGTTGCCCACCCCCCAAAAAATAATTGACGTTCAAAATGCCCATTTTTAGGCATAATATCAGTCCCTTTCAAGTATATTTAAGTAAAGACAAGCTTGGGAGGGTGGAAATTTGAAAAGGCTACTGCTTTTTATTTCATTTTGCTTCACATTATTCATTATTTATTTCGATTTGACTACTGGCACCCTGCCGACTCCACAACCACCAGCTTCCACAGTCCAGCCAGCCGTCCCGGCAAGTCAGCAGCAACCTGCCCCGACTGCAGCTTTCAAAGAAATTACCATGAAACCAGGAGATACTTTACTCTCCATCGTTGAAACGCAAAAAGGCGGGGACAATAAGCCGATGGAAACGATCATTTCCGATTTCCAAAGTTTGAATGAAGGCATGAAGCCTGAAAATATGCAGATTGGCAAAACCTATAAGATTCCTGTTTATAAATAGCCTGAACATGGGGGACCTGCACGTTTTCAAAAGTTCTGGATGACATCCGGAATAAGCATGGAGTATCAAATACTTCTTATTAAAAAAGATATTGCATCCTATTTCCTTGTCATACGGTAAGTACATTGATACAATATTTCAGAGAAACAAATTAAAAATCAAAACTGATTTTTTCCTAAAGGAGAGAATTCCACTTGAGTGAAATCATACATCGCACCAAGACGCGGCCAATTAAAGTCGGAAACTTAACGATTGGCGGCAATAATGAAGTTATCGTACAAAGCATGACAACTACTAAAACACATGATGTTGAAGCAACTGTAGCAGAAATCCTTCGTCTTGAAGAGGCGGGATGTCAAATCGTCCGCGTCGCCTGTCCGGACGAAAGGGCTGCCGATGCAATCCCTGAAATAAAAAAACGGATAAACATTCCGCTTGTAGTCGATATTCATTTCGATTATAAGCTGGCACTGAAGGCCATCGAAGGCGGAGCAGATAAAATCAGGATCAATCCTGGTAACATCGGACGTCGCGAAAAGGTCGAAGCAGTCGTTAAAGCGGCCAAAGCGAAAGGCATTCCAATCCGGATCGGGGTCAATGCCGGTTCCCTCGAGAAGAAGATCCTCGATAAATATGGCTACCCAACGGCAGATGGAATGATTGAAAGTGCCCTGCACCACATCAAGATCCTGGAAGATCTCGATTTTCATGACATCATCGTGTCCATGAAGGCCTCTGATGTGAATTTAGCCATCGAGGCATATGAAAAAGCTTCAAAAGCATTCGATTACCCGCTACACTTGGGAATTACCGAATCGGGTACTTTGTTCTCCGGAACGGTAAAAAGCGCCGCCGGTCTAGGTGCGATCCTAAGCCAAGGCATCGGAAGCACGGTGCGTGTCTCCCTTAGCGCCGATCCAGTCGAAGAAGTGAAGGTAGCTAGGGAGCTCCTGAAAGTATTCGGACTTGCTTCCAACATGGCCACTTTGATCTCCTGTCCGACTTGCGGTCGCATCGAGATCGATTTAATCTCCATCGCGAATGAGGTTGAAGAGTACATCCAGACGATCAAAGCTCCGATCAAGGTATCTGTGCTTGGTTGTGCGGTAAACGGTCCTGGTGAGGCCCGTGAGGCTGATATCGGCATAGCCGGTGCCCGCGGTGAAGGATTGTTGTTCAGAAAAGGGCAAATCGTACGGAAAGTGCCTGAAGAAACGATGGTCGAGGAACTGAAAAAGGAAATTGACAAAATCGCTGAAGAGTATTATGAAAAACAAAGAGCGGAAGCTGCCGCTGCAGCTTTATTGAATAAATAAAGCAAAACCCCGATAATCATCATCGGGGTTTTTTGCTTTCTCTTTAAAAGAACGGCAAAATGAATATGCCGACGATGATGGAGAGGGCACCAATGCCAATCGCCCATGTACCCAAGTTCGATCCACGGCTTCGGGCCACTATCCCGACAATAATCCCTGCAATCCCCAGAAGGAAAGGCATCATGAATAACGATAAAATGGAAATGATCAAGGCTACGACACCAATGACTTTTCCTCTTGATGCGACGTCCCCGGAATCATCAGCCCCTACTACAGACTCATCTTTATATGACCTGCTTCTCCGAGGCATCGTTGAAATCTCGGCTGACGTCTCTTCGTGATAACGGTTATCCAAATTCGTCACGGACCCTTGATTTTCATCGCGGCGATCATCGGCAGGTTCGTCTTCATTATAATACCGCTCATGATGCGGATCATCGACAATCGTTGGTTCCCTGTCTTCTTTGCTCAATCGTATATCATCGTCAACACTGGAGTATGGATCTTTTTCCATTCGTGCATCCCTCACTTTCGTTTGTAGGAGCAGTTATAGTATATGTAAAAGCCACGCGATCCAACGTGATAATGGTTTCTTGTCTTGGAAATAAATTAGCGATTTTACCAAAGCCATGATTGTATATGTTACACTATTACAAGTACTTTTAGATGAGGAGAGATTCATCATGAAAAAACGTTTTGGCATCGACATAGACGGGACTGTCACAAGACCTGATTCGATGGTCCCCTTTTTAAATAAAGCTTTTCAGCTGAACTTAGCTTATGAAGACATCACAGAGTATGATCTACTCCCATTCGTCAACGTTCCTGAGGAGGATTTCACCAAATGGTTCTTCGAGACGGAGCCGCTCATCTATACCGAGTCTTTATTGGCTGAAGGGGCGAAGGATGTTTTGGAAAAATGGGCAAAACAGGCCGACCTCTTTTTCATCAGTGCCAGGAGCAACCGTTTATTCGATGTGACGAAGGATTGGTTCACTACGAATGAAGTCCTTTATAACCATATTGAGCTTGTAGGTTCTCACGACAAAGTGGCGGCAGCCAAGAAATTCGCAGTCGATCTCTTTTTAGAGGACAAGCACGATAATGCGGTGGCCATTTCGGAAGAATGCAAAATACCGGTGATTTTATTCAATACTCCCTACAACCAAGACCCTGTGCCGGAACGTGTCATTCGGGTCAACAATTGGCAGGAGGCCTCTTTCTGGGTGACCAACTGGTTGGCAGAAAAGCCTGTTACCATAAAATAAACGAAAAAACCATTGACTAAAAAGTCAATGGTTTTTTAGGCCTCTACAGATACACTGCATGCGGGACAGCGGCCGTATATTTCAAATTTATGACCCGAGACGTCGTAGTCCTTCAAGCTATCCTCCAGCTCCTGCATCGGGCACACTTCGATTTCTTTCGTTTTACCGCAATTCAAGCAAATGAAGTGATGGTGGTGGGAAGAATGGCCGCATGTAAAACGGAAATGCTTTTCCCCTTCCAACTCGGTCGTTTCAAATATCCCCAATTCAACGAACAAAGAAAGGTTCCGGTAAATCGTATCAAAGCTCAATCCAGGATAATCCTGTTTCATATTCTCCAGCACATCTTTTGCTGTTAAGTACTTATCGCTGGAAGAGAAAAGCTGAAGCATCTCTTCCCTCTTCCCAGTATGTTTAAAGCCTTTATCTTTTAATAATTGCATGGCCGTAGAAACGTTCATAAAACATCACCCCATCTATCGATTTTTCCATTTATCAAACAAAATTGACAAGATGAGAATTAGCACAGCGATTATGACAATCGTGCCGCCAGGAGCGAGATCAAGATTGTATGATAAAAACAAACCGCCAACAACTGAAACCTCACCGAATAAAATTGAGTACCCGATCATTTGCTTAAACCCCTTGGCAAAGCGGAGACTAGCCGCCACAGGAAGCGTCATGAGCGAAGAAACCAGCAATATGCCAATGATTTTCATGGAAGCGGCGATGACCAGGGCTACCATCACGATAAAAATAAAATGGATGGCCTTATAAGGGATGCCGGAAGCCTTGGCATGCTCTTCATCAAATGATAACAGAAATAATTCTTTATACAATAGCGTTAGGGTCAAGACAACGACGATCCCCACTGCCAGGATGACATACAAGTCCGTCCGGCTGACTGCACTGACACTGCCGAATAAATATCCATATAAATCCGTATTGAAGCCGTCTGCAATCGATATGAAAATGACGCTTAGACCCATGCCGCCAGACATAATGATCGGGATTGCAAGCTCTTGGTAATGCTTATAAACCCCTCTTAATTTTTCAATGAATAATGAACCGCCAACCGAAAAGGCCATCCCCATATAGAGTGGATTCAATCCAGCCAGTGAAAGAAAACTCTTCTGCAGCAATAAACTGAACGCTATGCCAGCAAGCGCTACATGACTGAGCGCATCAGAAATCATCGACATCCGCCTCACCACAACAAAAACGCCCACTAATGGCGCAATCGCTCCGATTATGATTCCCGTCAAGAATGCGTTCTGCAAAAATTCAAATTGCAATATCCCCGATATCATTGGGCTATCCTCCAAAACTTATTAATGATTATGATTTAACAATTGGACGCCATGCCCATAAATGGATGAAAGCTCGCTTTCATCCAGCTCATTATATTCACCGGCATCTCCGTGAAAATGAAGCTTTTTATTCAAGCAGGCAACATGTGTGACTTTATCGGTCACGGTGCCGACATCATGGGTTACCAAAATCAAGGTTATCCCCAACTTTTTGTTCAGCATCTCCAGCATTTCATAAAATTGATGGACATTCTTTGAATCGACTCCGACCGTAGGCTCATCCAAGATCATCAATTCCGGCTCACTGACCAATGAACGGGCAATGAATACCCTCTGTTGCTGCCCTCCGGACAATTCTCCGATATTGCGGTTCTGATATCCGAGCATGTCCACGGATTCCAGAGCCTTCTTTACCCTTCTTTTATCCTCTTTGCTTGCAAACTTGAATAATCCGATTTTCTTGGTCAAGCCGCTTTGCACCACTTCAAATACGGTCGCAGGGAATCCAGAGTTGAAGGAGTTCGCCTTTTGGGAAACGAACCCAACCTTTTGCCAAGCTTTAAAGCGTCGTATGTCTTCCCCGAATATTTCAATTTTACCTTTTTGGAGTTTGAACAGTCCAAGCAGCAGCTTCAATAATGTCGACTTTCCGGAGCCATTCGGCCCGACGATTGCCAGGAATGCCCCCTTGGGAATTTCAAGCGAAACATGTTCAAGCACCAGATCTTTTGTATATTTGTAAGATACATCTTCTATTTTAACTATCGGGTTTACTACATTATCCAAAGAGATCACCTATTTTTTAAGAATCATTACGATTAACAATCGTTAGTATAAAACAAAGAAGGGCAGATGTAAAGAAACAGGGCCTCAGGATATATGCCTCTCCACCCTGAATCACCAAAAATGAACAGCCCCGGCAAATTCCCGTGAATCAAACGAAGTTTCATGTTCACATACGCCTTCCTCCTTCATATGTTTTAAAAAAGGAGGAGATCGTTTGAAATTATTTGAAATGATGGTCAATCATAAAATCAATAATATTCGCCCCGATGAACTGCTTTCCCTTGCCAAGCAGCATAAGGTTGCACTTACACAAAAACAAGCACAGGATATCACTGCACTTCTAGCAGGTAAAAATATCAATATTTTTGATATACGCCAAAGGCAAAACGTATTGGGACAAATCAACAAAGTAGCCGGGGCAAGCACAGCCAGGGAAATAGAATCCCTCTTCAACACGCTCACCTCCAACTTTTAACAAGCATTTCCATAATGAAAGGACGATTCATCTTCAATGATGAACCGTCCCTTTACTAGTTGGAATATTATTGGCCTTTAATCTTTTCCAGCAAGTCTTCGTCAAATTGACTGCCCTTAAACATATCGATCTCAAATTTATAAGGAGCCTTTTTGTCTTTTTTATCTTCCCCTACATAAGGGGTTTCCAGTATTTTCGGAACGGCGCTTAACTGTGGATGATGGACAATATCATTCAACGCTTTGAACCCGATATGGCCGAATCCAATGTTTTCATGGCGATCCTTGCGCATGCCGCGTTCATTTTTGCTGTCATTGATGTGCAGCACCTTGATGCGGTCGATTCCGACCAATTTATCGAATTCATTCAGGACACCATCGAAATCTTCAATGATATTATACCCGGCATCATGAGTATGGCAAGTATCGAAACAAACCGATAATTTTTCATTATGGGTAACACCATCGATGATCATCGCCAGCTCCTCGAAAGACCTGCCGCATTCCGTACCTTTGCCAGCCATCGTTTCCAGGGCGATCTGAACTTTGTCATCGGCTGACAGCACTTCATTCAAACCTTCAATGATCCTTTTGATCCCCAGTTCACTGCCTGCCCCAACGTGCGCACCGGGATGAAGGACGATTTGCCTTGCACCAATCGCTTCTGTCCGATCGATTTCGCTTCGCAGGAAGCTGACACCCAGTTCGTATGTGGCTGGATTGGTCGTATTTCCGATGTTAATGATATAGGGAGCATGGACGACGATGTCGGTTATGCCATTTTCCTCCATATGCAATCTTCCAGCTTCGATATTTAAATCCTCGATTTTTTTACGTCTTGTATTTTGCGGGGCTCCGGTATAGATCATGAATGTATTGGAGCCATATGAAACCGCTTCTTGACTTGCAGCAAGCAGCATGTTTTTCCCGCTCATTGAAACATGTGATCCAATCTTCAGCATCTGATTACTCCCCTATTTCTTTCTCTGTATACGACGTTCGCGTTTTTTGAAGTTTTCCACATCACGTTGGATTTTCTTCTTGTAACCTGGCTTGACCTTCGTAGGCTTCTTCACATGCCTGCTCGCTTTAACATCGATATCAGATTTCTGTTTCTTACGGTTTTTCCTTTTATTACGTTCCTCTATATCAACCCACTCACCGTTCTGGATATCGGCATCACGAAATTCAATGCCCATTTTTTCCAAACGATTCAATGAGTCTTCATCTGATGTATCATAAATGGTAGTGGCAATGCCTGAATATCCAGCACGAGCCGTCCTTCCCGTCCTATGGATGTAAAAATCAAGATCTGAAGGCAATTCATAGTTAATGATATGACTGACGCCTTCAATATCAATTCCACGGGAAGCCAAATCTGTCGCAACGATGAACTGGTACTCCAGATCATTGATTTGCTTCATCATTTTTTTACGCTCACGAGGGGTTAAATCCCCATGAATACGCCCGACATTCAGCCCTTTTTCAATCAAGGAATTAGCCACATGATCGGCCATTTTCTTGGTGTTCGTGAATACGATCGCCAAATATGGATTATAACGGACGATGATATCATGAAGAAGCTGCTCTCTGTTACGGTGGCGAAGCGGTACCAAAACATGCTCAATCTTCGCGGCAGTCGCCTGCTTCGGATTGACTTGAACATACTTCGGATTTTCCATATATTTATTCAAAAACGGCTTTAATTTTTCAGGAATGGTAGCCGAGAAGACAAGCATCTGGATTTTTTCAGCCATACGCGACGCGAATAAATCGACATCTTCAATGAATCCCATGTCCAGCATTAGGTCCGCTTCATCGACTACAAGCATTTTCGCCGTGTAAACCTGAAGCGCCTGGGCCTCGACAAGATCCTTGATCCGGCCTGGCGTTCCGATCACTAGCTGTGGCTGTGTCTTCAACTTATCAATCATCCGCTGTTTATCCGTGCCACCGATAAAACAACGAACGGAAATCTGCTCATCCTCAGGGAAATGGTCAGCAATTTTCAAAGCTTCTTTGTAGATTTGGTTCGCTAACTCACGGGTTGGTGCGGAAATAATCGCTTGAACTTCATTTTTGCTTGCATCAAGCCTATTCATAATCGGCAGCAAATAGGAATGTGTCTTTCCTGTACCTGTCTGAGACTGTCCAATTAAGCTACTTCCCTTTATAAGCGACGGAAGCACACGTTCCTGAATCTCCGTCGGCTTATCGAACCCTAAAGTACGAACCGCATCTAGAATGTAGCTTTTCAAATTAAATCGTTCAAATTGGTTTTGTTTCATCAAAAAACTCCTTTATCCTTGTCAGTCATTAGACATGTCCTGTTATTATAATAAATTTCACACAAAAAGCGCAAGCACCTTGGTCACTCGCGTATGAAAATAGGGATGGACCCAGAAGGCGCTTTTTGCCTTATGAGGGCGATCATCTTTTTCTCAGCGAACTTAAGTGCTGGAGCTGGATTTCACAAAAAGCGCAAGCACCTTGGGTGAATTGCACAAAAAGCGCAAGCGCTGGGGCTAGTTCTCTTAAAATGGACTCTTGCAAACGAAAAGCCCCTGTCCTGGTCATAGCGTATCCCCCGCAGACATGGAGCTAAAAGACTACCGTTACCATCTTACCTTCTTTCCGGCCACTTCACAACAGCCCAGTCACTCTTTCCTCAAACCTTTTTTGCCGAGTTGCATATTTTATAGAGAAGAAAACATCAGCAAAGAAATTCAGAGGAGGTGAAACTTATGTTCCCAGATAGAAATCGTCAACCCGGACCCGGTTTCGGGCCACCCCGTGGGCGGAGGATGCAGCAGCCGCCTGTCCCATTCAGGCAGCCGACTCCTATGCCTCAGGCTTTCCAGCCGATGCGGCGGCCAATTGCCCCGAATGGACCTCAGGCCCAGCAAGGCCCACAAGGGTTCCGGGCACCATTCGGCCAACAGCAGCGCCAGGATATGCCGCAGGCAAAGAAGGAAGGCCTGCTGTCGAAAATACTTGGCAAGTCCAAACAAAAGGGTGCTCCTCCAAACTTATTCGCACCTGCCGCTTCCAGTAACCAAAGTTCATCCAGAAGCAGCGGAGGAGGAATTCTAGAAACATTAAAAAACCCGGATTCCTTGAACAATATGCTAGCCAACACGCAAAAGGTGCTCCAGGCTGCCGAACAGTTCACCCCCATGGTGCAACAATACGGACCCGTGATTAAAAACCTTCCTTCCATGTGGAAAGTATTCCGGAGCATATCATCAGCTGGCGATACCGAGAATCAGGAAACATCGGTGGCTGGCGAGCCTGAGTCCGTGACACAAACAAACCTTGAGGAAACCCCGGAGCCGAGTAAAAAGGAGAAACCGCTGGGGGCTGGACCCACCGCACGGGTTCGTCCTGACGGCCAAAGGGAAAGAACGTCCGGACCCAAGCTTTATATATGAATTCCCATAAAATTTTACCAATACCTGATTTTATGCAAATAGGATGTTTTGTAATATCATCTATGGTCTTATATAATAGAAAGGTATAAAAAGTGAGAGTTTCTTGCCTTTGAAGGAGGACACATAGATGAAAGTGATTAAAATTTCCCCGCGCGGCTATTGTTATGGTGTTGTCGATGCCATGGTCATCGCCCGTAATGCGGCTTTAGATAAAACATTGCCACGTCCAATCTACATTTTGGGCATGATTGTGCATAACAAACATGTTACGGATGCATTTGAAGAAGAAGGCATCATCACATTGGACGGAAGCAACCGCAACGATATCATCGAACAAGTGGACAGCGGAACCGTCATCTTTACTGCACACGGCGTTTCCCCTGAAATCAGGAAGATCGCTAAAGAAAAAGGGCTGGTGACGCTTGATGCAACATGTCCGGATGTTACCGCAACTCATGACTTGATCCGCGAGAAAGAAGCGGAAGGCTATCAAATCATCTATATCGGCAAGAAGGGCCATCCTGAGCCTGAGGGTGCAGTCGGAGTTGCTCCCGATGTCGTTCACCTGGTTCAAAAAGATGAAGATGTTGAAGCTTTGACACTGAATAGTGATAAGATCATCGTGACCAATCAAACAACGATGAGCCAATGGGATGTATTGGATATCATGGATAAAGTGAAGGAAAAATTCCCGCATGCCGAGGTTCATAAGGAAATTTGTTTAGCGACACAGGTACGTCAAGAAGCCGTTGCCCAGCAAGCTGGCAAAGCTGATGTTTTAATCGTCGTCGGTGATCCCAAGAGCAATAACTCGAACCGACTTGCACAGGTATCCCAGGAAATTGCCAGTACGACTGCCTATAGAATCGCCGATATTTCAGAACTGAAGCTTGAATGGCTGAAAGATGCCCAAACGGTCGCTGTCACTTCCGGGGCCTCCACACCGACCCCGATCACAAAAGAAGTCATCTCATTTTTGGAGCAATATGAACCTAATGATGAATCGACTTGGAATACCGAAAAGAAAACGCCGTTGCATAAGATCCTACCTAAGATTAAAGTGAAGAAATAAACAAAAAAGGCAGCCACAACGGCTGCCCTTTTTTTTGTTTCATTTGTTTCAGATGAAACGGAATGGATCTGTATTCACCTGCGATGGAATGAATTCGACATCGAAGTTCCGATCGCGGCACATTTCCCCCAGCATCCGGGCAACGCCTTTTTTCATCACTTTTTCGACATTGTGGCCTGGATCGACAATATTCAAACCGAGCATCATCGCGTCATGGGCCGTGTGGTAATACATATCGCCTGTAACATACACATCCGCGCCCTTGAATTTGGCAGCCGTAATATATTTATTGCCGTCTCCGCCAAGCACAGCGACCTTTTTAATCCGACTTTGCCAATCACCGACGACCCGAACCCTATCAACATCAAGTGTCACTTTCACATGGTCGGCAAACTGTTCTAGTGTCATTTCTTCAGCGAGAACACCGATCTTCCCTAATCCAAGCGACTCCCCCTGATTCTCAAGTTGGTATATATCGTAAGCGACTTCCTCATATGGATGGGCCTTCAACATGGCTGCCAGCACTTTCTTTTCGATATTCTCCGGGAATACTGTTTCAATCCGGATTTCAGCGACCGCTTCGAGCCTTCCTTGAGACCCAATTACCGGTTCACTGCCTTCACCTGGCAGGAAGCGTCCTGTCCCTTCCGAGGAAAACGAACAATGGCTGTAATTTCCGATCGCTCCTGCACCTGCCTTGCCTAGCGCGTCCCTCAGTTTTTCTTCAGCGGCCTTTGGAACATAAACGGCAAGCTTCTTCAGTCGCGTCTCATGAGTGGGCACCAGCACTTGTGTCTCCCGTAATTGAAGCGCCTCGGCAAGTAAATCATTCACGCCGCCCTTGGCAACATCCAAATTGGTATGGGCCGCATAAACGGCGATATCATGTTTGATCAGTTTTTCGATGATCCGCCCTCCGGCAGCCATCGTATCGATTCGTTTTAATGGTCTATAAATAAGCGGATGGTGGGCAATGATTAGTTCGACCCCTTGTTCGATCGCTTCATCCACGACCTCTTCAAGCACATCAAGGGCAATCATGACCTTCGTAACGGTCTTGTTGAGCTGCCCGACATGAAGCCCGATCGGGTCTCCCTCCATTGCATATTGCTTTGGTGAGAATTGTTCAAACAACTCTATGATTTGGTTACCATTTACCGTCTTCACCGTTCAAGCACCTCCTCAATTATCGATATTTGCGATTTTAGTTCACTTCGCTTCGTTTCCAGTCCGCTGCGTCCGCTTTCATCCAGCTGTTCGATGATTCTTTCCAGATGTTTTTTTTCAAACTGCCATTTCTTGATGAAGGTGGCACTGAATTCTTCTGTTAAATATGGACCGAACATGAGACCATTTTGCTTGTTTACACGATATGGCCGAAGCGGGTCCCCTTTTTCGGCAATCAAGATTTCATAAATCTTCCCATCTTCTTCTAGTATTTCTTCGCCACTTAGCTCCCAGCCGTTATCGATCAGCCAGCTGCGCACATTCGCTGCACCGACATTCGGCTGAAGAATCAGCCTTTTTGCGATGCCAAGTTTTTCTTTCCCGCTTTCCAATATGCTGGATATTAAAGTCCCTCCCATGCCGCAAATCGTAATGCATGTCGCTTCATCGGGATTCAATACTTCCAGTCCGTCTCCTTTACGCACCTCTATCTTATCCTCAAGCCCCGTCATGGCCACTTGCTTGCGGGCTGACTGATAGGGCCCTTCCACAACCTCGCCGGCAATGGCACGGTCGCACAGCCCGTTACTCACTGCATAGCAAGGCAAGTAAGCATGATCGGAGCCTATATCGGCCAGGATGCTTCCTTTAGGGATATGTATGGCAACTCGTTCCAGTCTCATTGATAGTCTTTCATGATTCATATTCATCAACTCTCTTAATTCTAGTAATGTCTTACAAATAATTAGTTTCCCATTCGATTATAACAAGTTCCATGAAAAAATTACAGAAAGAGAAAAGAAGCTTCCCATCACTGGATAGAAGGAAACCTTCTTGTACTGGCTCCCTTTTCATAAATACAAAAAAACCGACCCAAAGCCTCGCCTTCCAACGATTTTTTTGAGTCAGTTTCCGTACATTATTTCAATCCATGAATATATTTGGCCATGGCGTCAATGTTCTGTTCTTCGACCAAGCCTGCTGGCATGGCGCCACGCCCATTGGTGATGACTTCTTTCACCTGGTCTACCGAAAGGCGGTCACCCACGCCTTTAAGAGCTGGTCCGACACCGCCCTGATAGGCATTACCGTGACAGGAGATACAGTTTTTCTTATAGATGTCCTCGGGTGAAGCAGAGGCACTGTCAGATTCTTCAGTCTTTGCGCCGCCCTCTTTTTCCTTGGCAAGATCTTTGGCATCACCCAAACCTTTAAACGAAAGTAAAAACATAAGTCCAATACCAAAAACCATGATAATAATAAAAGGCATTACTGGATTGCGATTCATTGTCTTTCCTCCCCTATGTAGAACCTAAACTTACCATATTTAATATTATATACAAACAACTATATATTATTTTACTTGAAAAGGGTTTCAAGTAAAACCCCAAAAATAGAAGATATTATATAATTTCTTAAAATTGTCAAAAATTTATGTATATTTCCAAACATTTCTCTTTAACTTACATATATTTCATAATACCCTGAATTCACCATATAAAACCGCCAAAACCCGTTTGAATTACAACAGCAAAAAATAAACAGTGACGGCAGCGCCCAAGCCTCCTGCGATCGAGAAATGAAGCAGTTTCAATTTAACACCGAGTGCAATCCAGAATCCGCAATTCAAAAACAAGAACAAGCTTAGAATCCCCACTTTTCCAGGTGCAATGAAATCCGCCAGGCCGACCGACAATAAAAGCAAGGATAGAGCCATTCCCATCAATGCCAGCTGAAATACGAGCCTCCTGCCAATGAAGCGGCGGACCATCAGCCCAAAGACAATGATTGAAATAGTTGTCAGAAGCATTTGCATTCTTATGGGTATTTCAGTAAAATAATTCAAAAATACAATAAATGCAAAAAGCGCTCCCATCCACAGCATGGAAGAGAGATCTTTTTTTCCCTTCCGGTTTTCATACGAATTGGCTGGGAGCCTTTCGCCTTCAGAATATAACGTAAGCAGGTAATTACAGTATTGCTCCGGAAGCATGCGACTTTCCTTCCAGGCATTTATTTCTTGAATGATGATTTTCTTTCTCATCTCATCCATGAATTTCACATCCTCATAACCATCAGTTCTTATTAAACGGCCTTTAGCCGCGGCTTACAGGCAATCCGTGTGCATTTACATTCATCGCGAATTGGCAAAAAAAAAGCCGCTCCCGAACGCTGGGCATTCAAAGAGGGCTCTGTGAAGGGCATATCTATATTATTCCAAGAAATCTTTCAGACGTTTGCTGCGGCTTGGGTGCCTTAGCTTACGTAACGCTTTCGCTTCGATTTGGCGGATACGCTCGCGGGTAACTCCAAACACCTTACCTACCTCTTCAAGCGTCCGTGTACGGCCATCATCAAGTCCAAAGCGCAGTCTCAAGACGTTTTCTTCACGATCGGTCAGTGTGTCCAATACGTCCTCAAGCTGTTCTTTCAATAGTTCATATGCTGCATGCTCCGATGGCGAAGTCGCATCCTGATCCTCAATGAAGTCACCTAGATGCGAATCATCTTCTTCACCTATCGGCGTTTCCAAGGAAACGGGCTCCTGAGCTATTTTCAAGATTTCGCGAACCTTTTCAGGCGTCAAGTCCATATCCTCCGCAATTTCCTCCGGTGAAGGCTCACGCCCTAAATCCTGAAGAAGCTGCCTTTGAACACGAATCAATTTATTGATGGTTTCGACCATATGCACCGGTATCCGGATCGTTCTTGCTTGGTCGGCAATGGCGCGGGTAATGGCTTGGCGGATCCACCATGTTGCATACGTACTGAACTTGAATCCCTTGCGGTAATCGAATTTTTCCACCGCTTTGATCAGACCCATATTCCCTTCCTGAATCAAATCAAGGAAAAGCATGCCGCGTCCAACATAGCGTTTGGCAATGGAGACAACCAGACGTAGGTTAGCTTCAGCCAAACGGCGTTTCGCTTCTTCATCCCCATCTTCAATTCGCGTAGCCAAGGAGATTTCCTCCTCCGCCGATAATAGGTCGACCCGGCCAATTTCCTTTAAGTACATCCGGACTGGGTCATTAATCTTAACGCCGGGAGGAACACTTAAATCATTCAGATCAAACTCTTCTTCTTTTGCGAGTTTCTTTTCATCCGGATCATCTTCATCATCGTCTTCCTCGCCATCAGTGAGGATTTCTACGCCATTTTCAGTCAACACCTCATAGAACTCATCCATTTGATCGGAATCCAATTCAAAACCGCCAATCATTTCAGCGATTTTTTCTAAAGTCAAAGAGCCTCGTTTTTTTCCTAGCTCTAATAATTTTTCTTTCACCTGCTCAAGGCTAAACTCATTATCAACTTGTTTGGAACGTGCTGGTTTTTCAGCCATTAGTTCCCCTCCTTCCAGGACTTACACCTAAACAACTACAACATTTTACGCAATTTAATGATTTCCATGGCTATTTGTGCAGCGGTGACATAATCGCTTCGTCTGACTGCATCTTTTTCTTCAACTTGTTTTTCTTTTATCTTTAACAACTTTTCATATTTCAACACTTGATTTATACAATCGGTCAGCTCTTTATCGGTAACTTCCTCATTCACTGACATCATTTCTATTTCCGAAACGATCCTTCTCAAGTTTGGATCCGGTAAATATGTTAGGAAAAAGCTTGTATCCGGTTCGTGTCCATCTTCATAGAACGCATATAAATAGGTGATGATTGCCTGATGTTCATCTACATGAAAGGATGTTTGGCCAAGCAACTGCTGAATTTTGAAACTCATATCCCTGCTTTTAAGCATATGGGCAATCAACTTCGTTTCAGCATTATGATGTGCAGGCTTTAACTTATGCTCATATTGCAGGGCCATTTTCTTTTGGGCTGCTGGCTGCGGCAAAGTCCCCTTCTTCCGTTCGGTAAAGAACACTTGTCGCTGCTGCTGCTCCAGCGCATCCAATGAAAGGGAAAATTCAGAGGATATTTGCCGGAGATAATGATCCCTCTCCACTGCATTGGGCAATCGTGAAATTTCCTTAAGGACTTCTTCGATATATTGAATTCGATCTCCTTCATTATTTACATTTTTCCCTCGACGCAAATAATGCATTTTGAATGCCATGTAGGTTAAACTGGCCCCTATTACTTCAGAAACAAAGCTTTTTTCACCGAATTCCTTTATGTAGTCATCGGGGTCCAAGTTATCAGGCATGAGAGCGACCTTCACTGAAAAGTCGTGGTCCTGTAACATATTGACTGCACGATTGGCAGCATTCAAACCCGCAGAGTCCGAATCGTAGCAGATAAGTATCTGATCGGTATTCCTTTTAAGCAGTTGGATATGCTGCTCCGTCAGGGCAGTACCCATAGTTGCGACCGAATTCTCCACCCCTGCACGCACAGCTGAAATGCAATCGGCGAAGCCCTCAAAGATAACAACTTGTTCTTTCTTTCGTATATGTGGTCTTGCTTGATGAAAATTATATAAAGTTTTACTTTTATTAAAGATTGGCGTTTCGGGACTATTCAAATATTTGGGCTCATCGTCCCCCATCGCTCTCCCTGAAAACGCAATCGTATTTCCTTGATGATCCATAATTGGGAACATGACTCTATTTCTGAAACGGTCAAAATATGACTCGTCTTTTTCCCTGAAAATAATAAGCCCTGCCTGCTCCATATATTCCGCTGGAAATCCACGTTTCAAAAGAAACTTGGACACGAAATCCCATGAATCCAGCGAGTAGCCGATTTGGAACTTTTCTATCGTCTCTTCGGTAAAACCCCGCTTAAGCAAGTATTCGAGGGCTTCCTGCCCCTCATTCGTGTTAACGAGGAGATGATGATAGAACTTCCGCAGCAAGTCATGGGCTTCAACCATTTGCTGCGAGCCGGCTGGCATGTTGGAACGCTTGGAATCCTTATTAACTTCAACTTCCAAAGGTACATTTCCTTTTTCGGCTAAAGCTTTTGCCGATTCCACAAAATTATAGCCTTCTATGTCCATCAAGAAGGTGAAAATGTTTCCGCCCGCCCCGCATCCGAAACAGTGAAAGATTTGTTTATCCGGTGAAACGGAAAACGAGGGCGAGTTTTCACCATGGAAAGGACAAAGGCCAAAGTAATTGCGCCCTTGCTTCTTCAGCTGGACATACTCCCCAATTAGATCAACAATGTCCACAGCTTCGCGAATTTGGTTAATTTTCTCATCTTCTATACGGCCATTTATCATTTTTCCACCTTGCCATATCGGTGATAGTTTCTAATTCGATACGGATTCCTAATTCCCTGCAAAGTTCGACAAAGTTTTCAAAAGTTTATTTGTAAAGCAAAGTCGATCTTCCTTCGTGAATGGTTTCGGCCCTTTCGTATGCTTACCTTGCCTGCGCAGCTTAGCCGACTGATAACGCATATCCAGGAGCATGAAAATATTCTCGTCCGTGTATTCCTTTCCCCTTGGAGAAAGAACGTAAACACCTTTAGGAAGCAGGGTCCCAGCCAATCCAATATCTGCAGTAACGACAATATCACCCTTTTTTACTGAGTTTACTATATAAAGATCCGCGGCTTCCTTGTCTGCATCGACATATACCCATTTCCCTTCAGGGTCATTCATCATATTCTTATATGATGCAACAAAACAGACATCAATATCGTGCAAACGAGCACAATGGAGGATCTCGTCTTTCACCGGGCATGCATCGGCATCGACATGTATCGTAGGTTTATCATTCATACCTTTTAATTCTACATCTTTCTGCATAATCCTTTTTCTCCCCTAAACTTTATGAAGATATAGTGAATGTTTCGGCATTAGTTCAGAGTACCTTCTCTAAAACAGCCAACATTATTCTTCAAGGAATACCTGCTAATTTAAGTGGATGTGCCGCACATTGCGCTAAAAGCAGAGCGGGCCCATTTAAAATTATACGGAACATGTCGAATTATTTTTATGATAAAAACCTTGACATCTCACTAACCTTTAGTTTATTCCTTATTAATTAAGTCTAAACCTTAAGATTACTTTTTTCTCACAATTTTTTATTATAGTCTATTTGTTTGGAAGATGCCAACATTTAAATTACGTTTGTATTTTCATGCAATTGAAGAAGTGAAATATGTAATTTTATTCTAATTTTGTTCGCAATCGCCTAAAGGAGGCTTAGCATTAAAATGTGAGCTGACACTACAAGTGTCCAGCTCACATTTTGGTTTTTCCCGATTTATGAAAGTGTAATGATCAGCGATTTTTGTTTTGCAGGATATTGATGATCAAATTGGCTGTTTCTTCCACTGCCTTATTGGTTACATCAATGATCGGACAGTTCAGCCTTGAGATGATTTTATCAAAGTATGTCAACTCTTCTTTTATGCGCTCCACATTGGCGTAAATGGCATGATCATTCAGCCCGAGTGACTTCAACCGTTCTTTGCGGATATGGTTCAGCTTTTCTGGACTGATCTTTAAACCAATGCATTTTTCCGGGGGGACCAGGAACAATTCTTCTGGCGGCTCCACCTCAGGAACTAATGGCACATTCGCCACTTTATAGCGTTTGTGGGCTAAATATTGTGAGAGCGGCGTTTTTGATGTACGAGAGACGCCGACAAGAACGATATCTGCGCGTAAAATGCCTCGAGGATCACGGCCATCATCATACTTCACGGCAAATTCAATCGCTTCAACACGCTTGAAATAATCATCATCCAGCTTCCTTACAAGACCAGGTTCATTGAGCGGTCCTTTTGGCGCCCTTTCCTGGAGGATGTCCATGAGCGGTCCTAAAATGTCATAAGCAGACAGGTTTTCACGTTCGACCTGTGCCTTCATATACGCCCTGATAGCCGGCTTCACAAGGGTATAAGCAATGATCGCCCCATCTAGCTTAGCCAGTGAAATCACTTCATCCACGTTCTGTTCGTCTTCAATATACGGAATTCGCTTTATGGAAAAAGCCGACCCAGCAAACTGGCTGGCTGCTGCTTTGGTAACCAGTTCAGCCGTTTCCCCTACAGAATCCGATACAACATATATAATAGAACCCTTCATATTCTCCGTCATCCCTTTTGCAAGCCCCCTAATACCCTTCATCAGCCAAAGCTACGAATGCTTTGGTTATATTGGTTTTTGTAATTCTTCCAATTACTTCATAGCCTTTATCTGTGTCCTTGACGACCGGTAATGAATCGATTTGTTTATCTATCAATTTTTTGGCAACATCTATCAGAAGGTCTTCTTTTGAGCACATCGTAATATTGGGCATCCTGGTCATGATGATATTGACTGGAATGGAGTTAAGCTCCTGTTTGCCAATACTGGCACGCAACAAGTCCTTTCTGGATAAGACGCCGACAAGCAATGCATGTTTATCGACGACAAACATGGTCCCGACATCTTCTAAAAACATCATGACGATTGCATCATAAACGGAGATGCCCTCATCCACAACGACGGGGATCGATTGGTAATCTCGTACATATAGATGGTTCAGGCTGTCCGTCAAAAGCTGTGTACCCGACCTGCCTGTATAAAAATACCCCACACGCGGCCTGGCATCGAGGAAACCTGCCATCGTTAAAATCGCTAGGTCGGGACGAAGTGTAGCTCTTGTAAGATTCAATCTATCTGCAATATGTTCTCCAGTGATCGGTCCATTTTCTTTAACAATTTGCAAAATAGTTTCCTGACGCTTATTTAATTGGATTGTAATCACCACCCCACTGCGTTTCGCAGAGCAAAGTAACAAAAGTTATTCATTTAATAATTATATACTAAATTATTTAATAAAGGCATGTTTGTCCTATTTATCTTTTGGCAAAGGCGGAAACCCATTTCAAAAAAGGATTTCCGTTTGCCTTGCATCCCACTTCATCAAAGGATGATTTTATTCATTGCCGCGAAGCTTGCCACCCAATCACTGATATCTTTCATAAGCGATAATCGGTTAGTGCGGAGGGCTTCATCCTCTGCCATGACCATCGTATTTTCGAAATACGCCTCTATTTCGCTTTGCAGTGAAATAAGAAGTTCAAACCGCTCATCTTCATTTTGGGATTTGGTATATTGCCTTGCTGCCTGCTGATACTTTTCATAAAGTGCTTTTTCCTGATCATTTTCAAAAGCGCTTGGATCGACGGTCACTTTTTCATCACATTTTCCGGCGATGTTCATGACCCGGCTTAAAGCCTCTATGCTTTCTTTAAAGCCCGCTTCTTCCTTTTTCGCCTCGAGGACGTGGGCACGCTCGACGATGGAATGGATATACCCGACTTCATTGAAAAGAACTGCATCAATCATATCGTAGCGGATTTGCTCTTCTTGCAGGAGATGCTTGATCCTTGCTTTGAAGAAAGTGAACATATCCGCTTTAACTTCCACTACATCTCGTTTCAAGATTCCCTTTGCTTCAAGACCTTTAAGGCTTAAAGCGATGAGCTCCTCTAGTGAAACATCCCATTTCTTCTCAGCAAGAATCTGGACGACCCCGCTCGCCTGCCTCCTTAAAGCATATGGATCCTGGGACCCTGTCGGAATGACGCCAATGGCAAAGAAAGACGCGAGCGTATCCATTTTTTCCGCTAAACTTACAACCGCTCCGATCACCGACGGCGGTACATCGTCATCCGCATGTCTTGGCATATAGTGTTCGTTGATGGCCGCAGCCACTTCTTTGGCTTCGCCTTTTAGAAGCGCGTATTTTTCGCCCATATAACCTTGCAATTCCGGGAATTCATAAACCATATGGCTCACCAAATCGAACTTGGCGATTTCAGCAGCACGGAGGGCCAATTCTTTTTCTTTCCCTAAATTCAGGACGTCCGCGAGCTTGCCCGCCACTTCCGTCACGCGCTCAGTTTTTTCGGCTAATGTACCGATTTCTTCATGATAGACGATGCTGTCCAGCTTTTTCAAAGCATCTGAAATTTCTTTTTTCTGATCTTCCTTGTAGAAAAATGCTGCATCGGATAAGCGGGCCCGCAATACTTTTTCATTGCCTTTAGAAACCTTATCCAAGTGCTTGGCATCTCCGTTACGCACGGTTACAAAGTATGGAAGTAATTTGCCTTCTTGGTCCTTGACAGGGAAATAGCGCTGATGCTCCTTCATCGAAGTGATCAGGACCTCCGCTGGAAGCTCAAGGAACTCTTCCTCGAATTGACCAAATAGGACCGTTGGATACTCGATTAAATTATTGACTTCTTCCAGCAACGATTCATCAACGGGGATGATCCAGCCTTTTTCCTGCTCAAGTCCGTTAATTTGATCTAAAATGACTTGCCGGCGTTTATCAGGATCGACCATAACAAATTGCTCCGTCAACGTTCCTTCATACTGGGCCGGGTTCTCGATGATTGCTTTTTCACCCAAGAAACGATGACCTTTCGTTTCACGGCCCGTCTGCACGTCCGCAATTGAAAATGGCACGACGTCATGACCGAATAGGGCAATCAGCCACTTAATCGGACGGGCGAAGCGTAGCTCTTGATCGGCCCATCGCATATTTTTCGGAAACGTCATCCCGCTGATGATTTCAGCAAGCTCGGATAAAAGCTGTAAAGTCGGCTGTCCCTTGATGAATTTATTCACATGGGCATATTCAACACCCTTAAGTTCCTTGAAGTAAATATCCTCGGAAGTCATCCCTTGACCCCTGACGAATCCCAAAGCTGCTTTGGACCAGTTCCCTTCACTATCCAAGGCGATTTTCTTTGCCGGTCCTTTTGCTTCTTCTTCGATATCCTTTTGGGATTCTTCAACATCTTTCACCAATATCGCTAAACGTCTTGGTGTTGAAAAAGCTTCAACCGTTCCGAATTCAATCGCTTTTTCCGTCAGCCATTTCTGCACTTTATCCGACAGCTGGTTCATCGACGCTGTCACGAACCGGGCCGGCAGCTCTTCCAAACCAATTTCCAATAACAAATCACGCTTGCTCATTTGTATTCTCCCCTTTCACTTTCAGGATCGGGAAGCCTAATTTTTCCCGCTCTTCATAGAAGGTTTTGGCAACCTTACGCGCTAAGTTACGGCACCGGGCAATATATCCGGTTCTTTCCGTCACCGAGATGGCCCCTTTGGCATCCAAAAGGTTAAATGTATGGGAACATTTCAAAACATAATCATATGCAGGATGTACAAGACCTTCTTCCATTTGGCGATGTGCTTCCTTTTCATACATCGTAAACAGTTGGAACAGCATATCAAGGTCCGAGGTCTCAAACGTATATTTTGAATGCTCGTATTCCGGCTGTCCGAATATATCACGGACCGTGAATCCTTCTGTCCATTCGAGGTCAAATACGTTTTCCTTATCTTGAATGTAGGAGGCGAGGCGTTCGATTCCGTATGTAATTTCAACGGAAACCGGCTTGCACTCAAGACCGCCCACTTGTTGGAAATATGTAAATTGCGTGATTTCCATCCCATCAAGCCATACTTCCCAACCTAGGCCTGCACATCCAAGTGATGGGTTTTCCCAGTTATCCTCGACGAAGCGAATGTCATGCTCAAGCGGATTTATGCCTAACGCCCGCAGTGAATCCAAATATAACTCTTGGATATTGTCAGGTGAAGGCTTCATGATCACCTGGAATTGATGATGCTGATACAGGCGATTGGGATTCTCACCGTACCGGCCGTCTGCCGGGCGGCGTGATGGCTCGACATAAGCAACGCTCCACGGCTCAGGGCCAATCGCTCTTAGGAACGTGTATGGGCTCATCGTCCCTGCCCCTTTCTCGACATCATAAGCATTCATTAATATGCAGCCCTGTTCAGACCAATGCTTTTGTAGCGTTAAAATCATATTTTGAATATTCATTGTACACCTCCAAATTATTTAAAACGGCTCTTTGTACATTCAGGACCGGAGTTCATCGACAGTTTTTTGCAAACAAAAAACTCCCGTCCCTATGCGTTATGCATAGGGACGAGAGTTTACCCGCGGTTCCACCCTAATTGCCGTCATAAAACGGCCTCTTTTCAAAGCAACATGCTCCGGAAACGCCCTTCCCTGTAAATCCATATCCCGGCTTCCACCGTCCCGGGCTCGCTTTTTATGGAGAATGACAGATACTCTTTCCCATCAACGCAATCTTCTATTTTAATGATTAGAATTTTATACAAACTATCACGGAATGTCAATAGGCCAGGTCTTAAAACATATCTTTCATCGTATCAATCTGTTTCAGGAACTTTTTTGATTTCAAATGAAGACCGGAATATTCCTCATAATAAGCATCAATGATTTTCTGCAGTTCCTTTTTCGTTTCCGGCTTGACGGAAATGTTTCCGAGCCTGGATAAATCCAAATAATAAAATATCCGCAGCAATTTGACGGCTGCAGGTGAAATTTTATAATGATAAGGATCTTTGCCTAGACAGCGGTGGCAAATGAACCCCGCTTCCCGAAGCGAGAAGGAGAATTCCCCTTCCGTTTCCCCGCAAACAGCACATTGATTAAGCACTGGGTTAATCCCATTGACTGGCAGCATCTTCATTTCAAAAATGAACTTCAAGACCTCTGCGTCATATTCTTCGTTTATGTAATGCAAGGTTTGCGCAAGCAATTCATACAAATATGGGTTCGGTTTTTTATCCTCGACGCTTTTATCGAACAACTCCACGATGTAAGAAGCATACGCAGTGGCAAAAAGATCTTCCCTGATGAACCGGAGCGAGTCGACCATTTCCCCTTGCTGAAGACTTCCGAGTCCGGTTGATGTGGTTACAAGAAAATACCCGGAGCAAAAAAGCTGGGTGACGGCCGATAGCCTACTGTTAGGTTTACTGGCCCCTCTAGCCATAACGCCAATTTTTCCTAGCTCACGGGTATAAATAGTAATGATTTTGTTATTTTCTCCATATGCAGTTCGCCTTATGACAATGCCTTCACATTTTTGGAGCACACCAAGACACCACCCACACTCGTCAAGACTAACCTATGAAACGGGAAAATCAAATTCTGCTAGCTCTTCTTTCAGTACCAAGGGTCTTTCCTGTCTTTCGACTTCTATCTCCTTAAACAGCAAATAGGTGTCCACATTACCTGTTTCACTAAATAATTCCCAGGTAAAATCCAACATATAAAGCCCACCTTTCATTTTTAACTAGCAATATGAATATCCGACCATATAATTAGCTTGACCGTTTTCCAAACTTTCATGAAGCGTAAAATTTGTTAATTAATATTCGCTTTCATTGAAACCATAATCTCGAAGCTGACTGGCTTTATTGCGCCAATCCTTCTGTACCTTGACCCATAGTTCCAAGAATACCTTCGAGCCCAATAGGTTTTCGATGTCCACGCGCGCACGGCTTCCGACTTCCTTGAGCATCTTCCCTTGCTTTCCGATGACGATGCCTTTCTGGGAATCACGTTCGACGACGATCGTCGCCATCACATTAATGGTATCACTGTTATCCATCTTTTTGATGGAATCGATGACAACGGCCACCGAATGCGGAATTTCTTCACGCGTCAGGTGCAGCACCTTTTCGCGGACCAATTCGGAAATGATGAAACGCTCCGGGTGGTCGGTCACTTGGTCAGCAGGATAAAACTGGGGACCTTCAGGCAGGTGCTCCTTGATTTGCTCAAGCAGTGTATCGACGTTATTCCCTTCAAGTGCAGAAATCGGAACGACTGCCGCGAAAGGATAAAGCTGTTGATATTTTTCAATGATCGGCAGCAGCTCATCCGGATGCATCGCGTCAATTTTGTTAACCACTAGGAAAACGGGCGTTTTTACGGTTTGAAGTTTTTCAATGATGAACTCATCACCGCGGCCATATCCTTCGGTCGCATTGATCATGAAAAGAATCAAGTCGACCTCTTTCAATGTATTCGTTGCCACTTTCATCATGAAATCACCAAGCTTATGCTTCGGCTTATGAATTCCAGGCGTATCGATGAATATCATTTGTGAGTCGTTTTGCGTAAGGACACCTTGCACCTTATTTCTAGTCGTTTGCGGTTTGTCACTCATTATGGCGATTTTTTGACCGATGACGCGGTTCAAGAACGTACTCTTTCCAACGTTGGGACGGCCGATAATCGAGATGAAACCTGATTTGTAACCTTTTTCTTGTGTATCTTGAAATAATTTATCCATTTAAATCCTCCGGTGAAAAAGCTCCTGGAAGCAATTCCTGTACTGTTAATTCTTTTATATCACCATTTAAATTGGTCAAAACAACCGGCATATCCTTATCACACAGTTCAGATATAACCTGCCTGCACGCTCCGCATGGAGATACGGGGCCGTCTGTATCTGCCACGACCGCAAGTTTGGTGAATGCCTTGTCATTATGTGCATATGCGCTGAACAAAGCGGTCCTCTCGGCACAATTGCACATGCTATAAGCGGCGTTTTCTATATTACAACCATGGTAGACCTTGCCATCAACGGTTAAAAGGGCTGCGCCCACTTTGAATTTGGAATAAGGTACATATGCTTTTTCCCTTGCTAATTTAGCTTCCTCAATCAATTCTTTCGTATTCAATTCTCATCTTCCTTTCAAATTGAGTGCCTCACTGAAAGCTAAAGGCCCAGCTTAGGCAAAAAAATAATCAATCCAACAATGATAGAAAATATAGCATATATGAATACAGCTCCGGCTGCAATATCTTTTGCCTGCTTGGCCAATGGATGGAATTGATCTGTAACCAGGTCCACTACCCTTTCAATCGCTGAATTGACGAGCTCCAATGCAATCGTTCCCGCTATGGCTGCCAATATGAAGAGCCATTCCATCCCATTCAAGGAGAAAAACCAGCCAAAGAATAGGATGATTGCCGTTAGCGCAAAATGTATCTTGATATTGCGCTCCGTTCGAACTGCCTCCAAAATTCCCTGACAGGCAAAAGAGAAACTTTTAATTAAAGGATACCTTTTTTTATCCCTCTCTTGAAAGTCCATATTCTTCCAAGATCTCCTTTTGTTTTGTGAACATCACTTTTTCCTCTTCTTCATTCATGTGATCGAATCCCAATAAATGAAGGAAGCCATGAAGCGCCAAAAATCCAAGCTCCCGATCGAAAGAATGCCCATATTCTTCAGCCTGCTCTTTCGTCCGCTCGATGGAAATGATGATATCGCCTAGCATGCGGGGCATTTCCCCTCCAATAATCTCGACTTCATCTTCACCCATTTCTTCAAGTGCAAAGGAAATGACATCAGTGGCTGCATCTTTATGACGGTACTCCTTATTGATTTCACGAATTCTCTCATTGTCCACAAATGTAACTGACAACTCAGTATCTTCTTCGATCTTTTCTTTTTTTGCCGCAAATTGCAAAATGCTTTCAACAAGCTGTTGCGCTTCTTCCGTCACTTCATTCGTTTCATCCATTAAATCGATCGCTAAAATCATTCTTTCACCTTCTGTCCTAATTTATCCAGCTCCGGATATTCAATCCTGGAGTGGAAGATACCGTTCAGCGATTCACATAAGGAATGCTTCACGATACTTAATTCTCTCATAGTAATGTCACATTCATCAAATTGACCATCTTGGATCCTCTCCTGAATGATGAAACTTACCAGTTCTTCTATCTTGTCCGGAGTCGGATGCTGCATCGACCTCACGGCAGCTTCTACACTGTCGGCAATGCCGATGACCGCCACTTCCTTCATGATTGCCTTCGGTCCAGGATATCGGTAAGCATCTTCAAGCGTGGCATCATCCTGTTTCTTAGCCTTGTGGTAGAAAAATTTCAACAAGGTGGTCCCATGATGCTGCTCCGCAATATCCACGATTTCTTTAGGGAATTTATGGCTCCGCAGCATCTCCCCGCCATCCACGGCATGGGCAATGATGATATCCCTGCTCGTTTCAGGCTGCAGCCGATCATGCGGATTATCTCCGTTCATCTGATTTTCGATGAAAAAATGCGGCATTTTCGTTTTGCCGATATCATGATAATAACTGCCGACCCTTGCGAGCAGGCCATTCGAACCGATCGCCTCGCAAGCGGATTCCGCCAAATTGGCGACCATGACACTGTGATGGTAGGTTCCTGGCGCCTCGATCAGGATCTTCCGCAATAAGGGGTGATTCGGGTTTGACAGTTCGATCAGCTTCATCGATGATAAGATCCCGAAACCTGACTCGAAAAATGGCAGCAGGCCCATCGTCAATACGGCCGAGCCCACACCGGAACCTATGGCGGCAACAGCATAATACAAATACTCCATTCTAGTATAATGTCCGTCCATCATAAAGATAAGCGAAAATACAAAGGCCATATTGATTAAAGAAAGCAACAGACCCGCCACCAGCACTTTTGATTTGAAATTAAGCCTCGATAAGATGAGTATTGCCGTCAATCCACCGAAAATAATATAAAGCCCCATCGAAATATCGAGATTTCCAGGCGTATCTCCATTGAATATGATCGTTCCATAAGAACCTAATAAAATGATCATCGCCACCGCTAGCTTATCGTTCAATAAAATCTTGATGAGCATCGCAGACATGGCAACCGGAAAAATATATTCCAAATTCGAGTTTTTCATGTCCGCCAGAATGCTGATCGTTTTCATCATGGCCATTGAAAGGATAAAGACAAGACTGAAAATCAATAATTGATTGTACTTGTTCTCCTTTTTGGAAATGGAAAAGGTGAAAAAGTAATAAAAGGCAACAAAGGTCAACACGATGAATAACAGCAGCCCGATATACGGGTAAATGGTCGACTCGGTATTCACAAAACCTGCCAGTTCAAGCTGCCGATATACGTCCCTGTCCACTAACTGATTTTCCTCAACGATGATCTGCCCTTGGAGGATTCGGATCGGCTCCACGCTTTCAATCGCTTTCCTCCGCTGTTCCTCCGTTTTATCCTTGTCAAAGAAAACATTTTGGATGATCGCCGTGCGCGCCAAGGAATTAGAGGCTTTTTTCATATCACTGCTGATACTCATATAGCCCAATTCCTCTACGACCTTTTTCTTCGCATTTTCGACATCACTCGCTGCAATCCTGTTGCTCATCACATTATTCACGGCAGTGATGGTGGAGTCCCTCGCAATCTTCAGCTCATCTTCATCCGCCTGAACTAAAGCAAGGAAAACGGATTCCTCAATATTTTTATTGACCTCATCAGTCAATTTTTCTTTTAGAATGGAAACCTTTTGGGCATCCGTCTTCAAGGTTTCCTTTTTATTCTCCTTCTCCCCATCTTTTATATGTTCGTTATCAGGATCGGTTTCCTTTTTCACCTCGATCGCCGTATCGAAAATCGATGAAATCAGGTCGACTTTATTCTTGGCATACTCTTTTTTCAACGAATATACATCCGCCACCTGTTTAGCTATCTCTTCTTTTTCTTGTTCCGTCTTATAAGTATCTTCCACAGTCTTGGTTGAACGGATCGTCTGTTCCGCGGGCTTAAAAAGCTCCACTTGGACTCTTTCCGGTTTAACGTTGGAAAACATTAACCCATAAGCAAATACACCAAGAATGATGAACAAAAGCACTTGAAAAAAACGATGGACCAATAGCCCTTTTAGTTTAGCGAAGAATTTCTGGATACGATTCAAGGAAGGTCCTCCTAAAAAATTGATGGTTATTATTCTAGATATGTAAAATCATAACAGTTTTCATATTATTTTTCACCTGCGTATTAGATAAATGTAAGGCTTCTCTCGCCCCATTTCCACTTTTTCATGAAAAAGGCGGGACATTTGGGCACATCACGAAAAATCCGCCGATTGAAATGGCGGATTCGTTCTTATACCTTTGCCTGTTCGTAAGCAGTGATGATTTTGGCAACAAGCGGATGTCGCACAACATCGCTTTGTTCGAAGTAAACGAAGGAAAGGCCTTTGACATTCTTCAAAATCTCCTCTACCCTTACCAATCCTGACTTCATCCCCTTAGGGAGGTCTATCTGGGTCCGGTCCCCGGTGATGACCATCTTCGACCCGAAGCCAAGGCGGGTCAGGAACATTTTCATCTGGGCTTCCGTCGTATTTTGGGCTTCATCCAAAATGACAAAGGCATCTTCAAGCGTACGGCCCCTCATATAAGCCAAGGGAGCGATTTCGATCGTCCCCCGCTCTATCATCCTCTGGGTCTGCTCCATCCCCAGAAGGTCATGCAGAGCATCGTATAGCGGCCTTAGATAAGGATCTACCTTTTCCTTCAGGTCGCCTGGCAGAAAACCGAGGCTTTCGCCAGCTTCCACGGCAGGCCTTGTCAGGATGATCCGCTTAACCTGTCCATTTTTTAGCGCATTGATCGCCATCACTACGGCGAGATAGGTCTTCCCTGTTCCGGCGGGCCCGATTCCAAAGACGAGGTCGTGCTTCTTTATCGCCTGGATATAATATCTCTGCCCAATCGTTTTGACTTTAATCGATTTCCCCTTGGCCGTCTTGGCGACTTCCTCATCATACAATTCACCGAAATACTCAAGGGTTCCTTTTCTAGCCAATTCAATGGCATAAAGCACATCTCTAGAACTGATTGCAATTCCTTTTCTGATCACTGCCAATAGGGCTTTCAGGATTTCCTGTCCCATCGTTACCCGATCGATGGCGCCAGCGACGCTGACGGCTTCACCGCGTGTAATGACGGAAATGCCCAGCTCCTCTTCAAGCACTTTTACATTTGAATCTCCATTGCCCAACAAAGCGATCGCTTCATTAGGTGACTCGATTTCAAGCTTAATTACTTTCACATCATCTGCCATTCGTTAGTCTCCTTGAATGATTGGTTGTCCAATCGCTATATCTTCAATAACTTGGTAATGTATAGACAATTTAACTTTACCATTCTCCATGCTTTCGTGCAAAATTTTTTCTTCGATGATTTCATCTTCCTCATCCAAATGCTTTTTCAACTCGGCTTTAGCCATTTTTCTACCTTCCTTCACCGCCTCTTCCCTCGTATAGCTCCTGACGATATCCTCCTTGCTCCTTAAGGTTACCTGTTTATAGGAGATCGGGAGTTCCCATTGAAGGAAGTGAAAAGGCCTGACCGTCGTTTCCTTTTCCTGTTTGTCATATTTCGGATCCTTGAATCCCCATACAGGCAGGGAAAAGTCGCCCATTTTTAAATAGTGCTTATTCGTTTCATTTCCGTTCAAAACAGAAAATTTAGTTTTCAATGGAATTTTCACCTCTGCATTGTACCAGGTTTTCCCTTTGATCACTCCCTGTGCCGATACGATTTCCTGCTTATCTTCTTTGCCAATCAAACCTGAAACGAGAAGCTGTCCCTTTCCGACATAATCATTCACATTTACTATAGATTGCCCTTTTTTTACATACATATCAGCAATAACCGCCTTTTTCGAGGCCACCAAATTTTGCGGCGATGTTTTCTCGACTTCCTTCGGCTGCCGTTTTTCAACGACACGGAAATGGTACGTCGTTCCCTTGAGCTCGACCCCAACCCACGTCAATGCACCGATCCGATCCGAAAGCTTACGCTGGATGGTATCCACATCATCAACGAAAAATTGCACCTTGCCAATCTTCACGCCCATCTTGTCCAATTCTTTGCGGATGGCATGCTCGGTTGCCGGCTTCGCATCTTTCACCTCGATGCCCCACACCATATTGGAAAGCACGAAAATGCAAAGCAGGAACGCAATGAGACCGACCAGGAACCCGCTGTTTTTCATCACTCTCTTCACTAGGAAAGGGAAGCCCCTCCCCTGCATGAACGATACCTTGCAATCGCTTTTGCGCATGACCTGCCGAAGTTTCGGGATATCCCTGAAGTCCATATGGAAAATCAGGGCCTCACTACCGACGCGCTTCACATCCCAGATATGAAGCCCCCTTCGTGTCAACATATTGATAAGCCGTTCTGCACCTTTTCCATGTGCCTTCACTTTTACATAGCCTGTATAATAGTTTGTCCATTGGTTTTTCATGGAGACCTCCCGGGATCATTCATTAATAAAATAAACTTTGTCGATCTTGCCTTCAAGCATGATTTCTTCAGGCAAGATCGTCTTTATGACAAAGGAGCTTCCCTTTATCAGCAGCTGACCATTTTTTAACATCAATCGTACTTCACTGTCCGTAAAAGCCAATAAGCCACGATGGTTTTCAATGTAAATATGTAATTGTCCGATCATCGTAATTCGCGGCAGGTCCATCATGACATCTTGCGGAAGGTCCATTGTTTTGGTCATAAGCTGTTTCATTTTTTTTCCCCAATTGCGAGCCATAAAAAAGAACCCCCTTTCATCTCAATGTATGAGGTGAAAGGGGGTTCTAGCACAAAATTATCTGGGAATGAAAGTGTATTTTTTCATGAATCGGTCCCGAGAGATGTCCGCTTATTTTCTAGACCTCTGGAGACTTCGCTTCGCCCTTGGCGGTCCCAGCACTTCTGACATGATGATGCCATCAATCAGCTGCTTTTTCCCGAAAGAAGGCCCTTTGCGATAAACGGGACTTCTATTATCGGATATGGCTGAGGCAATATTGTCTGCCTTCGCCTTTTGATATAAACGTTCCTGATCGTACTTCTGCTGAAGCCGCCTAAGCTCAGCAATCCTTTGGTTCGCTTCGTTCTTCGTCTCATCGATTATCTCGGCAGCCTGAGGTGCCTGCTGTTCGACTTTCCTTACAGGAGCAGGGGCAGGACCTTGCTGCTGGTTCCCCTGCCCCTCACCTTGAAGCTCCCTCATGACATCCTGCCATTTCTTTTTAGGAGGACCGTTAGGGGCATCACTTTGCTGAGACTGCTTTTTTCTTCCTAACATGGACGATACAATGCCGATCAAGATAATGATTAGGAATGGGTTCCCGAGAAAGAAATCAATGATATCTCCCATTTAAAGACCTCCCTTCCCTAACCTAGTTGTTATGGTTGTTATTGTTATTATCTTTTGGATTTTCGGAGATTTTGCTGATCGAACCGCGCATATCCGTATCAGCGGTTATATTTTGGATGTTCATATAATCCATCACACCAAGGTTTCCGCTTTTAAGCGCATCGGCCATGGCCAGTGGTACTTCCGCTTCGGATTGGACAACTTTCGCACGCATTTCCTGAACGCGTGCAACCATTTCCTGTTCAAGGGCAACAGCCATCGCACGGCGCTCTTCGGCCTTGGCCTGGGCAATTTTCTTATCGGCTTCGGCTTGGTCGGTTTGTAGGATGGCCCCGATGTTTTTCCCGATATCCACTTCAGCGATATCGATGGAAAGGATTTCAAATGCGGTTCCCGAATCCAATCCCTTTGATAATACCGTTCTGGAAATCAGATCGGGATTTTCAAGGACATCCGTATGCATTTTCGAAGCACCGATCGTCGATACGATCCCTTCACCCACTCGGGCAATGATCGTTTCTTCACCGGCACCACCGACTAGACGTTCAATATTGGCACGAACCGTGATCCTTGCCTTCGCTTTCACTTCGATCCCGTTCATCGCCACACCGGAGATGAAAGGCGTTTCGATCACTTTCGGGTTAACGCTCATTTGAACCGCTTGCAGTACATCACGACCGGCAAGGTCAATGGCTGCCCCACGCTCGAAAGGCAGCACGATATTGGCACGTTCCGCAGCGATCAAAGCATTCACGACGCGATCGACATTACCTCCTGCTAGGTAATGGCTCTCCAATTGATTCGTCGAAACATTGATTCCTGCCTTATGTGCCTTGATGAGGGGATTGACGACCCTGCTTGGTATAACACGGCGAAGTCTCATCCCCACCAATGTAAATATACTGATTTTGACTCCTGCCGCCAAAGCGGAAATCCAGAGCATGACTGGCACGAATGTGAAAAATACCGATAATACGATGATGGCAGCAATCACTGCCAGTACAATAAAAACTGTTCCTGATGTTATCACGTAAGAATTCATCCTTCCTGTTTCCTTTAATTTTTAAATCGAATCCGGAATTTCCCGGACGACTACCCTAGATCCTTCAACCTTCACGATGGTGAGTGAAGATCCTTTGGAAATGAAGCTTCCCTCGGTCACGACATCCACTCTCTCATCATTGATCAAAGCAGTTCCCGAAGGCCGTAAATCGGTTAGGGCCTTCCCTTTTACACCTAATAAATCGACTCGATTCGGATTGCTAACATACCCTTGCTCCGTCTTTGTTGCATCGGTTAAAATCATTTTTCTGAAAAATTTCATTTGTTTTCCAAACACCTTTACAAGTAGGATGAATGCCAAAATCGATACGGTTACCGCAATAAGCAGGGATATCGTCATATGGACAGGATCATCCGAAGCGAGGAACAAACTCCCCACGATCGCCGTAAATCCAAGCAGTCCGATAATTCCCCCTGGGATGAAAAATTCCGCCAGCACGAGGATGACCCCGATGATGAACATCGCCAACGATTCATACCCGGTGATGCCTGCGACAAGATGACCATAAAAGAACAATACAAGGCTGGAAACTCCAATGACTCCCGGAATGCCAAAGCCAGGCGAAAACAATTCAATCACAATCCCGATGCCAGCAATCGTCAATAATATCGGAACGACAATCGGATTGGTCAAGAAACGGGCAAGTTTTTCAGGAAAGCTTTCTTCGATCGTTCGGATATCGGCATCCTCAACCCCAAGTTTGCTGTATAGCTCCGCCTTTCCCGAAACGATCCCCTCACTATATCCAGCCTCTCTGGCCTGTTCAGCTGTAAATGTGAGCAGCTTTCCTTTTCCTGCTCCGTATTCGGGAAGGTTGATGTCTTCATCCGCCATCGCTTGGGCGAATTTCGGATCCCGTCCGTTTTGTTCCGCTGCCGTCTTCATCGCAGCCAGCCAATAGGATTGTGCCTTCTTGCTTGCAGCATTCCCCGCCGAATCAATCACGGCCGCCGATCCCATCGTAGCACTTGGGACCATGTAGATTTCATCTGCACTAAGGGCAATATAGGCACCCGCAGATAAAGCCCTGTTATTGACATAGGCAACGGTTTTTACCGGAGAATCCGACAGTAGCTTGGCAATCTCCCCAGCTGCATCGACAGCACCGCCAGGGGTATTCACCTCGAAAATGACAAGATCTGCATCAGCAGCTTCAGCGGTGTTCAGCGCGCGCTCCAAAAAAGCCGAAAGTCCCTTTTCCACCGTTTCTTCAATCGGAACATGGTAAACGATTTTCTCCTGTGCAGAAGCCGCCAATCCCCCAAACGATGACATGGTGAACAGCAACCCTAATATGAGTACAGATATACAACGCCAAATTTTCAGGCGGAACGCCCCCTTCCCCTTAATTAAACGCTGTAAGTCCCACCAAATTCCAGAAGGATCCTTACCTGAATTCAATCCGTAACTAAAATCGGGATAAGGGAACCCGAAGCCACCCTTAACTCTGTTCTTTAGTTATTACGTATGTATATGAAAAAGGTTTCAAAAAAAGGCAAATAAATTTGTAAATGCCGCCACTCGAGCTCCGTTACAATAATATACGCATAAAAACCTCGTGAAATACACAAAAACCACAGGCAATTTGCCTGCGGTTAGGTTTCGAGTTTTAAGTTTCGAGTTCAAGATAGATGTTGTAATACTAATTTGTTAACTAGAGAACCATCCGCTTTACCTTTAACTTTAGGCATTAAAGCTCCCATAACTCTCCCCATATCTGCTTTGGATGTTGCATTGACTTCTTCGATCGTCTGTTGAACGATGTCAGAAATCTCTTCTTCTGAAAGTTGCTCAGGCATATATGCCTCTACGTATACTAGTTCGGTGCGGACTTTATCCACGAGATCGGAACGACCTGCGTTTTCAAACTCCTGGAGGGAGTCTTTGCGTTGTTTTAATTCGCGAGAGAGCACTGTCAATTCTTCATTATCTGTTAAATCTTGTCTCAGCTTAAGAGCTTCGTTTTGAATAGAAGCCTTCAGCATCCGAATAACAGATAGTTTGTCCTTTTCCTTGTTCTTCATCGCTTGTTTCATATCATTATTTAAACGCTCGAGAAGACTCATCTTTCCACCCTCTCTTAGAATTTACGTTTTCTTGCAGCTTCAGACTTTTTCTTACGTTTTACGCTTGGTTTTTCATAAAATTCACGCTTCCTAGCTTCCTGAAGCGATCCTGCTTTAGATACAGTACGTTTGAAACGACGAAGAGCATCTTCAAGCGATTCGTTTTTACGAACGACGGTTTTAGACATCTCTTTCCCTCCCTCCGAAAACAACACACTAACTCAAGTTGTCAACATGTTATACATGTACTAAACAATTATAATATATCATCTTTATCAGGTCAACCAATATAATCAAACTTATTTTGAATTATTCTCATGTTCTTATTGGATTCTTTTCCCTAAACGATCATTCCACTAAAAAGAACCGTTTTTAAAGCATGTCTCCTCCAACTGGACCATATGCTTAAGAAGGGGTGAGAGCATGCATGAGCTATTTTTATTCGGATTCTACATAGCGATGTTTCTTGCAGGAATGTCAGTATTGCGAATCGGACTGTTCAATATGTCAGGCGCCGCACTGAAGACCTTCCTCGCAAAAGTAACGGATAAGCCATGGAAAGGGTTTGTCGCCGGAACCTTATTTACCGGCATCCTTCAGAGCAGCTCGGCGGTCATGGTCATGACGGTCGGGCTCGTTTCTGCAGGAAGTTTAACTTTCCCGCAAACGATCGGGATTATTCTTGGAACGAATATCGGCTCCACTCTCACGGCTGAGTTCATGAGCTTCACGTTAGATCGATGGATCATTCCCGGCGTCATCTGCGGAGCCCTCCTTTGCTTCATGCCCAAAGTTTTGCCGAGAACCTTAGGAATGTCACTCATCGGCATCTCAGCCATCTTTGCGGCGATGGGAGGATTCAAAACGCTCTCGACACCTATTTCCGCTTACCCATCCATCCAAACGATCATCGGGTACATAGAAAGCCATATGAGTTTTGCGTTATTAGCCGGAATCGCAATAACGGCACTCATCCACTCCAGTTCGGTAACCATCGGGATCGCGATGAGTTTTTTGATGAACGGGGAACTATCCGTCTCTTCCGCCATCATCATCATGCTCGGTTCCAATATCGGCACATGCATCACCGGATACATGGCCAGCATCGGTTCCGGCAGACAAGCTGCCTTTACAGCCTATGCCCATATTTGGCTTAATGTCCTTGGGGTTGCCGCTTTCCTGCCCTTTGTCGATACCCTGGAACGAACGGCTGCCTTTTTCACCGGAAACAAAGCGACCCAACTCGCTCATGCAAGCGTCCTTTTCAATATCCTGACTTCGCTGGCTGTCTTGCCAGTCGCACGCCACTTCTCCAACCTCATCCTTTGGGTGCATCGGCCAAGCTCGAAAAAATAAAGGCTCTTCCTAAAAGTCAATGGCAATTATCTACTGGACAGCCTTATATAAGATAGACTTAACCTAAACGCATAGATAATAAGGGGGGCATGATTTTAGCTAATCTTTTTATAATTAGTCTTATGCTTTCACGCCTAATGCAGTTGCTGAAAGGAAAGAAGGTATCCCAACTCCAGGGAATAACGGCAGTTATACCAATGAATGCCCCTTTTGATCCATCTTCATTGCTAAACATTCATGTATAACTTGTGGATAAAATCTGTCTGGACATACATTTGTATGCAGGATAACATGCATCCGCTTTTTTAGGAACAGCAGTCGAAATGCTAATTAAAGAAAAAACTAACGTTGTTTATAAAAGTAAATGATCCGCTCGTTTCTTCATATTCCTCCCCTCACTTGATGAATTTATTACAACACGTTTACTCCCTTATGTCCCTTACTATCCATTCTAAATACACAATAAGCTTTTTTTTGAATGCATGGGTTCCAATAATGAAATATAAAAATTCAAAAATGATACGGGCCTCTTTTTACATGGACGCAATTCACATTGGCAAGTGGTATTTCATTTAGACCGCAATCAAATTTATTTTTAACATCAATAAAAAACAGGCGGAGAAAAATGATTCATTTTCTCCGCCTGTTTTTTTATAAGTCTTATTAAAAATCAATAATCGGAATCAGCCGTTAAGCCTTTTACGATGGAAACGCCGGCACTGGCGCCAATTCTTGTGGCTCCTGCTTCGATTACATTCTGAGCGTCAGCCGTGTTGCGGACTCCTCCAGAAGCTTTGACACCGATATCAGGTCCAACTGTTTTTCTCATCAGAGCGATGTCTTCGACAGTTGCTCCTCCAGTCGAGAAACCAGTTGAAGTTTTCACGTAATCCGTTCCCGCTTTGACAGCCAGTTCGCAAGCGCGGACTTTTTCTTCCTCAGTCAATAATGAAGTTTCGATGATCACTTTTGATAGGGCCTTACCCGTAGACGCAGCCACTACAGCACGAATATCACGTTCTACCAATTCATCATCCTTGTCCTTCAAGGCACCGATATTGATGACCATATCGACTTCGTGGGCGCCATTGGAGATGGCATCCTTCGTTTCGAACGCTTTCGTTTCCGGTGTGGTTGCCCCTAGAGGGAACCCGATGACCGTACACACTTTCACTTCTGATCCTTCCAATAGTTCGCTTGCATATTTCACCCATGTCGGATTCACGCAAACGGAAGCAAACTTGTACTCGCGCGCTTCTTCGCATAATACCTTTATTTGCTCTTTCGTTGCATCTGCTTTTAATAACGTGTGGTCTATTAAACCTGCTACATTTTGTGACATATATTATCCTCCTCAAAACATATTGTAACTAGTTGTACGTACCTCTCATGATATCACAGTTTGTCCATTTTGACGATACATATAGTCTTTACCCGAATGATCAAAGAAAACACATAAAAAAAGACAGCGTAAATTCGCTGTCTTATATATTTGCTGCTTGCTGCAACGGAAAATCTTTCATAACCGTCACGAATTGGCCTTCACTATGAGGGTATCCAGATTTTATAATCTTCACTTTTACGATTTCTCCAACCATTTCTTCCGTAGCCGGGAAAACGATTTTCATGTAATTATCGGCATAGCCTTCATAAAGGCCATTTTCCAGCTTCGTCTCAGGGATGACTTCAAGTACTTCCCCTTCAAAACGGGAAGCATACTCTTTGGCCAATTGATCGGACAACGCGATAAGACGGTGGACGCGTTCGTTTTTTACATTTTCATCCACTTGATCTTCCATTCGTGCCGCCGGTGTCCCTGTCCGTTTTGAATAAGGGAAAACATGAAGCTCGGAGAATTTGTATTTTTCGATAAAGTTATAGGTCTCCATGAATTCTTCTTCCGTTTCACCAGGGAAGCCGACGATGACATCTGATGTAACGGCAAGACCGGGCAGTGCAATTTTCAATTTTTCAATCCGATCGCCAAAGAAATCCATCGTATATTTACGTCTCATTCGTTTTAGGACCGTATCGGAGCCCGATTGAATCGGAATATGCAAATGACGCACCACTTTTTTCGAATTCGTAAGCACTTCGATGATCTCATCGGTGATTTGGCTCGCTTCAATGGATGAAATGCGGATGCGCTTCAACCCATCGACCTGTTCCAAGTCACGAAGAAGCATCGCCAGGTTATAGTCCTTCAAGTCATCACCGTATCCACCAGTGTGAATTCCGGTCAAGACTAGCTCCTTATATCCTGCCTCGACAAGCTGTTTAGCTTGGTGTACGACTTCCTTTGGATCGCGGGAACGCATCAAGCCACGTGCCCAAGGTATGATGCAGAAAGTGCAGAAGTTATTGCAACCTTCCTGGATCTTCAGCGAAGCGCGGGTACGATCCGTAAAAGCAGGTACGTCCAGTTCCTCATAAACACGATTTTTCATGATATTGCCGACAGCATTGATCGGTTCACGCTCTTCCTTGAACTGCTCGATATAATCAAGAAGTTTGACCCTATCCTGTGTTCCAACGACAATATCCACGCCTGGTATGGCCATGATCTCCGCAGGCGAAGTCTGGGCGTAGCATCCGGTTACCGCTATGACGGCATTCGGATTTTTACGAATGGCGCGGCGGATGACCTGGCGACTCTTCTTATCGCCCGTGTTGGTCACGGTGCATGTGTTGATGACATATACATCCGATGCATGTTCAAACTCAACACGATCATATCCCCCGGTTTTGAATAATTGCCAAATAGCTTCTGTTTCATAATGATTCACTTTACAGCCTAATGTATGGAAAGCGACCGTTGCCATTTTTCATCACCTCAAAAGTTCTACATGATAAGAAACAGCGGAAAGTGCATATAAAGGTGCTGTTTCAGTTCTTAATATTCTTGGTCCAAGGCCGCAAGCTACAAAGCCGGCAGCGGACAGTTTTTCGATTTCCTTGTCTGCCAAGCCGCCTTCAGGACCAAATACGAAAAGAATCGATTGTCCTGCAGTGATATCCTTCAAGACGGACGCAAGGACGGAAGTTTCCCCCCGTTTCGCTTCTTCTTCAAAAGCGATTAATTTATGATCGAAGCCGGCAGCGTGCGAAGCTAGCTGGTCAGCCGTCATCGGCTCCTTGACTTCAGGGATGACCGTTCGATGTGATTGCTCAGCGGCTTCTTTTGAGATCTTCTGGAGCCGCTCCATTTTCTTTCCTACCTTTTTGTGGTCCCATTTTACCACCGAACGAGCAGCAATAAAAGGGATAAATTCAGCGGCGCCAAGTTCGGTCCCCTTCTGAACGATATATTCCAACTTATCCCCTTTAGGCAGACCGCTCGCGATTACCACCCTCACCGGAAGTTCCTTCTCTTCATTCTTCCATTCAATGACAGTTCCTATAACCGCATCAGCCGTCATTTCCGAAATTTCCATGACAGCCGCCATACCGTTTTCCTTCACGGTAATGATTCGCTCGCCCGGCGCCATCCTCATCACCCTGGCGATATGGTGAAAGTCATCGCCTGAAATCGTTACCGTGCTTCCTTTGATGTCTTCGTCGTTAAGAAAATACCGTTGCACACTGCCACCCACTCCGTCTAGTCTAAAAAACCTACAGGCTAACAATCCCGTTTCCCGAGTGCAAGCCATGCAAAGATTCAAGCTAAAAAAAGGTACTCTGATTATCCAACTACCCGATAATCAGAGTAACTTTTCCAATTAACCATTCCTTTTTGCGATTATGGCGACCCAATCTTCCATCAAGACCGTTTCCTCAATGGTGAATCCGGATGCCGTGATCGCGTCCTTGACATCTTGTTTCTTCGGCTGAATGATTCCGGATGCTATGAAATATCCGCCTGGCTTAACCACTTTTGCTACATCATCGGTAAAGCGCATGATGACTTCGGCAAGAATATTGGCCACGACGACATCGGCTTGTTCATGCACACCATCCAGCAAGTTGCCTTGCGAAACAGACACTCTATCTTGTACATTATTAAGCTGAACATTTTGCGTAGCGGATTGTACAGCCACTTCATCCAAATCAAGGGACTGGATCTGCTTGGCATCGAGCAATGCGGCCGCAATGCTCAATACGCCAGACCCGGTTCCTACATCGACTACTAGATCGCCTGGCCTCACTGTACGCTCCAGCGCTTGGATGCACATGACCGTCGTTGGATGTGTGCCTGTTCCGAAGGCCATGCCTGGATCAAGTTCAATGATCAGTTCGTCACTGCTGACGGGAGTGTAATCCTCCCATGTAGGAACGATGGTAAAACGTTCGGAAATCTTGACGGGATTATAATATTTTTTCCAAGCGGTTGCCCACTCTTCTTCATTCACTTCACTGATCGAAACGATATTCTTCCCAAGGTCAATATCAAAAAGAAGGAGATTATTAATCGATTCCTTAATGGCATCGACGGTTTCGCCAAGGAAGCTGTTTACGGGCAAATACGCCTTGATCAATACACCTTCATCCGGATAATCATCTGGGTTCAAGTGATAGATTTCGCCAAAAACGTTTTCACGTTCCTTGACTAATTCTAGAGGATCCTCAATGACAACACCGCTGGCACCTGCCTCATGAAGAATATTCGAAACAGGTTCAACCGCTTCATTCGTTGTTTGGATTGCAAATTCAGACCACTTCATAGTCTACCAACTCCCAATTTCTTCTTTTACTTTTATTCACCTATCTTTAAAAGCACGCTTCACTTTTGAGAAAAAGCCATCCTCTTGTTCATCTATGCCTGGTTGTCCGCTGATATCGCTGAATTCACGAAGCAGGTCCTTTTGTTTTTCCGTTAATTTTTTAGGCGTGACCACCAACACGACAACATGCTGATCTCCTTGGCCATATCCCCTGACATTCGGGACACCCTTGCCTTTTAAACGGAAACGGGTACTTGTTTGTGTACCAGCAGGAATCTTCAGCTTCACTTTTCCATGCAGGGTAGGAACCTCGATCTCATCCCCTAATGCTGCCTGGGCAAACGTGACCGGCATTTCACAATAGATGTCATCGCCGTCCCGCTCGAAGAATTCATGGCTGCGTACATGGAAGACCACATATAGGTCCCCAGCAGGTCCACCGTTGATTCCCGGTTCCCCTTGACCGGTTACCCGCAGCTGCTGGCCATCATCAATTCCGGCCGGCACCTTGACTTGGATTTTTTTGCGTTTTTGAACCTTTCCGTCTCCGCCACATGTTGAACATTTTTGGGGAATGATTTTCCCTGTTCCTTGACAGTGGTGACATGCTCTCCGGTTCACAATTCTGCCGAACGCAGTATTTTGCTCTACATTCAATTGACCGGTTCCATGGCAATGAGAACAAGTTTCGACTTTAGTCCCTGGTTTGGCACCTGACCCTTTACATGTATCACAATCCTCTTCACGAGGAATTTCAATTTCGGTATCTTTTCCGAAGGCCGCCTCTTCAAACGAAAGCGTCATCGTATATTGTAGATCCGCTCCTTGGCGAGGTGCATTAGGATCTCTCCTGCGTCCGCCGCCGCCGAAAAAACTGCTGAAAATGTCTTCAAAACCGCCGAAACCGCCAAAGTCCTGACCGCCGCCGAATCCTTGGTTCGGATCGGTATGTCCGAATTGATCATAATGGGACTTTTTTTGTTCGTCGCTCAATACCTCATAAGCTTCCTTGATTTCCTTGAACTTATCCGCAGCATCGTCCGCTTTATTAATATCAGGGTGATATTGTTTGGAGAGCTTGCGATACGCTTTTTTGATTTCATCCTTCGAAGCACTCTTCGAAAGGCCTAACACCTCATAATAATCACGTTTACTCATATCTAAAATCCACTCCCGATTCGATTCACATAAAGGTAATATTATCACTGAACGAAGATAATAATCAACTAGAAAAGTACAAACGGCATTGACACTTTTTTGCAAATGATAAGGCCAGCCCCGAATTGCACACTTTTTTTCTCATAATCACATATTTCCCCAGGCTGCGTTTGTATAGAGAAAACCATTCATTATAAAAAAGCCAAAGCCAAGATAACCTGACTTTGACTTTTCTACAATGACAGGCCAAAAACACTGCCATATATTTCAGCTTCCCGGATGGGTCACTTTTTATTTTTTCTCTTCTTCGTTAACTTCTGTGTACTCTGCATCGACGACGTTATCGTCTTTTGCACCGGCTTCGCCAGCTCCAGCTTCACCAGCTTGCTGAGCTTTTGCCGCTTCTTCATAAAGCTTCATGGTCAATGCTTGAACGATTTCGTTCAGTGCATCTTTCTTCACGCGGATTTCTTCAAGCTCGTTTTTCTCGATGGCAGCTTTCAGTTCATCCTTCGCTTCGTTCGCTTTCGTCACTTCCGCTTCGTCCACTTTGCCTTCTAGATCTTTAAGCGTTTTTTCCGTTTGGAAGACTAGTTGATCCGCTTCATTGCGAAGCTCCACTTCTTCCTTACGTTGCTTATCGCTGTCAGCATTTTCTTCCGCTTCGCGTACCATACGGTCGATTTCTTCATCAGAAAGGCCTGAAGATGATTTGATCGTGATCGCTTGTTCCTTGTTTGTGCCAAGATCCTTCGCACGAACGTTCACGATACCATTTTTATCGATATCGAATGTTACTTCAACTTGAGGAACTCCACGTGGTGCCGGCGGAATGTCACTCAATTGGAAGCGGCCAAGCGTTTTGTTATCCGCTGACATTGGACGCTCACCTTGAAGAACGTGGATATCAACAGCCGTTTGGTTATCAGCCGCAGTCGAGAATACTTGGGATTTACTTGTTGGAATCGTTGTATTGCGATCGATCAATTTCGTGAACACTCCGCCCATCGTTTCAATTCCAAGTGAAAGTGGAGTTACGTCAAGAAGAACGACGTCTTTAACATCTCCTGTTAATACGCCACCTTGAATCGCAGCACCCATGGCCACTACTTCATCAGGGTTAACGCCTTTGCTTGGCTCTTGTCCGATTTCCTTTTTGATTGCTTCAACAACCGCAGGAATACGTGTAGATCCACCAACAAGGATGACTTTATCGATTTCAGAAGCAGAAAGGCCCGCATCTTTCATCGCTTGACGAGTAGGTCCCATTGTGCGTTCCACAAGGCCTGAAGAAAGCTCATCGAATTTAGCTCTAGTCATGGTTACATCCAAGTGAAGCGGGCCAGCATCCCCAGCTGTGATGAATGGCAATGAAATTTGTGTGGAAGTTACACCGGAAAGATCTTTTTTCGCTTTTTCAGCTGCATCTTTCAAACGTTGAACAGCCATTTTGTCTTTGGAAAGGTCGATTCCGTTTTCTTTCTTGAATGCTTCCACTAAGTAATCGATGATGACTTGGTCGAAATCATCTCCACCTAGACGATTGTCGCCGGCTGTGGATTTAACCTCGAATACGCCATCGCCAAGTTCCATGACAGAAACGTCGAATGTTCCGCCGCCAAGGTCGAATACAAGGATCGTTTGATCTTCTTCCGTTTTATCCAAACCGTATGCAAGTGCTGCAGCTGTCGGTTCGTTGATGATACGTTCCACTTCAAGACCGGCAATTTGTCCAGCGTCCTTTGTTGCCTGACGTTCTGCATCATTGAAGTAAGCAGGTACGGTGATGACCGCTTTTGTAACTTTCTCACCAAGATACTCTTCAGCATAAGATTTCAAGTATTGAAGGATGATTGCAGAAACTTCCTGAGGTGAATACTCTTTTCCTTCGATTACTTCTTTATGGTTCGTACCCATATGACGCTTGATGGAGATGATCGTGTTAGGGTTTGTGATCGCTTGGCGTTTTGCCACTTCCCCTACTTGCCTTTCTCCATTTTTGAATGCCACTACGGATGGAGTCGTACGGTTTCCTTCTGGATTCGGGATTACTTTTGGTTCCCCGCCTTCAAGTACAGATACACAAGAGTTTGTTGTACCTAAGTCAATACCAATAATCTTGCTCATAGTTTCACTACCTCCCAGTAATTATATGTAAAATGCTTATTCGTTCACTTTCACCATTGCAGGTCGAATCACTCGGTCTTTAAGCAGGTATCCTTTTTGGAATTCCTCCACGACGATGTTGGAACCGAAGTTTTCATCTTGGACTTGCATGACCGCTTGATGCAAACGAGGATCGAACTCTTCACCAACCGAGCTGATCGGCTCGATGCCTTCTTTGGCCAATGCGTCCGTAATCGTCTTATAAACCATTTCCATGCCCGAAAGCAGGGATTTCGTTTGTTCATTTTCCGCTTCGATTTTTGTAGCTCTTTCAAAATTATCAAGGGCTTCCACTAAATCGCCAGCAATACTTTGAACTCTATATTTTTGAGCCGCCTCCATATCAAGCTTGGCACGGCGTCTTGAATTATCAAAATCGGCCTGCAGACGAAGGTAACGGTTATCCATTTCTTCGATTTTTGCTTGAAGCTCGGCAATTTTTTCCTGAGCCAACTGAAGCTCATCCTTTTCAGCCGGATCCTGGTTTTGCTCCGCTGGAATTTCTTCTTCAGCGAAAACCGCTTCTGCAGCGTTTTCTTCGATTGTTTCATTTTCCAATGTTTGTTCTTCGTTTTTATTATCTGTCACAATCTCACCTCCCTAAAAGGGTTATACAATTTATGCTAAAGTATCATGCCAGGCGACGGGATGCTGCCCTCCGCCACCTTAACAATATTACCTTTGCTCCTATTTTTGATACAGTTTTGTCATGAGGGCAGTCAAATCCTTCGAGAAAAACGAAAGCAAACTGATCACCCTCGAATATTCCATCCTCGTCGGACCCAATATGGCTAATGTGCCGACTTGCTCCTGTCCGATTGAATAAGTAGCGGTAATCAAGCTGCAATCATCAAGCACTGTGTTTTGATTTTCGCGGCCGATCCTGACGTGGATGCCAGATGGGTTTTGGGTAATGAGATCATAAAACCCCTGCTCCTGCTCAATCATGGATAAAAGCGTGCTGACCTTAGCGATATCATGGAACTCCGGCTGCCTCAACATATTCGTTTTCCCGCCGAAAAATATTTTTTCGGGGTTTGTATCCGTCAAGGTATCCGCAAGGACGGAAACCATCGAGCCGTAGTTTTGAATGTGGCGGCTTAACAGAACAGCCACTTCCTTATATATCTTATCCTTTAAATCAACTAACGGAACGTCGACCAATCGGGCATTTAATATGTTCACCATCTTTTCGATTTCGTTTATATCGAAAGAGGGAGGAAGGGAAATCATTCGGTTCTCCACATGACCTGTATCGGTAATGATGATGGCAATCGCTGTTTCAGCGCTCAAGGGAATGATTTGGATTTTCTTCAGCTTATGTTCATTCACTTTCGGCCCAAGCACTATTGCCGTATAATTCGTCAGTTCCGAAAGAATTTTCGCTGACTTTTGAACGATCTTTTCCAATTCATAAATTCGTTCTACAAAAACGGATTTCAATAATTTCATTTCATTCTTTTTCGGAGCTTGAGGAGAAAGTAAATGATCCACATAATATCTATACCCTTTTTCAGAAGGAATCCTGCCGGAAGATGTATGGGTTTTTTCTATGAATCCCATTTCTTCAAGATCAGACATTTCATTGCGGATTGTGGCAGAGCTGAACGTAATTTCATCTTTCTTCGACAAGCTTCGTGACCCGACTGGCTGGGCTGAATGGATAAAATCCTCGATTATCACTTGCAGAATCAATAATTGACGATCAGTTAGCATGTATGATCACCTCTGTTAGCACTCTGTCTCTCTGAGTGCTAATATACTAATAAATTATCAAATGCAGCCAATGATGTCAACAAAGAAAACCCGTAATTCATCGTTAAAATGACAAGCGATTTCCTTAATCGGAATCGGCAACACCTAAAAATGATTGGAACACTTCATTTCCGAGCAGTTTCCCCTGTTCAGTCAAGCGGACGAAGCCGTCCTCAACCATTAGAAGGCCCTTTGCCACTTCTTCCTGAAGCGGTTTCCGGAAAATCTCGGTCATTTCAACAGAAAATTTATTCATGAAGTTCTCGATTGAAACTCCTTCTGTTTTCCGGAGGCCCAAAAACATTTCTTCCTCCATCCGTTCATGGAGCGGGACCTGATGTTCCTCCAAAACCGGCAGCTGATTTTCTAATAAAGGGGTGATATATTTCTTCACGGGGCCATGGTTAGCCACTCGCCTTCCTCCAGTATAGCCATGTGCGCCGGCACCAATGCCATAATACTCCACATTATCCCAATATGTCAGATTATGACGGCTTTCAAAACCAGGCCGGGCAAAGTTACTGATTTCATACTGGTGGATACCTTGCTTCTCCATTTCTTCCATGAGCTTCTCATACATGGAAGCCTCGAGTTCCTGCGGCGGCAGGTTCAATTTACCCTTTCGCATCTGATTGTAAAAAACCGTCTTCGGTTCAACGATCAATGAGTAACTGGAATAGTGCGGCAATTGCAGAGCAAGGGCTTTAACCAGCGTATCCTGAAAATCGGCCATCGTTTGACCAGGCAATCCATAAATCAAATCAATGCTGATATTCGTGAAGCCAACCTCTTGAGCCAGGTGGATCGTTTCGTACACTTCGGAAGCCCGATGAGTCCGTCCTATCCGTTTCAACAAATCATCATTGAAGCTCTGCACGCCGAAGCTAAGCCGATTGACACCCGATTGATACAGAATTTCGAGTTTTTCCCTCGAAAGGTCCCCTGGATTGGCCTCGAATGTATACTCGGCTTTTTTCGGTTCGAATGGCAAGGTTTCATTGATAGCTTCACATAGGAATGTCAGCTGTTTTTCATCTAATGAGGTCGGTGTCCCTCCGCCGACGAAAACGGTATCCAATCCTGTCGTCGGGTATTTGGCAAGCTGCAGGGCCATTTCCCTTTTCATCATCTGTAAATATTCGTCGACAGGCTGTCCTTGCAGGAATACTTTATTAAAATCACAATAGTGACAAATGTGTTCACAGAACGGTATATGGAGATAGGCGCTTTTAATCATCGTGTTCACAACCTTTAATCGAATGAGTCGATAGAAAAAGAGGCTAGAATCACTCTACCCTCTTTTCCCCTCTATCGTTAATTTTATTTATTTCTTCGGTGTCGTATCATCCATTTTCAAAACAGCCATGAAAGCTTCTTGCGGCACTTCAACGGATCCTACCTGTTTCATCCGCTTTTTACCTTCTTTCTGTTTTTCGAGCAACTTACGTTTACGAGATATATCGCCGCCGTAACATTTAGCCAATACGTTTTTGCGCATTGCACTAATCGAGGAACGGGCCACGATTTTCTGTCCGATAGCTGCTTGGATCGGTACTTCGAATTGTTGTCTCGGAATCAATTTCTTCAACTTTTCAACGATGACTTTACCGCGTTCATAGGCAAAATCCTTATGAACGATGAAGCTCAACGCATCGACGGTTTCGCCATTAAGCAGGATATCCATCTTCACAAGCTTGGACGGTTTGTAACCGATCAACTCATAATCGAATGAAGCATAGCCTCTCGTATTGGATTTCAATTGATCAAAGAAATCATACACGATTTCCGATAACGGTATCTCATAATGAATGCTCACACGTGTCTCATCGATATATTCCATGTCAATGAAGTTACCGCGTTTGTTTTGACAGATTTCCATGATCGTCCCGACGAATTCCGTCGGTGCCATCATCGTCGCTTTTACGTATGGCTCCTCGACGCGTTCAATCTTTTGGGCATCAGGCATGTTGGATGGGTTATCAACCTTCAGAACCGTTCCGTCCGTTTGGACAACATCGTAAATAACACTTGGTGCAGTAGTGATTAAATCAATTTTGAATTCACGTTCAATCCGTTCCTGGATGATTTCCATATGAAGAAGTCCAAGGAATCCACAACGGAAGCCGAAGCCTAACGCTTGCGATGATTCCGCCTCGAACTGAAGCGCAGAATCGTTCAATTCCAATTTTTCCAAAGCATCCCGCAGGTCATTGAACTTCGATGCATCGATTGGGTATAACCCGCAATACACCATCGGATTCATCTTACGGTAACCCGGAAGCGGCTCTGTCGCACTATTGACGGCACTTGTGATCGTATCACCCACCGTCGTATCGCTGACATTTTTAATGGCAGCCGTAAGGAACCCTACATCGCCGACATTCAGCTCACCCAGCAGCTGCGGTTTTGGGTTGAAGACACCCAATTCCGTTACATCGAATTCCTTGCCAGTGGACATCATTTTGATTTTGTCGCCCACTTTTATGGAACCTTCGACAACACGGATATAGGCTACGACACCGCGATAGGCATCAAACAGTGAATCGAAAATGAGCGCCTTGAAAGGGGCATCCGGATCTCCCTGTGGCGGCGGCACCAATTCAACCACCTGCTCGAGAATCTCCTCGATTCCGATACCGGCTTTAGCCGAAGCAAGGACTGCATCGGAAGCATCCAAGCCGATTACTTCCTCGATTTCACCACGCACCCTTTCCGGGTCAGCACTTGGCAAGTCGATTTTGTTGATGACCGGAATGATTTCCAGGTTGTTATCCAAAGCCAAATACACATTTGCCAGCGTTTGGGCTTCAATGCCCTGAGCTGCATCGACAACAAGGACAGCGCCTTCACACGCAGCCAGGCTTCTTGAAACCTCGTACGTGAAATCGACATGTCCCGGTGTGTCAATCAGATGGAAAATATACTCTTCGCCATCTTTCGCATTATATTTCAATTGGATTGCATTCAATTTAATCGTAATTCCACGCTCACGCTCTAAATCCATGGAATCCAGCAGTTGACTCTTCATTTCACGTTGAGTCATGGCGTTCGTTTTTTCAATGATGCGATCCGCCAATGTAGATTTACCATGATCAATATGAGCGATGATGGAAAAGTTGCGAATCTTTGATTGTCTTTTTAATTTTTCTTCTCTATTCATGACGTTCACTCCCACTAGTCGACACAATACACTATTTTTTATTATATCAATAGAAAATGCAAGATTCAACAGAATAGTTACAAAAGAAGCATCATTGTAAGGTAAAGCATAAAAAAAGGCTGCATCGGATTGGATGCAGGCCTTTTGCTGGTTTATTCACGACACTACAGCTAAATCATATCGATAAGCGCTTGAAATGCCCCTGAAATCGTGTCCCCTAGCGTTCTGCCGATTGAGGAGAAAAAATTGAAGGCCTTCATTTCTTCCAGCTTTTCTTTTTTTGTCTCCAAGTCATGGCTTGTCACCTTTTGTCCTAGGATATCAGCCTCCATCTCCCCTTGGCCTGATTGGTTGATCATGAATGCACTATTTAAAGAAGGATCTTCATACCCCTTCATTTTCTTCATTCCATCGTTCGCCTGCTGCATCCCAATCAGAACGCCTAAAAATAATACGAGTACAATCCCTGTACATTTCAACCAAAATCTAACCATGATGGAGGTCTCCTTTCCAAATTACTTCGCTTCCGATTCCCCGGCCGTTTTATCCACCGCTTTCGCATCCCAATAAAATTCGCTGAAAACGTCGGAAAAGGCATCCACGGTTAAAAACATTTCTTCGAAAGTATTGTCGACGCCGCCAACCTCGATGAGCATGGCGTTGCCTGATAAATCTTGATTATATATACCATTATGGGCAGATCCGCCCTGTTTCATAACCCCGCGGGAAATGCCCGGGTATTTTTTCTCCAACGATTTATGAAGTTTATTGGCAAGCGCGGCATTTTTTTCAAAGTTGGGATTATTACCGCCAATCACGAAGGCGATTTTGGCATATTGTTTGCCATTGATCGTAATGGTCGTATGTTTTTTTCGTTTTGAATCCCGATGGATATCAATGAGATATTCCAGATCCTTGTTAGTGGCCATCGCCGTCTGAACAGACCTTCGAGATTCTTGATAGGATTTGTTGTAATTCAATCCTTTATTGTTCAAATTGCCCATGATATCCGTCTTATCGAGCGAGGAACCAATTCCTTTATCAGCTAGGTCCTCAACCATTCGTTCCCCGAGTTTCGTAATATTGATTTTAGAATGGTAGGCTAGATCCGGATTGGTCACCCCTTTTAAATAGGGAAGATAAGATTCACGGTTGTGACTATGGTAAATCTCGACCACTTTCCGCCCATTCGTCGTTTGATGAGGCTGGTTCGTATCCCCTTTTTCCGGTTCTTCAATCTCATCCAGGTTTTGCAGGGATGCATCCCGCTCTTCATTCAGGACATCTACTGGCGGCGAGGATTCATACGGCATGTTCGTATAATTCGTTCCTTCACCTGCCACGAGAATCTCATTATCGAAAATCGAGAATCCAGGAAGTTCCCTGCCAAGTAAACTCCGCGGGTCCTCCAATGATATGTTGGTTGAGACTTTTATCAATTGATCCGTGATCACTGATTCTTGTTTACCCTCCGGCAGTGCGTTAAAAAAATATTGGTTTTCATTGGCCATCATCGAGAACAGCATTTTCCCTGAAAATTGGTTGGCTACGGTATGCACCGAATCCGAAGATATCCGATACTCCGGTCTCAAAGAAGTCATGACCCCACTGATTGAAAAAACAAAAAGAAGCAAGGCGAGAATACCTAGAAAAGTTTTTATGATCGTTGATCCGTGAACAGCTGTTATGACCCCTGGGGAATTTCTTCTTTTCATCCTTCCACCCTCTCTATAGCTTGTCTATTAATACGTATGACTTTGCTAGAAAGGGTAGAACACCATTTTTGGGCACAAAAAATGGTGTTAGCGGGTGTAGTATCCCGCATTATCTTGATTGATTGATTTATGCAGGGCCGCATTCAGCCCATTCGCGATCAAGTTCGCCATATCTTCAATGAAAACATCGACTTCCTTCGGTGTAACCATTAAATTTTGCCCGAGCGGTGACAGCACTTCATAGATCAGTTTCCGTTTCTCTTCATCAGGAAGGACCCCTATCATCCCCAAGAAGGTTTGGCGTTCCTTCTCCCCCGGCATATCCTCATCAGTCAGCTTCGTCCGCTTGCCAAAGCTGAATCCCGCAGGTGCCAATGAACGTGAAGGTCTGTCACCTTCATTTAATTCCTTGCCAAAATGCTTCAAGATATAATCGATCGTATCGCTGGCAATGGATACGGCATCGACGACCGTCGGAATCCCTATTGCTATGACGGGTACTCCCAATGTATCCTGGCTCAGTTCTTTTCGTTTATTCCCGACACCAGAACCCGGATGAATGCCGGTATCGGTGATTTGTATCGTTGAATTCACGCGGTCGATCGAACGGGCAGCCAAGGCATCCACGACAATGAGGAAATCCGGTTTACTTTTCTCGATGACCCCTTTTATGATGTCACTCGTCTCAATTCCCGTAATTCCCATGACCCCTGGGGAAATCGCACTGACTGGCCGATATCCTTCCTTCACTGACCCTGGCTGCAACTCGAACAAATGTCTCGTGACGACAAGATTCTCAATGACTGCAGGCCCCAAAGCATCGGGAGTAACATTCCAATTGCCAAGACCAACGACCAAGCAGCTGCTTTCCTTGGTGATTTTATTCCGTTGCAGGAAATAAGCCAGCTCATTGGCAAACACCTTTTCCACCCGATGCTGCGTATCGGTATCCTGTTGTCGGATCCCCTGGACCTCGATGGTCAAATAGCTGCCCTCTTTTTTGCCAATCTCCTTTTCCCCCGCAGCCGTGACCTCTACCAAGGATACCTTGAGGTCATCGACTTCTTTTTCCTTAATGATGACCCCTTCGATATGGGAGACATTCACTTCCTCAACGACACCTTTATGTTCAAGGGCAATTTCCTTAGCTTCAATTGCCAAATCTGTCCGAATACCAAATTCCCTAAGATCCAAATGTTTATCCATAGCGCCCTCCTGCTGTTCGAATTGTAATCCAATCTAGTAATTTGCATAGTCTCTCTTAAACATTCTGTCGTTTTTGCTTTTTTATTATTCATTTTTTTGGTACAATGAAATATGACGAGATGAATTTTTTATTGAAATTATAATTCCTTTTCGATTCTCAATCTGGAGTATTGCATATTTATGAGCAGTCTGATAGAATATCACTTGTGCTATTTGATATGGATTTGAAAAGTCGAGTTCATATAATCTCGATTTCTTTGTAGGAGGTGAACGGAATGCCAAACATTAAATCTGCTATTAAACGTGTGAAAATCAACGACAAAAAACGCGTACAAAACATTACAGTTCGATCTACTATGCGTACTACAGTGAAAAACGCTGAAGCTGCATTAGCTGGTGAAAACGTTGAAGCTGCTAAAGAAGCTCTTTTAACAGCTGCTGTGAAATTAGACAAAGCTGCATCTAAAGGATTAATCCATAAAAATGCGGCAGCCCGTAAAAAATCTCGTTTAGCGAAAAGACTTAACGCTCTTAACGCATAATGACAAAAAATTAAACGATCCAACCGGATCGTTTTTTTTGTGCCCATTTTTAGAACAAATATAAGTCAACGGCGCTTTGGCATCATTATTTTCATTGGATTCGAAGCAGTCCGCCCAGCCAAGCTTCGTTATCGCACAAAGTGGAATGGAAAGCGAGCACCTGCAGTGCAATGAGACGGACAAAGTCCAAGTCCTCCAAACTGTGGGCAATCGATTGTCATCCTCGTTCTCGCACAAAGTGGAATGAAACAAACAACTAAGGGCAATGCGTTACCAATTCAACGCAGCAACATTAAACATTCTAATACTACAACATAAAAAGGTGACAGCGCTTCTGTCACCTTTTTAATCTCACCTTATTTTCAAGAGCAGCAATTCAAGCGTTATCGCCTTGTCCGCTTGGCCCGTTTTCATTTTATAATCCGCCTCTGCCAAGTCGTTCATGATGCCCAGCAATTCGCGTTCCTGGAATTTCCCCGTCTTCTCAAGTGCCAGCTTCACCCTGAAAGGATGCACCTTTAATTGCCCGGCAATTTTTTGCTGGCTGTATCCTTGACGGGATAGCTCCTTCACTTGATACATGAGCCTGACTTGTCCTGCCATCACACTCAATATCTTGATCGGCTCCTCATTCTGACGGAGGAGGTCGTGCAGAATCGTCATGGCGCTCTCCATCTTCCGCTGTAACACATGATCAACAAGCGTGAAGATATTTTGTTCAAGTGATTTAGCGACCAGCTTTTCGACAATCCCGGCGGTGATAGGTTGATCTTCCTCCACATAAAGTGCCAATTTATCCAATTCATTCGTCAGCATCATCAAATTCGTTCCTGCAAGTTCAAGTAATAGTTCTGTCGCCTGATCATCTATGCGGCCAGAACCTACCCGTTCCCTCACCCATCCCTTCAACTCATGGTCACCAAGCTTCTTCGCTTCAACGAGGACCGCTTTTCGCTTCAGTTCCTTGGTGATTTTTTTTCGTTCGTCCAGCTTCTCATAAGGAGCAGTCAGAACGACGATCGAATAAGGGACGGGATCTGCCAAATACGCTTCAAGTCTCTTCACATTGTGTTCAACTCTCGATTTCGTTTTTTCAGCAGTCAGAAAAAAGGGGTTTTGCATGAAAACTAAACGCCGTTCCCCGATAAAGGGCAGAGTTTCAACATCTTCAAGTGCCGTCTCAACAGGTGTCTCTTCCAAGTCAAATTGAGAGAAGTTGAAATCCATCTCATCTTCATGAAGGACATTCTCGATCAGCAGCTGCTTCGTTTCATTAATAAGATAGGCTTCCGTTCCATACAACAAGTAAACCGGCGCGAATTGCCCTTTTTTTATGCTCTTCCAAACGTCTAATACCAATAGAATCCGCCTCTTTTTTTATGTATTCTTCTCTAATGGTATAGGTGGATGGACCATTTGACAAGCTATAAAGGGAACTAGCCCCCTAAAGGACTAATTCCGGATCTATATGAACACTTTCAAGGAAGGCCCGGGTAATCTCCCTTGAAAGCGGGTAAGGTATTCGTGCAGAACAAATATCGAGCTTTTCTTTTTCGCTTGCTTTGTTTGTACTTTTATTTTGACCCCATAACCGCAAACTATTTGTGACAACTCTTGTCAGTATAGGAAATGAAGAATGCGACCTGTAGATTTTTCACTGGTAATGTTTTATACTATTAGCAGAAATAGGAGGGGTAAATCATGAACGAATTCGAAAAGAATGTCCAGTCAAAGACAGATGACGTCGCTGATTCCGCAATCGGTTTCATCGGATCTTTTGTATTTTTCGCTGCCATGTTCACCATAGCTGTCGTCATTAAAGCTGTCGGATCCTGATTTCTGCACTTATTTTTTTCGGAAGGGGACTGCTTTTGCAGTCTCTTTCTTTTTTATTTATACAACATACTATGGGATAGTCTTCCGAAAGGTTCCTTTCCTTTTGGAATACTTATAAATGATCGAACCATCTTCATCCGTCCTGAACACATGAATTCGATTTGTTTCCAAATTCCCTAAGACGCTTTTATGGGGATGACCGTATCGATTATCTTTTCCGGCTGAAATCAATGCGGCTTTCGGCTGCAGCTGCAAAAGGAAGGGTGCCGAAGTAGATGTCTTGCTGCCATGGTGGCCGACCTTCAGGATATCCGCCCGCAACCGGGGAAAGGCGTTCATCAGCTTCCCTTCCCCCTCTTCCTCCAAATCTCCGGCAAAAATCCATGATAAGCCCCCTAGCTCCGTGTATAAAACGATCGACGAATCATTTTTATTTTCTTCTTCTTCATGAGGATGCAGCACGGAAAACAGAGATCCGCCCGCTACCCAGCTGTCCCCCCTTTTACTGACTGACAGCTGCACTTTTTTATCCCTTGCAATCGAGACAAAATCCAAGTCGCGATATTGCTCTTCACTGCCGCCTCCAATGATGATTTCTTTCACTTTGAAATGTTCGATCAATTCTTTCGCACTCCCTACATGATCCGCATCGGCATGAGTCAAAATCAGTTTGTCCAAATGATGGATGCCCTTACTTTTCAATAACGGAATGATGATATCATCCGCAGTATTGAACTTCTTGCGCTTTTGCGCCCACGGCTCGATCGGGAATGTAATCTGTCCGCCCGTATCAATCAAATAATTACCGCGGTTGAATGGCAGGATAATTAAAATGGAGTCACCTTGCCCAACATCGATGATCTGCACTTCGCCAAAGGGTGACAGCTTTTGTATATTATATTGAAAAAACAAAAGTACAATCAGCATCCCGCACCACCATTTACTTTTCTTAAAGGACTCCTCCCAGGTCAGGAATAGCCCCAAAAGGAACGACACAAGTAATGCCATCACGAAAAAATGGGGCTTTCCAAATACAATGGAAGCTAAAGGCAAATTCGAGGCTGCATCGGCGGCCTTATTGCATAGGATGAAGGTGAAATTCAATATTGATATAAGGGGTTCTCCTAGCGGCGGGAATAGCAGATGACAAGTGAGGGCAATTAAAGAAAAAGGCAGCAACAAAATCGAATAAAGCGGAACATACACGACATTCAGGAACACTCCTAGGAAAGAGGCTTCATAAAAATGAAAAAGCAAAATGGGAAGGGCTGTCAATTGGCAGATCAAGCTTATGATAAGTAACTGCAGCGTTTTTTGGGGATAGCGCAAGAAGATGCCCGAAGACATGAGAATGGAAAAAGTGACGGCGAACGAAAGTTGAACGCCGATATCATATAGCATATTGGGCTGAAA